>NZ_CAJAXH010000058.1 GCF_903946935.1 uncultured Thiodictyon sp.
CAAACTCGTTCATGGTAGCGACCGGTGTCCAAAGATCCGACGCCCATGATCGCAGGAAGACCTCGGTTTTTCAACTGAGTGGCCGCCGCTATACATAGATCGCCGGAGCTAACATGAGTAACTTCTTAGTGAACCGTTCCCCAGCGAACGCCACGTCAATTGCCTCACCCCCGAATCGCTCATCGTGTAGATCGCAATGTATATTGTTATCCTGTAGCAGGGCTTGCGCGGCGTCCAGACAACCGCGTGGCAGTGCGATGTGGTTCGGATAGCTCTCAGCGCAACCAATCACGCGCGGCTTATCCCACACGGCGAAGCGCATCGCCTGCGCTTTGTAAAGCTCGGGATTCTGAAAGGCAGCAAGACGAATCAATCGGTTGGCCAGCGGTTGCGGCAGCTGCGTTTTTTCAAAGTCCAGAAACGCCCACTGGTCAGGATGGGGGCGGAAATCTTCATCGACGAACACACTCCAGCCGTTCTCTCGCGGTTGTTTCTGCAGGGGCAACGCGATCAGGTTGCCTAAGCCACCCTTGGGCATCGTGTCCTGGTTGGGGAACAATCGGTCGTCAGAGGTCAGCGTGAGTTGCCGGGTACGGGCGCAGGTGTGACTGATGATGGCGGTGCCCAGTCGCGGTGCATCCCGGGCGGAGACGGTACCGGCAAAGAACACCCATGCGTGTGCATCCTTGCCGGAGCGTGAGATTTCCAGCGCGACCGGCACACCCAATTCGTGACCAGACTGGACAAAGAATAGAGCATCTTGTCGCCATTCGGCCTCATCGAAATCGACGGCGAGGAAATGACAGGTGCCATTGGTCAGCAGCGGATAGACGCCCACCGTGTACTTGCCTGCCAGATGGTCGTAGATGACGGCGTCGGACAGCGGAATCAGTAGACGGTTGCCGCAATCGGAGCACTTGATGCGTCGTTTGTCGCAGATGCCGGCGCGCCACTCATTCGCACAGGCGGGGACGTAACCGGCCTTTCCGGTTGACGGGCTTTCCCAGCGGACTGGATAGACATCGGTGCGCCCCCGGAACAGGCGTCGAAAGAGCGCTATTTTGTCGTCGGCGCTGAATCTCGAAGGCGTGCGCCACTCGTCCTCCCGGGTCAGTGCGTTGCCACGTTCGGTGATCATGCGCGAGCGATTTTTGATAAAATGGATCACGGTGATGGTCACTGTTTGCCAGAGCATGGAATCGACGATAGCGGTAGACACGTCGCTGTCGGCTCCGGTCGATTGAGCAGGACGCTGGACCACCGGGATCGACTCGAAGCCATAGCGCAGCGATGGAAAAACCGGTCGATATCTGAAGGCTGCAGAACCGTTCGCGATCGTCGACCTCAATCGCGAATCCTTTCTTCAGGCCCCGGGCACGGGTACCGTTCGAGGCAAACACGGTTTTCGGGCGAGGTGTTGGGTCAGATTTTAGTTCAAAATCCCTGGTACAGGCGGTTTCCGAAGGTGTTGAGCGGCCAGCCCTCGGTGCCTAGACTGCACCCATCCGTGACAGGGAGCAGCGGAGTGGCTGATTCAGTTGTAGCCCTACTGTTTCCCCGTGTGCTACAACGGGCCCCGACCATCGTAACCACAACAACCGAGCCCATGAAATCACTCGCCCGGGCATCCAAGACCCGCGATAGCGTCTGCGACACTGCGCGGCGCGACGTAGTCCTCGACCTCTCTAACTCAAGGTGGTGAAAGATTTTTAGGACCACAAGCTTGAAAGCATGAAGCCGCTGTGACAGACCGACGACAAGTGCTCCTGACGCGACTCGGCTTTCGTTTCGGCATCAACGGACCGCATGCCGCACGCACGATGATGTTGGACGACCTGCGCCATCTACTGGCGCGCACACCAGCGTCGTCGTCGCGGCAGGACTATGGCTGCGCGATCGTCACCGACAATCTTCTGGGCAAATCCACGAGGAAGGCGCGCGAGTTGTCCCTGAGGCATCTCACCACACTCTACGGCCTCGACGCTGCCAACCCCCTGTTTCGGGCGCTTCGGCGTCTTTGGCCTTTGGATGCAGCGGCCCAGCCTCTGCTTGCCTTGACGGTCGCCCTGGCCCGAGACCCGCTACTGCGGACTTCCGAGGGTTTCGTTCTGTCCAGACCCGTCGGATCATTGGTGTCCCCGCAGGACGTGGAAACATTCGTGGCCGAAGCCTTCCCCGACCGCTTCAGCAGCGCCTCGTTGAAGTCATTTTCCCGCAACTTGGCAGGCACATGGACTGCCGCGGGCTTCCTGAATGGACACCGGCGCAAGACCAGGTCGCTACCCGACGTGCGCCCTGAGGTGGTCACACTGAGTCTTTTCCTTGGTCATCTGGAGGGCCGCTCAGGTCAGCGGCTGTTCTCCTCGCAATGGATGGCATTGCTCGGTGGCACACCCGCTGAGCTGGCAGCGCTGACCAACGCAGCAGCACACCGCGGGCTGCTTGTATTCATGAACGCCGGGGGAGTCCAGGAAGTCAGGTTCCCCGACTATCTGACCCCCGAGGAAGAACACATCAGACAGGAGGCCGCGCATGTCGTCTAGGGTTCAGAAACTCACCGCAGCCTACCGCGCGCACCTCACTGTGCCATGGCAGATGGGGCTGGCCGCGATCCAGCGCGTCGTCTTCGCGGTCTACGACAAGACCGACGAGCTGCGCCTGCGGGCCAACGTGGATGAGTTTGCGCTTGCCACGCAGCAAGCCGGCAAACAGTGGCTCCTCATCGACCTGACGAACGCCTTTCCCGAATGGATGATGGGGCAGAAATACCGCGATGCCTATTTCGAGAGCCCAGAGGACTTGGCCGGGTATCCGAGCGGCGAGCTGACCGGATTCGTTGCCGACCTTGTCGCCAGGCTCAAGACCAGAATCGAGGCACAGAGCGGCCCCGACACCGTGGTCGCACTGCTAGGTGTCGGCACACTGTTCGGTCTCGCGCGTGTTTCGAGCGTCGTCGAGGGCATCAAGGAGTCGGTCACCGGGCGGCTGTTGGTCTTCTTCCCGGGTGAACACCACCCTGAACACCACAGCTACCGCCTGCTCGACGCGCGGGACGGCTGGAACTACCTCGCCGTGCCATTGTTCGCCAAGGACTGATCGGACGTCACATACCACGAGAAACCGGGACGTACATGCTAAATCGCGACATCTACAGCACGCCACCAAAGGAAAATCGTCTAGCCAATAACGGTGTGGCAGAGGTATCGGAGGACTACTCCGAGGCTGCTGCCGCCGTCCTGCGTTACGAGCTCGAAACCTTTGTCTGCGACGGGCAGTACGAGAAAGGTCTGGAGACCATCCTCGACAAGTTCCTGCTCAACCTGGACTCGAAGACCGAGCAGCCCGGTGTCTGGATCAGCGGTTTCTATGGCAGTGGCAAGTCTCACCTGGCGAAGATGCTGCGTACCCTTTGGACGGACTACAGCTTCGCCGACGGCGCGGCGGCGCGCAGCATCGCCAAGCTCCCGACTGGGGTGTTCGAGCACCTCAAAGAGGTCTCGACGCAAGGCCGGCGCCATGGCGGTCTGCACGCGGCGGCCGGCAAGCTGGGGGCGGGCGCCGGCGACCGGGTGCGTCTGGCGTTGCTCGGAATCGTTTTTAAGTCCAAGGGGTTGCCGGAGCAATACAACCAGGCCCAGCTCGTGCTGTGGCTCAAGCGCGAAGGACTGCTGGAGGCGGTCGAGGCCGAGCTCAAACAGGTAGGATGCACGCTCGGTCAGGAACTGATGGACATGTACGTGTCGGGCGACCTGGCCAAGGCGCTGCTCAAGGCCCGTCCTGATCTGGCCCACACCGAGCAGGAGGCTCGCAGTCTGGTGAAGGCGCAGTTCCCGCAGGTCACCGACATCAGCAGCGAGCAGATGGTCACCGCGATCGAGTCGGCACTGGCGAGTGACGGCAAGTTCCCGCTCACCCTGGTCGTGCTCGATGAGGTGCAGCAATACATCGGCTCCGATGCCGAGCGTGCCTTCCAGGTGCAGGAGCTGACCGAAACCCTGTGCAAGCACTTCAAGGGCAAGCTGTTGTTTGTCGGCACGGGGCAATCCGCCCTGTCGGGCATGCCCAACCTACAGCGGCTGATGGGGCGCTTCCCGGTACCGATCATGCTCGGTGACTGGGATGTGGAGAACGTCACGCGCCAGATCATCCTCGCCAAGAAGCCGACCGCGCAGCCGCAGATCGAACAGGTCTGGCGCGCCAACCTGGGCGAGATCTCCCGCCATCTGCACGGCACCAAGCTTGAGCACGTCACGGCGGACGAAAATTGGATGACCTGTGACTACCCGCTGCTGCCGGTGCGTCGGCGCTTCTGGGAGCGCGTGTTGCGCACCATCGACACCACCGGCACGGTGTCGCAACTGCGCAGCCAGCTGCGCGTGGTGCATGAGGCCGTACTGGCCACCGCCGACGCCCCGCTGGGTCACGTCGTCGCGGGCGACTTCCTGTACGACCAGATCGCCGCCAACCTGGTCTCGACCGCCCAGTTGCCGAAAGAGGTGTTCGACAACGTCCAGCGCTTTGCCGCGGGCGATGCCGATGCGTCGCTGAAAGCAAGACTGCTCAAGCTTGTGTACCTGATCAATAAGCTGCCCGCCGATGCCGCCGTGGACATCGGCCTCAAGGCCACCGAAGAGGTTCTGGCCGACCTGCTGGTGACGGATCTCACCGCCGGCTCCAACGAGCTGCGCAAGCAACTGCCCTCGCTGCTCAACGAGTTGCAGAACAAGGACCGCCTGATCATGGCCTTGGCTGGCGGTAGTGGCACCGAGTACCGCCTGCAGACCCGCGAGTCCAGCGCCTGGTATGACGAATTCCGTGCCCAGGAGGCCGAACTCAAGGCCGCTCCGCAGCGCGTGGAGCAGAAGCGTTCTGACCTGCTGAAAGGGCGCTTCGGCGAGGTGCTGAAGAAGGTCCGGGTCGTCCAGGGTAAGGACAACGTCGAGCGCAGGCTGCACCCGACCTACGACGAGACCCTGCCCAAGGACAACGACCGTGCCCTGTACCTGTGGATTCAGGATGGCTGGCAGTCCGACGAGAAATCAGTCATCGCCGAGGCGAAGTCCAAGAGCACCGACAACCCGACGCTGTTTGTCTTCCTGCCGGCACAGAACAAGACGGAGCTCGCCAACGCCATCGTCGCGTTGGAGGCGGCGCGGACCACCTTGCAGAAGAAGGGCACCCCCACCACCGGAGAGGGTGAGGATGCGCGGCGCTCGATGGAGAGCCGCAGCCGCACGGCCGAGAAGGACCTGGTCGACCTGCTGGACAGACTCTTTACCGATGTGCGCGTGTTCCAGGCGGGCGGCCAGGAGGCCACGGACGGAAACGACCTGGCGGAGCGCATTAGCCGTGCGGGGAAGGCCTCCGCCATTCGGCTGTTCGGCCAGTTCGATGCGGCGGACCACGACCAGTGGAGTAAGGTGCTCGATGAGGCCCGCAAGGGCAACCGCGAAGCGCTCAAGGCCGTGAGCCATACCCAGGAGGCCGACAAGCACCCCGTCTGCCAGCGGTTGCTCGCCTATATTGGCCCCGGTAAGAAAGGCGCCGAGGTCCGCGACCACTTCGATGGCGCGCCCTACGGGTGGCCGCGCGACGCCATTGACGGTGCCCTGTATGCGCTGCTGGCCGCCGGCCACCTCAAGGCCACAGACGCGACCGGCAAGCCGGCCGACGCCAAGGGGCTGGATCGCGCCAAACTCACCCAGGCCAGCTTCCAGCGCGAGTCGATCAACATCTCGCCGCCACAGTTGATCAAGATTCGGCAGTTGTTCAGCGCCGTCGGCGTACCCTGCCAGCCCAAGGAGGAGCAAGCCAAGGTGCCCGTGCTGCTGGTCAGACTGCGCGAGCAGGCCGGCAAGTCCGGGGGAGTGGCGCCAGCGCCGGGGACGCCCAAACTCGACACCGTCGAGGCCGTGGAGGGGCAGTCCGGTAACGCCCTGCTGCTGGAGCTTTACAACCGCTGCGACGAGTTCGCAGGTCTGTCGAAGCAGTGGGTTAAGACCGCCGACGACATCGCCAAGCGCCTGCCGACCTGGCACAAGCTGGGTGACCTGCTGCGCCACGCCAAGACGCTGGGGCCTTACGCCGGGCTAAAGGCCGAGGCCGACGCCATCGAGGCGCAGCGCAGTCTGCTGGCTGAGCCAGACCCGGTGCGTCCGTTGCTCGACCGGGTGGTCGACCTGCTGCGCCAGGCACTCAATGCCAAGCTGGACGCCTACCGGTCAGCCTTCCAGGAACTCCAGGCACAACTGGCCGCGGATGCCGACTGGAACCGGTTCAGCGACGCGCAGCGCTCCGACCTGATCACCAAGCATCACCTCACACCGCTGGCCGCGGTCGCGCTGGGCACGCCGGAGCAGCTTCAGGACGCGCTGGACGACTGCGATCTCGACCACTGGGTCGCCAAGACCCAGGCCTTGCCGAGCCGCTTCGATGCCGTCCGCCATGCAGCGGTGCAGTTGCTCAAGCCGAACGTGGTGCATGTGACCATCCCGCGGCGCACCTTGAACGACGAGGCCGAGTTGCAGGACTGGCTGGCAGAGGTGGAAGCCTTGCTGAGCGAGAAGCTCAAAACTGGCCCCGTGGCTTTGTAATCCTTCCTGGTATATCCTGTATATACTTCGTCGGTTCGTTCGGAGACTTTCATGGTGACCCGGATCTTCAAGAGCGGCAACTCGCTTGCCGTACGCATTCCCAAAGAGCTGGCCTTTGCCGAGTCCGTGCAGGAGGTCGAGATCGAACGCATTGGCAACACCTTGGTGGTGCGGCCTGTCGTGCAGGAAACGATCGGCGATCTTACGGCAATTCTGGCGGCGTTTCCGCGGGACTTCATGGCCGAGGGCCGCGAATTCCATGAGCAGAAGGAGCGTGACTGGTCGGCCTTTTCCGGCAAGCAGCCCGACGCCGAGTAGACCCACACATGCGCTACCTGCTTGACACCAACATCTGCATCCACCTGATTGATCGGCATCCGCCGCAGGTCCTGGCGCGCCTGTCGCCCTTGCCTCTGGGTGATGCTGTGATGTCGGTCATCAGCTATGCCGAGCTTTGGCATGGCGTCGAGCGCTATGCCGACGAGGATCGGGACAGCGCTGCCCGCGCCTTGAGGCGGCTGGTTGCGCGTGTCCCTGTTCTCGATTACCCCGCCTTGGCGGCAGAGCACTACGGTGTATTGGCTGCCGCCGTCAAGGATCGTCGGCGTGATGTGATGGACCGTCTGATTGCCGCCCATGCCCTCAGCCTCGGCCTGACACTGGTTACCAACAATGAAGCGGATTTCGTCGGCTATCCGGGCCTGACCGTGGAAAATTGGGTGAGCGAGCCATGAGCAGTCCCCTCCCCAAACCACTGCGCACCCAACTGGAAAGCACCGTCAAGTCCGCCCGCGACCTGGCCGAACAGGCCGCCCGCGCCGCCTTGGCGCAGCTCGCCGTCGGCGAGGCCAAGGCGCCCGACTACCTGACCGCCGACCTCAAGGCGCTGCGCCGCCGCCTGCGTGCCCATGGCCGCGCGCTCGGCGACGTCAAGCAGCAGGACGACACCCAGGAGGTCCGGCGCCTGGTCTGGGAGGCGGCCTACGAGCACTGGCACCGGATGTTGTTCGCCCGCTTCCTCGCCGAGAACGGCCTGCTGCTCTGGGAGCCCGGCGCACCGGTGTCGCTGGACGACTGCCGGGACATGGTGGACCACCACCCCGAGCTGGCCCTGGGTGCCAAAAGCCAATGGGAACTGGCCGGCCGGCTCGCCGCGCGCATGTTGCCCCAGGTGTTCAAGCCGCACAGCCCGGCGTTCGAGTTGACCTTCGCGCCGGAGCATCAGCGCGCGTTGGAGCGGCTGCTGGCCGACCTGACTGCTGAGGTCTTCCAGGCCAGCGACAGCCTGGGCTGGGTCTATCAGTTCTGGCAGGCCAAGCGCAAAGACGAAGTCAACGCCTCCGAGGTGAAGATCGGCGCGGACGAGTTGCCCGCCGTCACCCAGCTCTTCACTGAGTCCTACATGGTGGACTTCCTGCTCCACAACTCGCTGGGGGCCTGGTGGGCTGCCCGTCGCCTGAGCCCGGATGACCTGTGCGACGCCGAGACCGAGGACGCGTTGCGCCGCAAGGTAGCGATCCCCGGCGTACCCCTGGAATACCTCCGCTTCGTCCGCGCCCCCGCTTGCGATTGCGATTACGTAGTCAGGGCTTCCAGCCCTGACGATTCCCACGCGGCGGGAACCGACTCGTCAGGCCAGGATGGCCTGACTACGATAAGGATGGACGAACAGACCCTCGCCATCGGCCACGGCGAGCACCTGCCCCACTGGACCTGCAACGGCGCCGTCTACCATATCGTCTGCCGCCTCGCCGACGCTATTCCCCAATCCAAGCTTGACCAGTGGGCCGCGCCCCTGTCCCGCGAAGAACCCGGCCAGCAGACCGACCAGGCTCAGCAAGAAGCCCGTTACCGCAGGTTCAAAGAGATCGACACCTGGCTCGATTCCGGCTACGGCGCCTCCCATCTGCGCCAACCCGCAATCGCCGAGATCGTCGCCAACGCGCTTAAGTATTTCGATGGCGACCGCTATCGGCTGCACGCCTGGTGCGTCATGCCAAACCACGTCCACGTTATAGTCGAACCCTTGGGCGACAACCCCCTGTCGAAGATCATCCACAGTTGGAAGTCTTTTACCGCGAATGCGATCAACCGCCGCCTCGGGCTCAGCGGTGCCCTCTGGCAGGCCGATGCCTACAACCACATCATCCGCACGCATAAGGAATACGAATACCAGGTTCGCTACGTCTGGCACAATCCGGACAAGGCCAATATCCCCAACTGGCCATGGCGCTGGACCGCCGATTGCGTAGTCAGGGCTTCCAGCCCTGACGATCCCCCAGCAGCGGGAACCCAATCGTCAGGCCAGGATGGCCTGACTACGCAGGGCGCCTGCGCCTATGTAGTCAGGGCTTCCAGCCCTGACGACCCCCAAGCGGCGAGAACGGAATTGTCAGGCCAGGATGGCCTGACGACGCAGAACACCGCGAGCGCCTGCGCCTACGCCGGCGTAGTCAGGGCTTCCAGCCCTGACAATCCGCAAGCAGCGGGAACCGAATCGTCAGGCCAGGATGGCCTGACTACGCAGCAGCCCCGGTGCTGGACCCCCGCCGCCGGCGCCTTCGAAGGCTGGCCCGACACCCTGAAGGCATTCAAGCTGTTGGACCCCTGCTGCGGCTCGGGTCATTTCCTGGTCGCCGCCTTCCTGCTGCTGGTGCCCATGCGCATGGCGGCCGAGGGCTTGAACGCGCGCGACGCGGTGGACGCGGTGCTGGCCGACAACCTGCACGGCCTGGAACTCGACGCCCGCTGTGTCGAGATCGCGGTCTTTGCCTTGGCGTTGGCGGCCTGGCGCTTCCCGGACGAGCACGGCGACCCGCTGGGCGTGCGGGCCGACATGCCGGCGCCCAACATCGCCTGCTGCGGACTGAAGGTGGCGGCCAGCGCCAAGGACTGGGAGGCGCTGGTCCCCGATTCGCAACCCAACGCCGCACTGCTGCGCCAGGAGCTGCGCCTGCTGCACGCCGGCTTTGCGCAGGCTCCGCTGCTGGGTAGCCTGCTGGACCCGGCTCGCAGCCTGAAGGACGACCTGTTCAAGTCCAGTTTCGACGATCTGAAGGGCCTGCTGGAGCTTGCCTTGGCGGCCGAGACGCCGACCACGCGGTGGGGGACGGGGCAGGAGTTGAACGACGACGCCTGGGACTTGGCTTTGACTGCGCGCGGTCTGCTGGATGCGGCTCGGCTGCTGGATGCGCGGTATCACTTGGTCATTACCAACGTGCCTTACCTGGCACGGGGCAAGCAGCACGAAGCACTGAAGGCCTACTGCGATACCCACTACCCAGAGTCCAAGACAGACTTGGCCACTGTGTTCCTGGAGCGTGGCATTGAGCTATGTGTTGCCAATGGAAGCCTAGCAGTTGTCAGTCCCCAAAACTGGTGGTTCCTCGGCGGCTACCAAAAATTCAGAGTAACTTTGTTAGAACTGGTGAGCATTGAGTTGCTTGTGGCGCTCGGCGAAGAAGCTTGGCAGCACTTCGGGGATAGGGGGCCGCTTGCCACACTGACATTGATTTCAAAGCGTAAGCCATCTTCCGCGCAAATGGCATCAGGAATTGATACCCTGCTAAGAAAGTCAATTGAAGAAAAGGCCGAATTGCTCAGAAGCCAAGGTCCACCCCAGCGCTTACTTCAAGCTGGTCTGCGCGCCAATCCAGATAGCCGCATCGCATTCGTAGAGATTACGGCGGAACTGCTCAGCAAACACGCCGACTCCTTCAAAGGAATGTCTACCGGGGACCTGAATAGATTTATTCATGAATTCTGGGAGGTCCCTGGTAAGGATGCCGATTGGGTGAACTTCCAAGGAACGCCAGAAGAATCCTGCCTCCACGGGGGGCGCTCGCAAATCTTGCGCTGGGAAGGTGGCACCGGAGACATGGTGCAGCAACCATCGTGCTATGTGAAGGGTGGCAGGGCTTGGGGTCGAAAGGGAGTCTTTCTGTCTCAGATGCGTAGTCTTGCTGCAACCTTGTATGAAGGCCAGCACTTTGACGAGAACGGAGCTGCGATCGTTCCGGACTCTCCAGAGAACATTGCCGCCATCTTCACGTTTCTGAGCAGCCCTGAGTATCGGGTGGCAGTAAAAGCGATTGATGCCGCAGTCAAGGTTACGAATAAGACACTCATAAAGGTCCCCTTTGACCTTGACCGCTGGAAGTCTGCCGCGCAGAAGATATATCCCCACGGCCTACCCAAACCCTATTCCGACGACCCCACCCAGTGGCTCTTCCACGGCCACCCCCAGCCCGCCACCGACCCGCTGCAAGTCGCCGCCGCCCGCCTTCTGGGCTACCGCTGGCCGGCCGAGACCGACGCCGAAATGGAACTCTCCGACGAGGCCCGCGCCTGGATCACCCGCTGCGAAGCCCTGGCCGGTCATGTGGATGACGACGGCATCGTCTGCCTGTCCTGCGTGCGCGGTGAGCCGCCCGCCCACGACCGCCTGCTGGCCCTGCTCATCGCCGCCTGGGAGACCGTCGAGCCCGGCAGTTGGAGGCCCAGCATCCTGGCCAAGCTGCTGGCGGACAGCGATTGCGCCGGCAAGGACCTGGAGGTCTGGCTGCGCGACAAGTTCTTCGCGCAACACGCCAGGCGCTTCCAGCACCGTCCCTTCATTTGGCATGTCTGGGACGGACTCAAGGACGGCTTCGGCGCCCTGGTGAACTACCACCGTCTCAATGCCCGGAACCTGGAGCGCCTTATCCACACCTACCTGGGCGACTGGATTCGCCAGCAGGAGGCCGGCGTGCGCGACGCCGTGGACGGTGCCCAAACCCGCCTGGCCGCTGCCCAAGACCTGAAGCGCCGCCTCGAACTCATCCTGGAAGGCGAGTTTGATGGCAAGGTTGGCTACGACATCTTCGTGCGCTGGAAGCCGCTCAGTGAGCAGCCCAGCGGCTGGAACCCGGATCTCAACGACGGTGTGCGCATGAACATCCGCCCCTTCATGACCGCCGGGGTCCTGCGCCACAACAAGAAGCCCAAACTCAATATCGGTTGGGACAAGGACCGCGGCAAGGATGTCGCGAGCGCCCCCTGGTACGCAGTATTCAAGGGCGAGCGCATCAATGACCATCATCTGACGCTGGCCGAGAAAGCCGCCACCCGCGGAGCATCATCATGAAAGTCCTGTCCCTGCACCTGATCAATTTCCGTGGTATCGCGGAGCTCAGGGTCGACTTCACTGAGCAAACCACCGCCTTCGTGGGCATCAATGGGGTGGGCAAGTCCGCCGTACTGGACGCCTTGGCCATCGCCTTGTCCCAACTCATCTGGCGGATCAATGGCAGTCCTCAAAAGGCGCGGCAGATCGCCCTGGACGATATTCGGCACGGCGCCGATTTCGCGCGGATCTCGATGACGGTTCATTTGCCTGGGGGAGAGGTGCAGTGGGCGATCGCGAAGAATCGCAAGGGGGGGCAATATGCCGATCCGCTTCGCAAGAGTGATCTGGATGCCTTGAATGAGGCAGCAAGAAAAGTGGTGGACCTTTGGGATCATGTCGAATCCGACAACCTACCGCTGGCGGTGTATTACGACGTGAACCGTACCGTGCTTGAAATCCCTATGCGCGTCAGGGAACAGCTACGGATTAACCCCTATGAAGTCTACCAGGATGCATTGGATCACGGTGGTGCAGACTTCAAGCGATTCTTCATCTGGTTCCGGAATTTCGAGGACGCTGAAAACGAACGGCGTACGGAAGACCCCGAGCATCGTGAGCCCGGACTACAGGCAGCCCGCACTGCAATTACTGCATTCACCGGGTTTGAAAACCTGCGAGTTCGCCGAAAACCGCTTTTGCGCATGACCGTCACCAAGGGAGGCGACGAGTTCAACGTGCTGCAACTCTCGGATGGTGAGCGCAACATGCTGGCGCTGGTGGGTGACTTGGCCCGGCGCCTGAGCGTACTCAACCCGAGTCTGGCGAATCCTAATAAGGGCGGGGGCGTGGTGCTCATTGACGAAATCGATCTGCACTTGCACCCACGCTGGCAACGCGAGGTAGTCGGAAAGCTGGAGCGTACGTTCCCGCACTGCCAATTCATCATCTCCACGCATTCCCCGCAGGTCGTGGGCGAACTCAAGGCCACTTCGGTCATGCTGCTGAAGGACGGCGCTTTGTTGGGTCATGCCGAGCGGGCCTTGGGTTTGAGCAGTGGCGAAGTACTGGAGGAACTGATGGAGGGGCGCGCCCGCAACGCGTCCGTTGAAACCGCACTCGACGATCTGCGAGGCCTCATCGACGAGGACCGCCTTGACGAGGCCCACGTAAAACTGGAGCGACTGAGGTCCCAGGTCGGTGATATCCCGGAGGTGCTGGAGGCCCAGAGTGCCATTCAGAGCCTGGAGTTGGCAGAGGGCAATGAGGCATGAGGTCGATCGCCAAGGGTCCAGTGCCGGGAGCGCTTATCCAGTGGAAGGCCGATAACGCGGCAACGCCACAGAACCTCAATTATGAGGGTGGGGGCTTTCCGCGCGAAGCGGTGCGCCAGGCGCTGCTTGCCGAGCAGTTCCACCTGTGCGCCTACACGATGAGGCGACTGCGCACGGCAGCCGAATGTACGGCAACGGGCGCAGACACCGCGGCGTCGTGCCATGTCGAGCATCTGTTGCCGCAGGCGCGCGGCATTGCAGCTGAAAGCATCGACTACCAGAACATGCTGGCGTGCTTTCCACCCAGTCAGTCCAAGGCGGCTTGCGAATACGGGGCGCATGCGAAGAAGAACTATGACCCCGCAAACCAGCCCTTCGTCTCGCCGCTACGCCCCAACGCCGAGCAGCATTTCACATTCGATGACGGAGCAGTCGTTGCTACTTCTTCGGCAGGGGAGGCAACGGTCAAGGTGTTGAACCTGAATCACAAGATACTGGTCGATGACCGCCGGGCAACGATACGCGGTTGGCTGTACCCCAAGCAGGGCAAGCCTGTTTCCGCTGCAATGGCTCGCCGAATCGCACAGGCAGTCACCAGCCCGGATGCGCATGGCTACTTGCCCGCCTACTGCGCGGCGGTGGCCGCGGCAGCGATGGCGCACGCCGAACGGGCTGAGCGCAGGGCCGCGCGGCTCAAGGGCAAGGGGGCACCATGAGCACGCTCAAGCAAGCGCTGCTGCACAGCCTCGCAGCCAGCGCCAAGGTCAACAGTTCCGTTCTGGCCAGGCCGGCCGCGATTCTTTGGACAGATGCGGAGTCGGTTTGGCGGCCGGTGTTCCCGGCGCTGCGCCAGGACCTGCCCGGTCTGCTGCAACTGGGCACGTTCAACCCTGAGCAGGCACAGGGGCCGGCCATCTGGCTCAAGTGCGCGGTTGGTGGGCAACTGCCGGAGCTGGTGCCCGATGGCCACCTTTGCGTCATCTATCTGCCGGGAATCAGCCGTGCGGACCTGCGCGCCATCGAAAGCTGCCCGCGCGACCTCCAGCCGCTGGCAGAATTGCAGTATCGCGGTGTGTTCTGGAGTCAGCTCAATGGTAAGGACTGGACGATCAATGCCTTCCTGACCTCCAGGAACGGCGGCCTGGGTCTGGACGTGGCGCAGGACAAGGCCACGCAGGAGGCGCTCGGCCAGGCCCTGGCCGCTGGCGTCCTGTTGGACCGGTCGGTGCAAGAGCTGAAGGGGCGCCAGATCAACGCCGAGTGGTTGCACAGCCTGCTGGCACCGAATCCCACGCGGGATCTCCTGGTATGGATGGACGATCCCGATGCGGCACAGGCGCTGTGGGGAAGCACCCGCTGGGACGTGTTCCTCAAGCGGTGCAAGGCGGACTTCGGCTTCCATCCGGTGAGCGACGGCCCTTTGGCAGCCGCCGAGCGGCTGGCCCGGGGGGACGGCAAGTGGTCGGCCGTCGCGGAGCTCTACCGCGATTCGTTCGCGAGCTTCTCCAAGGTCTACGCGCTACTTCTGAAGGTTGCGCCGCCGCCGCAGCAGGATTTGTTCGACGCCGCATCAAAGCTGGCAGGCTATCCCCAGGTGAACGAGCAGAAGGAGGAGGCCCTGCGCTACGCGCTGGCGGCCTGCGGTGCCATGACCGCTGACCAGGCGCGCGCGGCCATTCTGGCGGCCGAGCAGGGCCACGGGCTGCGCCGCGACTGGTTGTGGACGCGCATGGGCCTGTCGCCGCTCGGGGTGGCCCTGGGGCACCTGGCCGAGGTGGCGTCGCGCAGCGCGCAACTGCCGGCCGGTTCGGTGCCCGATCAGTTGGCCCAGAGCTACCAGGACAGCGGGTGGCAGGTGGATGCCGCGGCGCTCCGGGTGCTGGGGGCCGTCCAGACCAAGACGGATCTCGATGCGGTCTCTGCGGCACTGCGCGCCGTCTATCTGCCCTGGATCGAGGAGTCTGCCAGGCGGCTGCAGACTGCCCTGATGGCGTCCGGCGGGCTCAGCGCTGCCGGCAAGGCGCCGGACTGTACGAACGTCCCGGCGGCTGGGGTCTGCACGGTCTTTGTGGACGGTCTGCGTTACGACGTGGCGGTCGCGCTCAAGGAGCGCCTGGCCGTCACCGGCAAGGTGGAGTTGGCGGCGTGCTGGACCAGCCTGCCGTCGGTGACGGCGTCCGGTAAGGCCTGGTGCTCTCCGGTTGCGCACCTGGTGTCCGGGGACCCGACCGACCAGGGGTTCGAGCCGCGGGTCGCCGCCGACGGCAAGCCACTCTCCGGACACCACTTCCGCAAGCTGCTGGCCGACAGCGGCATCCAACCCCTGGACACGCACGAGACCGGCGACCCGTCGGGCCGGGCCTGGACCGAGGCCGGCGATCTCGATCACTATGGCCATGCCCATGGGGTGCGGCTTGCCCGCGACCTCGACGCCCAACTGGCCCAGGTGCTGGAGCGCATCTGCGAGCTCCAGCAGGCGGGGTGGAAGCACCTGCGCATCGTGACCGATCACGGCTGGCTCCTGATGCCTGGCGGTCTGCCCAAGTCCGAGCTGGCCACGCACGAGACCGAGACGAAATGGGGGCGCTGCGCCGTCCTCAAGGACAACGCACACGGCACGCCGCTCACCTTTGGCTGGAGCTGGTGCGACGCGGTGCAGGTGGCGTACGCGCCTGGCGTATCCTGTTTCATCGCTGGGATCGACTATGCCCATGGGGGCTTGAGCCTTCAGGAGTGCCTGGTGCCCGTGCTGTCGCTGGAGGTCGAGCGTGCCGCGGCGGCTGATGTGAAAGTCGACATTCGCGCCGTGACCTGGAAGGGACTGCGCTGTCTGGTAGAGGTGGAGACCATGGCCGAAGGGCTCACGGTTGACATCCGAACCAAGGCGGCGCTGGCATCCACGTCGCTGGTGGCTAGCCGGAAAGGCTTGGACGGTGGCAAGGCCAATCTGGCGGTTGCCGACGACGATCAGGAGGGCTCGGCGGCCGTGGTGGTCGTGCTGAGCCCTGGTGGTGAGGTCGTGCAGAAGGTGGCGACCACGGTCGGCGGGTCGTAGACGCGGCGCCTCGATCGTCATCCCGGCCAGCTTGCGTAGTCAGGGCTTCCAGCCCTGAGGATGTCAGGCCAAGATGGCCTGACTACGCGCGCGGTGAGCTCGGCTGGCCGCAACGACGAACGAGAAGGGGACATCCGCAATGCAACTCGACGACCTGGACAGGAAAGCGGCGACCGCCTTCGAGGGCTATGTCGTGCGCAAAGACCTGGTCCGCACCTTCAGCCGGCAGTTCCCGGTCCCTACCTATGTCGTGGAGTTCCTGCTCGGTCGCTATTGCGCGACCATCGACGAGGCGGAGATTCAAGAGGGGTTGGACATCGTCCAGCGGCAACTCGGCTCCCGCACGGTGAAGGCGGGGGAGGAAGAACTGTTCAAGGCGCGTGCACGCGAGTCGGGGTCGGTCAAAATCATCGACATCGTCACGGCACGTCTGGACGCGAAGACCGACTCCTATGTCGCGACCTTGCCCAGCCTGCGGCTGACGGATGTCCGGCTGACGCCGGAAATGGTCACGGACAACGAACGGATGCTGACGGGCGGCTTCTACGCCGAGATTACGCTAAGTTATGACGCCTCGATCGCGCAGGAAAAGGGCGGGCGGCCCTTTGGCGTCGACGCTCTTCGCGCCATCCAGTTGTCCAAGCGCGAGGTTTTGGACCTGCTGGCTAAGGGACGACAGGGCTTTTCCACATCAGAATGGCGCGACCTGTTACTGCGCAGCGTCGGTTTCGAGCCGGGCACCCTGTCCGAGCGGGCCAAAGATGCCCTGCTGCTGCGCATGGTGCCGTTCGTGGAGCGCAACTACAACATGGTCGAGCTCGGCCCGCGCGGCACCGGCAAGTCGCACCTGTTCCAGCAGGTATCACCCTATGCCCACCTGATTTCGGGCGGCAAGGCGACAGTGGCCCGCATGTTCGTCAACAACTCCACCGGCCAACGCGGCCTGGTGTGTCAGTACGACGTGGTCTGCTTCGACGAGGTGTCGGGCGTCTCCTTCGACCAGAAGGACGGGGTCAACATCATGAAGGGCTACATGGAGAGTGGCGAGTTCTCGCGCGGCAAGGAGAGCATCCGCGCTGACGGTTCGGTGGTCATGGTGGGTAACTTCGAGGTGGACGTGGAGCACCAGCAACGCATCGGCCACCTGTTCGGTCCGCTGCCGCCCGAGATGCGCAACGACACCGCCTTCATGGACCGCATCCACTGTTTCTTGCCGGGCTGGGACCTGCCCAAGCTGAACCCGGGCCTCTTTACCGAGCACTTCGGTCTGGTGAGCGATTTCCTGTCGGAGTGTTTCACCCAACTGCGCAACCGCAGTCGCGTGTCGGTGCTGCAGGGGCGCGTGTTCTGGGGCGGTGCCCTGTCCGGCCGCGACATCAATGGCGTCAACAAGACGGTCAGCGGCCTGCTCAAGTTGCTGCAACCGGATGCCGGCACGCCGGTCAGCGATGAGGACCTGGAGTGGGCGGTGCGCCTCGCCCTGGAGGTGCGCCGCCGCGTCAAAGAACAGCAGAAGCGCATTGGCGCCGCCGAGTTCCGCAACACACACTTCAGCTACACGATGGGCGCCGAGGGTGTCGAGAAGTTCGTGTCGACGCCGGAGCTGCAAAGCCCGGGTGGGATCGGCGATGAGCCCCTGGAGTGCGGTCAGATCTGGACCCTGAGCCCCGGCGGGCAGGACGAGCATCCGGGCATCTTCCGGCTGGAGGTGACCGAAGGGCCGGGCAGCGGGGTGCGGGTGTTGAACAACCCGGTGCCGCCGGCGTTCAAGGAGTCGATCCGGTGTGCCGAGCAGAACCTTTACGCCCGCTCGCAACAGCTGGTCGGCGACCGGGACCCGCGCGCCCATGAGTTCTCGGTGCAACTGCGTGGCTTCGACGCCGCGAAGACCGGCGCCAAGACCGCCGTGGCGGCCTTGATCGCGCTGTCGAGCGCACTGCTGAAGAAGTCGGTCCGCGGCGGACTGGTGGTCGTCGGCGAGGTGACGCTCGGCGGCTCCATCGAGCCGATTGACAATGCGGTGACGCTGGCCGAGTTGGCGGTCGAGAAAGGCGCCAAGTCGCTGCTCCTGCCGGTCGCGTGCCGCCGGCAGCTGTTCGACCTGTCGGACGAGATGGCCACGAAGCTCGACATCGAGTTTTATCAGGACGGGCGGGACGCGCTGCTCAAGGCGTTGGTGGACTGAAGGCCAGTTGGTTGCGAAGAGGGAACTGTCCGTTGCAATGGCGTTAGGTAATAGCCTTGGGCCATTGCTGCCGCTATGCAGTTAGTTCGTTATCAAATGTTTTCAGAAAAATTGATTCTCAACGATTTCTGGCCAATTTCTTTGTTCGTGAGATTTGGTAAGCTCGAACGTCTGGTGAGAGCGGGTTAGTGTTTGGAAGGCGGAGATGGGTTAGTGAAACCACAACAGCGACTTTTGCTTGATCCATTATCTTTAGAGTGCAACAAATACCACCCTCATCACCCATATACATCACGTCGGTAATTTCTATACCAGTATGGGGTGAAATGTTTATCGAACTGGTGCGCAGGGTACGTATAAGCACGTCCGTCGCCATTACGGGAATGGGCAAATGCGCTTTCAATTTCTGCATTAACGTTGTCACTTGCTTAGGATTATCAATCATATTGCTTGATGTAGAGATCTACGTGCATAAAGTGGTTTAGGAAGAGGTCTGTCTAAGCTCGCTGAATCTGTTCTTAAAACAGATGTCCGTGTTGCGGGCTCTAGACAGAATCTGCCAAGTGCTTAAATAGTAAGGGCTGGCTTCCATTCTCACACGATCGGTTACCTGAGCTGCTTTTCGTGTGCAGCATCAGAAAGATTAGGCCACGAACACAGCGTTGTCAATCTAGCGGAAAGGTTTTTCCGGCATTCACCGCGCACAAAGACCGCTGAAAACGCTCCAGGTCGTATTAGAAGGACCAAGGGATACTGGTGGCTCAACGCCCACAGCGGCGTCGATCATAATTCTGGCCAGCGGCGTGCGTAGTCAGGGCTTCCAGCCCTGACGGTGTCAGGCCAAGATGGCCTGACTACGCACCCGGCGAGCCGTCAGCCCCGTCGATGAGCGGTTGTGCAAAACGAGTCATAGCGTCCGCTGTCCATGTCGACGGCGCGGTTTTCCGCACATTAGGGGTTTTCATCACTAGGGATTTCCCTTAGTATCCGCCCATCCGCAAACGACTAGCCGACTTCCCACCCCCGTTACCCGGGCAGGAGGGGGTAGGGCGGTCCAGATAAACGGTTGGCAATGTTGAAAAAAACCCTGATCATGTCCGCTCTGGCGGCATCCATCCTCGGCGCTGGAGTCGAGGCACACGCAAGTTTCTTTCAGGAACAGTCAGCCGCCTCCCAGGCCGGGAAGGCATCCTACTACGCCGATAGTTTCAACGGGCGGCGCACCGCCAGCGGTGCCCGCTATGACCGTAACGTCCTCAGCGCGGCCCATCGCACACTGCCCCTCGGCACCCAGGTGCGGGTCACCGATGTGGGCTCCGGCGACAGTGTGGTGGTGAAGATCAACGACCGCGGTCCCTTCGTCCGGGGGCGCGTCATCGACCTGTCGCGCGCCGCGGCCTGCGAGATCGGACTCACCCGCAAGGGCGTGGCCGAGGTCCGGCTGGAGGTCCTGAACACGTCCCGGTCCCTTACCCTGGCGGACCTGTTTTGACGACTTGACGGGGTAAGGCGGCCCGGCGGCGGTCACGCAATGCCCAGCAGCTTGTGCGTTTGCAGTCCCAGCCGCCAGCGTGGATGCGCCTGGCAGTAGGCGATGGCCAGCGCGGTGTTGGCCGCCAGCTGCGGGCCGTCCATCGGCTGGAGAAAAAAGTGCCGGAAGGCCAGCCCAGTGAAACGCTCCGGCGGTGCCTCCGATTGCGGATAGACCAGCTTGAGCTCATCGCCGGCCAGGCGCCGCAAGGGTGCCGCCGCCTTCGGGCTGACGCAGACCCAGTCGATGCCGGGCGGGGCCGGCTGGGTGCCGTTGGTCTCAACCGCGATCTCGAAGCCGCGCGCGTGTAGTGCCGCGATGAGCGGTGGGTCCAATTGCAGCAGGGGCTCACCGCCGGTGCAAACCACATAGGGCGTGCCGCCGGGTGCGGCATCCGCCGGCCAGGCGGCCTGGATGCGCTCGGCGAGTGCGACGGCGTCCGGGAAGTGCCCGCCCCCGGGGCCGTCGGTCCCGCGGAAGTCGGTATCGCAGAAGGTGCAGACCGCCGCTGCCCGGTCCTGCTGCCGGCCAGACCACAGGTTGCAGCCCGCAAACCGACAGAACACGGCGGCGCGTCCGGTGCGCGCGCCCTCGCCCTGCAGGGTGTAGAAGACCTCTTTGACGCTGTAGCTCATGCGGGCAGGGCCGGTCCCAGCTCGCCCCAGCACAGGCTCGCCCCGCAGCCGGGGGTCTCGTGCAGGTCGATGCGATCGAGTGCGGGCAGCGCAGTGCCGATCGTCTCGCGCATCCAGTGGGTCAGACTCCCGGGATCGGCGTCGCGCAGGCCCGGCAGGTCGTCGAGCCGATGATGGTCGAGCCGGTCGTAGACGGGCTTGAACAGGGCCTTTACGTCGCCGTAGTCCAGGGTCCACCCGAGCACCTCATCGAGCGGGGCGGTGAGGTGCAGGCGCAGCAGATAGCTGTGTCCGTGCAGGCGCCGCCGCGGGTCGCCCGCCGGGGCCGCGGTGAGGCGCAGGGCGCCCTCGAAGCGCTGCTCCTTCCAGATGCGGTAATGGGCGCCGTCATAATGACAGCCCGCGGTCGCGGTCTCGTAGACACTGACCCAGGAGAGTGCCGGCAGGGTGGGCTTGAGTCGCTGCCAGATCCAGCGTGCCAGCCGTTCGCTGGTGGGATTGTCGAGCTCCGCGATGTCGTTTAAGCAACTGTAGTGCAGCTGCGCCTGGAGCGGTGCCCAGACGGCACCCAGGTCGTCAAAGTCCAGGCCCATGTCCAGGCCCGCCAGGTCCTGATTGGCGTGTAGGATCACCTCGAACCCATGGCCGTGCATGCGCCCGCACTGGTGGCCGGCGGGGACGTGCGGCAGTTGGTGGGCGGCCTCGAAGCGGAAGCGCCGCCACAGGTGGCAGTGGTCCGCGCCGTCCAGGTCTGCGCCCTGGTCGCGGGTGCTCTGGACACCCACGGTCGCGATCCCGGGCACGTTGAGGTGTGCGCGGACCCAGCGGGCGAGATTCTCGTCGGTCGGGACCGGCAGTTGCTCGTTGAGGTCCCGGTAGTCGAGTGCGTCGACACAGGTGCTGAGTGCCGCGGTGAGTGTGCCGGTCTCCCCGCCCGGGAAGGGCGCCCAATCCGCCGGCAGCGCGGCCCGTACCCGGGCGAGGAAGCTGTGCCCATGCAGGCGTCGGGCACGGTGTCCGGCGGGGAGGATGGCGACCCGGCGGGCGGCCTCGAAGGGCGAGGCGGCGACGTGGATGAGCTGTGTATTCATTTCAGGCGTTCCCAAAGCGGGCCGACAGGGGGTCCGCGACGCCGGCCTCGGCGAAGCCCTTGGCCCGCAATTGGCAGGAATCGCACTGGCCGCAGGGGCGGCCGTCCGGCCCCGGGTCATAACAACTGCTGGTGAGCCCATAGTCCACGCCGAGCGCGAGGCCCCGTTGGATGATCTGCGCCTTGGTGAGTGCAATCAGCGGCGTGTGAATCTTGAGGCGCTGGCGGCCCGCGACCCCGGCGGCGGTCGCCAGGTTGGCCATCTGCTCGTAGGCGGCGATGTACTCGGGCCGGCAGTCGGGGTAGCCGGAATAGTCGAGCGCGTTGACCCCGATGAAGAGGTCGCTGGACCCCAGGACCTCCGCCCAGGCGAGCGCGAGGGAAAGGAACACCGTGTTGCGCGCCGGGACATAGGTGATGGGGATGCCCGCGCCCATGGCCGCCGGGTCGCGCCCCTTGGGCACGGCGATGTCCGCGGTGAGCGCCGAGCCGCCGAAGCGGCGCAGATCGATGTCGGCGATGACGTGCTCGGCCACGCCGAGCGCCTGCGCGACCCGCTGGGCGGACTCAAGCTCCACCAGATGGCGCTGGCCGTAGCGGAAGGACAGGGCGTAGGGCGTGAAGCCCTCGGCCTTGGCGATGGCCAGCACGGTGGTGGAGTCCAGGCCGCCACTCAGTAGGATGACTGCGTTTTTCATGGGTTGATGTCAGGGAATGAGGTCGGGTCGGGGAATTGGCGGCGATGGTCAGAACCCGGCGGGACTGGCCTACAAGCTGCCGGGGTGCATGTTGTGCTGGGGCCCAAGGCTTGAGTCTGGGCGGCGTGAGCGACTCGCCGTCAATGTTGAGTCTGTCAATGCGATATCGGTAGTACACTGCGCAAGACCCGGCAGGAGTCACGCGGTTTTGCGCTTGGCATCGGCGTTCTATCCCGCGCAGGCTACCACAGCATCCGATGTCGCCAGCTTCATCTTCTATGACCTATCTGTTCGCACGCCTGCGCCATAAGGCAAGCACCTTTCGGCACCAACCCGTGTTTATCCGGGCTTGGGTGCTGCCGGTGTGGCTCCTCCTTGCCATCGGCAAGACGTTAATATTCATAGTTTCTTTCCGCCGTTTGGCCCCGCATTTGGGGCGCCGGTCGGCGATCGCGCCCTGGGTGCCGCTGCTCACTCCCGCCCAGGAGGGCCGTGCCCGACTCATCGGTTGCGTGGTGCGCCTGACGGCCAAGTACACTCCCTGGGACTCCAACTGCTTCCCCCAGGCCATCGCCGCCCGTGTCCTGCTGGGGCTCTACGGCCTGCCCTATGTCCTGTACTTCGGCATGAGGCGCAACCCCCTTGAGCCGGCCGACATCAAGGCCCATGCCTGGGTCGTGGCCGGGCGGGTGCCCGTCACCGGCGGCAGCAGCTTCGGCCACTTCACCGTGGTCGGTTGCTTCGTCGCCCCACCCCTGGCCGGGGTACTGCGCTCTTGAAACCGCTGCGCGGCTGCTGGGGCAATTGCCGCACGTCAGACCAGGCGCCGGTCTGCCGAGGGGGCCTGTAAGGCGGCATGGGCCTCGCGGATCATCCGCTCGGTGGTCGGCCAGTCGATGCAGCCATCGGTGATGGAACAGCCGTAACGCAGTTGCGCGTGATCGGCCGGGATCGCTTGCTTGCCGGGCTCGATGAAGCTCTCCACCATCATGCCGACGATTGAGCGATTGCCGACCCGGATCTGGTTGACACAGTCGAGCATCACCAGCGGTTGGAGTTCCGGCCGTTTGAAGCTGTTGGCGTGTGAACAGTCGATGACGAGATTGGCCGGCAACCCGGCCTTGGTCAGTGACTCCTCGGCCATGGCCACGCTCACGGTGTCGTAGTTGGGGCGGTCGCCGCCGCGCAGCACCAGGTGGCCGTAACGATTGCCGCGGGTCCGCACGACGCTCGACTTGCCCAGTGCGTTGATGCCCAGAAAGCTGTGCGGCTGGGCGGCCGAGAGGATGGCGTTGATTGCCGCATCGACCGAACCGTCGGTGCCGTTCTTGAACCCCACCGGGGTGGAGAGTCCGGAGGACATCTCCCGGTGGGTCTGGGATTCGGCGGTGCGCGCACCGATCGCCGTCCAGGCGATGAGGTCTCCCAGGTATTGGGGGGCGATCGGGTCGAGCGCCTCGGTCGCGGTGGGGAGCCCCAACTCGGTCACGTCCAAGAGGAACTGTCGCGCCCGCTCCATCCCTTCGGCGATGCAAAAGGTGTCGTTCAGATAGGGGTCGTTGATATAGCCCTTCCACCCGGTGGTGGTGCGGGGCTTTTCGAAATAGACCCGCATCACCAGCAGCAGGCGGTCGGCGACCGTGTCGGCCAGCCCCTTGAGCCGGTGTGCGTAGTCGAGACCGGCCGCCGGGTCATGGATCGAGCAGGGGCCGACGATGACAAAGCGGCGGGGGTCGCGCCGATCCAGGATCGCCTCCAGACTGGTGCGGCCGGACAACACGGTCGCTGCCGCCCGTTCGGAGAGTGGGACGGCGCGATGGACCTCGCGCGGCGAGGGCATCGGGTCGAAGCCGGCGATGTTGAGATTTTCGGTGCGTTGCAAGAGGTGTTACCTAGAGAATAGGAATGTGGCGAGCCGTTTGGTCCGCACTGGGAGCGCCGCACCCCAGTGCGGACCGGCCTATCAGCAAAACGCGACGCCGTGGGCGATTGCGAGATCGCGCCGCACTGGGGTGCGGCGCTCCCAGCGGACTCAGGCGCATTTGGCTGCGAAGCGCGCGACGCATTGCTCCAGCCGGCTCGCTGGCGTCCTCTGTATCTTCGCGAGCAATTGGCAGGACACCGCAGCGAGCCCAAATCGCCGCATCAGTTCCTGCTCCAGATGCAGTGCCAGATGGGCGGTCATCTCGGCGTCGGCCTGGGCGCGGTGATATTTGCCGGTGACGGGCAGCTTGGCAAACTCCACCAGGGTGCCGAGCTTGTGGTTGGGTGCCTGCGGCAGGACGCGCCGGGCCACCAGCATCGAGCAGATAAAGCCTTGCTGGCGGGTGCGCCCGACGCGCGCGAGCTCCGCGTCCCAAAACTTGCTGTCGAACGAGGCGTTATGCGCCACCAGTGGATAGTCGCCGACAAAGTCCGCGACCTCGGCCATGACCTGTCCGGCCGGTGGCGCCTTGCGGATCATGGCGTTGGTGATGCCCGTGAAGCCGGTAATGAATGCGGGGATGGATATCCCCGCATTCATGAGACTCTGATACTGACCGACGATCTGCCCGTCGCGTACGAGGACGGCGGCGATCTCGGTGGCGCGATCGCCGCAATCCGGCGACAGGCCGGTGGTTTCGAAATCGATGACTGCGATGGTTTCCAATGAATTCCTCTCGGATTGTCGCGAACGGGCCGCGGTTGACCTTGATCCTGGGCCGACCCATCCCGCTTGCGGAGAGGGCGTTGGTCCGCGCAGCGGACCCTACGGGTTGCCAGTGGCTAAACGGCGCTAAACTGTCGCCGGCCCCAGCAGCAGTGAATGCCCGGTCATCTGTTTCGGAATGGGTAGGCCCATCAGTTCCAGCACCGTGGGCGCGATGGCATCCAATCCGCCACCGGTGGAGAGTCGCCACGCGGTCTCGTCCGCGACCAGGCAGGGGACCGGGTAGACGGTGTGCTGGGTGTGGGGCTCGCCGCTCGCCGGGTCGATCATCTCGTCGCAGTTGCCGTGGTCGGCGGTGAGGATGATGGAATAACCGTTCTCGCGCGCCGCGTCCATCACCCGCCCGGCCTCACGGTCGAGGGTGCGCACGGCCTCGATCACGGCCTCGCGTATGGCGGTGTGTCCGACCATGTCGCCATTGGCGAAGTTGACTACGATGAAGGGGAAGGCGCCGCCCGCAATGGCGGCGATGGTGGCGTCGGCTACGCCTTGGGCGCTCATCTGCGGCTGCAGGTCATAGGTGGCGACCTTGGGCGAGGGGATCAGTGCGCGCTGCTCCAATGGGAAGGGTTCGCCGCGCCCGCCGTTGAAGAAGAAGGTGACATGGGCGAACTTTTCGGTCTCGGCACAGTGGAACTGGGGGATGCCGGCGGCGTCCAGGACCTGGCCGAGGGTGATGCGCGGGATGTCGTGGTCGAAGGCGAAGGGCAGGCCGTAGGTGTCGTCGTATTCCATGATGCAGGTAACATTTACCCCGGTGATGCCGTGGCGACGGAACGGCTTGAAGTCGGGCTGGAAGAAGGCCTCCACCATCTGGCGCGGGCGGTCCTTGCGGAAGTTGAAATGGATGACCTGGTCGCAGTCCTGGATCAGTTCGGCGCCCTCAATGATGGTGGGGCGGATGAATTCGTCGTCCTCGCCGGCGGCGTAGGCGGCATCGATGGCGGTGCGGGCGTCGGGGGCGTGCCGACCCTCGCCGTCCACCAGGCCGCGCCAGGCGATCTCGGTGCGCTCCCAGCGCTGGTCGCGGTCCATGGCGTAGTAGCGCCCGGTGACGGTGGCGATGCGCCCATTGGCTGCCGCCAGGGCAGCCTCCACCGGGGGCAGGAAACCCTTGGCGGAGCGCGGCGGGGTGTCGCGCCCGTCGGTGAACACATGGACCATGGGGCGTGCGCCCTCGCGTCGGCACAGCTCGATCAGCGCCACGAGCTGGTGTACATGGCTGTGGACGCCCCCGTCCGAGACCAGGCCCATCAGGTGGATCGGCCGACCGGCGGCCGCCGCGGCGCGGGCGGCGGCGGTGAGGGCCGGGTTCTCGAAGAAGCTGCCGTCGGCGATGGCCGCGTCGATCAGGACCAGGTCCTGCTTGACCACGCCGCCTGAGCCCAGGCTCATGTGTCCCACCTCCGAGTTGCCCATCTGCCCATCCGGCAAGCCCACCGCCAGGCCCGAGGCCTGGAGCGCACAGTGCGGAAAGTGCGCAAAATAGTGGTCGAGCCGGGGGGTGTCGGCGATGGCAATGGCGTTGTTGGCCTTGCTCGGATTGAGCCCGAAGCCGTCCAGGATGATCAGGATGACGGGGCGGCGCGGGGCCTGGGTGTGGGTTGTGCTCATGATCTAGCTCTTCTTAAGGGTGGCGCCCGTGGTGTCGGCAGCCGCGGGTGTCTGGGGCAGGGCGGCGCGCTGCGTGGGCAAGGGCGCTAGTTTAGTGGCTGAAGGTGGCCGCGTGCCGCAAAGTTTCTCCCGCCCCCGGCCGACGCGCCGCCATTTGGCACCTGGTTGAGCGGGAGCGCGGGAAACTTGGGCGCTTCTGCCGTACCATGGCGAGCGCTGGCTGGAGCTGAGGCGGGGGAGGGCGACGCCGCGAGGACTGGGAGCGCCGGTGAGTCGGGCGCACAGCAGACGACGCCGATTCAATCGGCGCTCAATCAATCATCGGCCGCCTTCTTACGGGGGGCGGTGGTCTACGGTTGCGGCCCTGGGCACGTCCGGTCCGGGGCGATATCGACCGAGCAGCGGGCGGCAGCGCCGCGCGCGTTCGTATCACGGGTATTGGAGGATAGACATGAAGAAGACTGATCGCATCATCGCCTTTGTCATGGCCGGCGGCCAAGGGTCGCGGCTGCAACCACTAACGGCGGCACGTTCCAAACCCTCGGTGCCCTTCGGTTCCCGCTACCGCATCGTTGATTTCGTGCTCAGTAACCTGGTCAATTCGCAGATCCAGACCATCTATCTGCTGGTTCAATACAAGTCCCAGTCCCTGATCGAACACGTGCGTAAGGCCTGGACCATCTCACCGTTGCTGCAGAATCAATATGTCACCGTGGTGCCGCCGCAGATGCGTACCGGCGAGCACTGGTTTGAGGGCACCGCGGATGCGATCCACCAGAATATCAACCTGATCGAGGAGCATCGCCCGGACCTGGTGGTGGTCTTCGGCGCCGACCATATCTACCGTATGGACATCCGCCAGATGGTCGACTTTCACCGGGAGCGCAACGCGGATGTCAGCATCGCCGCCCTGCCGGTGCCATTGAAAGAGGCGCAGGACTTCGGGGTGATCGTCGCCGAGGAGGACGGGCGCATCCACGCCTTCGAGGAGAAGTCGCCCAATCCCACCGCCATGGTCGCTGACCCCACCCAAGCCTTTGCCTCTATGGGCAACTATGTCTTTAACACCGATGTGTTGCTCAAGGCCCTGCGCGAAACCAAGGAGGCCGGCGAGAGCGATTTCGGCCACCATCTGCTGCCGCGCCTGCTGCGCACGCATCGACTGTTCGCCTATGACTTCGCCACCAACGAGATACCGCGCATCCAGCCCTATGAGGATCAGGTTTATTGGCGGGACCTGGGGACCATCGATGCCTACTTCGCGGCCCATAAGGACGTGCTCGGCCTGGAGCCGGCCTTCGATATGTTCAACCCCGAGTGGCCGATCTATTCCAGCAACTATCAGGGTCCGGTGGCGCGCATCCAGGGTGGGGAGGTCAGGAACAGCCTGCTGGGGGCGGCCACCGTGGTCCATGACGGGGCGCGCATCTCCAACTCGATCATTCGCCGCGAGACGGTGATTGAAGAGGATGTGGTCCTGGAGAACTGCATCGTTATGGACTATGTGCGGGTCTGTCGCGGGGCGCGTCTGCGCAATGTGATCGTGGACCGGCACAATTATATCGAGCCGGGAGATGCGATCGGCTACGACGCGGAGAAAGACGCCCAGCGCTTCACCGTCACCCCCGGCGGTGTCACTGTGATCAAAGCCGGTCCTGTAAGCTATTTTGCGCGGGACGTGCAGGACTCGCGGCGCGGTGGGTACGGGGAGTAAGCGCGCTGGGGGTCGTAGGAGCGGCCCCCCGGCCCGGACGGGTTGCCACAAGGGCCGGGGTCCCGATTGTTAATCAAACCTGTCCGCTTACGGTCCGACCTGTCGGGACCACTCGCTGCACAGCTTGCGGAAGGACCGGCTGCGTTCCCTGGCCTGTTCGAGGCTCATCATTGCTGAGAAGGCCGGTTGATGAGTGACCGGCCGATAGGTTTCGCTCGTCATTCGGGTGCCCATCCATTCCTTAGCGCCGCGGTTGGCGTCAGGGTCGACCACGTCGGCAGGATCGAAGCGGAATCCGCGCTGCCCATGCAAGGATTGCGCAGCGGCCCGAAACCAGGCTTCGTATTCGCGGTTCGCCAGCACCACTGAGACCGACCTGTGGGGCAATACCTGCCGGGCGCGCGCCAGGATCTCCGGGCCGCGGGTCGCC
Source organism: uncultured Thiodictyon sp. (assembly GCF_903946935.1). Lineage (GTDB taxonomy): Bacteria > Pseudomonadota > Gammaproteobacteria > Chromatiales > Chromatiaceae > Thiodictyon. The sequence continues at coordinate 28,634 of NZ_CAJAXH010000058.1, forward strand.
GGGCAGTCGTCGTCTGCGTCCAACAGGATCAGGACCCAGCCGGCCTCTCCGCACTTGGCGGCAGCCAGTTTCAGATGCCGCGAGAATTCGGGCGCCTTATTCAAGAATTGATCCCGTCGAACGCGAATCGGGGTGGCGATCTCCGTATAGAAATCCGGTGTCAGCCACGGGCCAAGCCGTCGCAAGAGTTCCGGGAGTGCGCGGACCTCTCCGTCGCCTTCGACAATGGATGCCACGGTCTGCATGACGGCGGTGCTACCCGGTGCGTTGTTGAAAACGGTTCGACATCGACCAGCATCAAAGGTAAAGGTCCGACATGCCGAAGTCCAAGTCCGGTGGGGGTTGGTCCAAAGGCGAGAGTGCCTCAAATAATTCGGCGGAGCGGAGCGGTTGGCCTGGGGCCGCCACCCGCTCGGGGCCAAGCTGATTGAGCCGCAGGAGTTCGCCCGCGGTGAACAGGTGTTCTTCGAGCATCTGCCGTGACGCTGCGTCGACCCGGGCAATCCGGGATTCGCCGCCTTCAGACACGACCGCGAGCAGCGCGGCGGGCATTAGCGCTGAGTCGTCGAGTAGGTCCGGGCTATGGCTGGTGACCAGCACCTGCGTCTGCTCGGAGGCCTGTTGCAGTGCCTCCCGCAAGGCAGCAAAAGCGGCCGGGTGGAGAGCGGTTTCGGGCTCCTCGATCCCAACTAGCCTGACTGAGCTATCACTGACGCCCTGAAACATGGCAACGAGTGTACCCAAGACCCGCAGGGTACCGTCCGACATACCCTGGGCCGGAAAGCGCCAGGGATATTCCGCGCCCGCTACGTCCTGGCGAAACTCCAGCGTCTCCATCGGACCGAGCGACTTGTGCTCTACGCCTTGCACCATGGGAGCCACCGCGTGCAGATATTCGCTGACCAGTGAGAGTGCCTCCGGGGCCGCGCGTGCAAGGTGTCGGACCACGCTGGCGATATTCTCCCCGGAGGGCTTGAGCAGCCGGCCTTCCTGCGGCTTCTGCAACTCCCGCATGAGCTTCGGGTCAAGGTTGTAGAAACCCATGGCCGTCAGTGCATCAAAGACGGGCCGGAAGGCGGGGAGCCCGGACGCGGCGACGAGACCGAGCCGATCCGATGTGACCGCGGGAAAGGACTCCTCGCTAGTTGCCACCAGCTTGCCGCGCTGAAGCTTGAACCCGAGGCCTCTGCCCTCCCAGCCGATCGCGCACTGCTCGTCTTGGACCTCATAACCGCCGCCTTTGAGTGCGCCGACCATAAAGGCATAGAAGCCCGGGCGCTCGTCCGGTAGTCGGAATCCCAGCCGAATTCCGAAATTGGTCGGACGCCCGCTCGATCTGCGCCGCACCTCACTGAGCCCGCCCCGTTGATTCAGTGCATGATCCAGCGAGCCGTTCAAGGCGTCGGCGACCAGATGCAGCGCATCGAGAAAATTGCTCTTGCCGGACCCGTTCGGCCCGAGCAGATAGGTCAATGGACCGAGTCGCACGTCGCAGGCCGCGATGCTCTTGTAATTGCGCAGCACGACCCGCGTGAGGAAGACGGGCGATGGCATATCCGGCCCCCGCTATTTGCGCCTGACATACGCCTTGAGCCGCGCGCGGTGCTTGATCTGGCGCTCGGTCAGGTTGTTTTTCAGGCCCTTGTAGGGGTTGGTGCCGCTCTTGAACTCGATGCGCAGCGGCGTGCCGAACAGGGCCAGTTCCTTGCGGAAGCGGTTGATGAGATAGCGCCGGTAGGTGTCGGGCACGTTCTCGGTCTGGTTGCCGTGGATGATGATGAGCGGCGGGTTGCGCCCGCCCTGGTGGGCATAGCGCAGCTTGATGCGCCGGCCGTGGACCAGGGGCGGCTGGTGCTCCTGTACCGCGGACTCCAGCAGGCGCGTCATCTCGGGGGTGGAGATGTCGCGCATGGCGTTGGCGTAGGCCTTGTCGACCTCGTCCAACAGCAGCCCCACGCCGCTGCCGTGCAGGGCGGAGATGCGATGCTGGGCGGCGAAGTCCAGAAAGCCCAGCTTGCGCTCAATCTGTGTGTGTACCTGGGTGCGGGCTTCGGTGTCCAGACCGTCCCATTTGTTGATGGCGACCACCAGGGCGCGCCCGCTGTCGACGATGTGGCCGGCCAGGTTGGCATCCTGTTCGCCGACACCCTCATGGGCATCCAGCACCATAATGATGACGTTGCACGCCTCGATGGCCTGGAGCGTCTTGATGATGCTGAACTTCTCGATCACCTCAGTCACCTTGCCACGGCGCCGTACCCCGGCGGTATCGATCAGCGTATAGCGGCGTCCGTGGTATTCGACCGGGATGAAGATACTGTCGCGGGTGGTGCCGGGCAGGTCGCAGGTCACCAGGCGTTCCTCGCCCAAGAGTCGGTTGATCAGGGTGGACTTGCCGGCGTTGGGTCGGCCGACCACGGCGACCTTGATGCCCTCGTCGGCGCCGGTGGGCTCCACGACGGCATCGGGGTCTGGCGCGATCTGCGCGGCGCGGAATTCCAATTCATCCAGCAGCGCTTCCATGAGGGTCTTCACCCCGCGCCCCTGACTGGCGGAGATGGGGATTGGATCGCCGAGTCCGAGCGCATGGAACTCGGCGGCGACCAGTTCGCGCTCCGCGTGGTCGGCCTTGTTGACGACCAGACTCAACGGTTTGCCGAGCCGGCGCAGGCGTTCAGCGATCTCATGGTCGCCGGCGGTGAGTCCGTCCTTGGCATCGACCAGGAAGATGATCTGGTCGGCCTCTGCAATGGCGGCTTGGACCTGACGCTGCATCAGGGCCGCGACCCCGTCTACGTCGAAGCTGATGCCGCCGGTGTCCACCACGACATAGGGGCGGGGGCCGACACGGCCTACGCCGTATTGGCGGTCGCGAGTGAGTCCGGGGAAGTTGGCAACCAGGGCGTCCCGCGTCTGTGTGAGACGGTTGAACAGGGTGGATTTGCCGACATTCGGACGGCCCACCAGGGTGATGACGGGCAGCATGTCGGAGGTGCCTCTCTAAAGTGTGTTACGGGCGGGGTTGGGTGGGCGTCGCCGGCGGCGTTGCCGTAGGGCTGTCCGGGGTCGCCGTCTGAGGGGTCGTCACCGGGACGGTTGGTGCGGCCCTGGGGGTTGGCAGCGGTTGGTCGACCAGGTCCAGGTTCCCGGCCGCCGCGGCTTGCGCGCTGCCGCCCCGGGCGGCCCCGCCCGGCGCCGTACCGGTGGTCAACGCGGCCAGGGTACCGTCGGTCGCGTAGACATAGAGCCGGCCGCCAGCCAGGATTGGGCGCGTGGTGATGGCGTGCTTGGCGATCCGGGTGCGGCCGACCAGGCGCCCGTCAGTCTGGGCGATCAGGTGTAGCCAGCCCTCCAGGTCGCCGACCGCGATGAGGTTGCCGGTGAGGGTTGGGGCGGTGAGTTGACGGTAGCGCAGCCGCTCTTGCTTCCAGCGTGCGGCACCGCTGACCGGGTCCGCCCCCCACACCAGGTCTTGCGAATCGGTGATAAAGAGGCTGGTTTCGGTGGCGGCGAGCCCGGCGTGTGACGACAGCTTCCGGCGCCATTGAACGGTGCCGCCCTCCAGGTCGACCGCCGCCAGATCGCCGTTGTAGGTGCCGACCAGGACCACCCGGCCGACCACGACCGGGTCGGCGTCGATGTCGGCGATCCGGGCCAATTCAGAGCGCCCGCTGGGGGCCGTGATAATGACCTCCCAGAGCGGTGCGCCGTCGGTGGTGTCGAGCTTGACCAGCTTGCCGCCGGCGAGCCCCACAATGACCCCATTGGGGACGATCACCGGGGTGCTGCTGCCGCGCAGCGTCAGGATCGGTGCCGGGTAAGTGGCCCGCCACAGTTCCGTGCCCTTGGCCTCGTCGAGCCCGAAGATGGTGTCATCCAGGGTATGGACGATGACCTTCCCGTCGCCGGTGCTCCGCGGTACCGCGAGGACTTCTCCGCTGACCTGGGCGCGCCACTGTTCCTTGCCGTCGGCGGTGGATAAGGCGATCACCAGGCCGTTGTTGGTCGCCAGGATCAGGTGATCGCCGGTCAACTCCGGGCCGGCGCTGAGCGGCAGCTTGGTGTTCTGTTCCCACAGGACGCGCCCGGTGTTCGCATTCGCGGCGACCACCTTGCCGCGAGCGTCGGCGACATAGACACGACCGCCGCCAATGGCCGGGACCAAGGCGAGGCGCCGGTCTTCGCTGCCCTTGGTGAGGGTGGTCGACCAGAGGGTGGTGGCGGTCACCTCGGGGACGATGTTCGCCAGCGCGGTCGGGGGGGTCGGGTCTTTTTCTCCACCGAACCAGGGGATATAGCTGCACCCGGCCAGGTTGGCGGCGAGCAGGATCGCCGCTGCGGCTTGCGCGGGGCGGCGGCCCGGCCGGGGCTTGTGAGGAAGGTGCCGAGTGAACATGGTGTGGGTCGGCCTCAACCGGCGGCGGGCAAATTATCGAGCTTGAGTCGGATCAATTGGGGTAGCCCGGTCCCGGCGGCGATGGCCTTCTCATAGGCGGCGCGGGCGGCCGCCGTGTCCCCGCGGGCGGCGGCCAGATCGCCGCGCACGGCGGCGAAGTCGCCAGCGAAGGCCGAACTCTTATCATAGGCCGCCAGGGTGGCCGCGGCGGCGTCCAGTTGTCCCTCGGCGAGTTGGATGCGCGCGAGCCGCAGGGCCGCCAAGCGCTGCAGGGCCGGGTCCGGGGCCTTGTCCACGACCTGCTGGAGGGCGGCGATGGCAGCGGCGGCATCGCCAGTCTCGTAGAGGACCTTGGCGGCGACCAATTCACCCAAGGCCGGGTAGGCGGTGCTGGCGTATCCCTGACTCAAGAGCTGCGCCTGCTGGGCGGTGGATTGCGCCGCGTCGGCGGTGGCACTGTCCAGCAGTTGCTCAAAGGCGGCGGAGGCCTGGCCGCTGACGCCGTTGCGGTAGTCGGTCCAGGTGCGCCAGCCGAATACGACGCCCAGCCCGAGCGCCACCCCGGCCACCACGGACATGCCGTTTTCCTTCCACCACTTCTTGATGGCCTCGACCTTCTCGTCGTCGGTTTCGTATTCGCTCACACTGTTAATCCTGTCTATTTATTCTCAAGAAGCGTCCTGTCTTGCGGCCAGTAAGTCCGCGGTTTCGGGGAGACTCAGTTCCCGTTGCTCGGCCTCCTCACGTAGCGACTTCACCCCGATCACGCCGCGTTCCAGTTCGCTGTCGCCGATCACGAGGGCATAGCGTGCCCCGCTCTTGTCGGCGCGCTTGAACTGGCTCTTGAAGCTGCCGCCGCCGCAGTGGGTCATGAGCCGCACGCCGGGGGCGGCATCGCGCAGACGCTCGGCCAGCAGCGGCGCCTCGCGCTGGGCCCACTCACCCACCGCGACGAAATAGGCGTCAAGCGGCGGGGTCGCGCGCCCGCCGGTGAGTTCCATGAGCTCCACCAAGCGCTCGATGCCTAACGCGAAGCCGACGGCCGTCGTGTCGCACCCGCCCAATTGGGCGACCAGCCCGTCATAACGGCCGCCGGCACAGACGGTGCCTTGGGCGCCTAGGTCGTCGGTGATCCATTCAAAGACGGTGCGGTTATAATAGTCCAGCCCGCGCACCAGGCGCGGGTTGACGCAATAGGGGACGGCGGCGGCGTCGAGTCCGGCACGGATGGCCGCGAAGTGCTCCCGGGTCTGCGCCCCCAGATGATCCATGAGGGTCGGGGCCGCGGCGACGATCGCCTGGGTCTCCGGGCTTTTGGAGTCGAGTACCCGCAAGGGGTTGGTGGCGAGCCGCCGTTGGCTGTCCGCATCCAACCGGTCCCGGTACCCATCCAGATAGCATACCAGTTCTTCACGGTAGGCCGCTCGCTCGGCGGCATCGCCCAGGCTGTTGATCTCCAGGCGCAGGCCCGTGAGCCCCAGGGCGCGCCACAGTCGGGCCGTGAGCAGGATGACCTCCAGGTCGATGTCCGGGCCGGCCAAGCCGAAGACTTCGACCCCGATCTGGTGAAACTGCCGGTAGCGTCCGCGCTGGGGGCGCTCGTGGCGGAACATGGGGCCGCGATACCACAGACGCTGGGACTGGTTCAGCAGGCCATTTTCAATGACGGCCCGCACGCAACTGGCGGTGCCCTCGGGGCGGAGGCTCAATGAATCGCCATTGCGGTCGGCGAAACTATACATCTCCTTCTCGACGATGTCCGTGACCTCGCCGATGGAGCGCTTGAAGAGCTCAGTGACCTCGACGATCGGGGTGCGGATCTCGGCATAGCCATAGCCCTCGAGCACCTGCCGGGCGGTGTCCTCGAGACGCTGCCAGGTGCCGACCTGCGCGGGCAGCAGGTCATGCATCCCGCGAATCGCCTGGAGGTTGCGGCCCCCGCCGGGGGCGGTGGCGGTGGCGGGGGAGGGGGGCACGGTCATTCGGGGCTGCTCGGGTCGAACTTAAAGCGCTTGCGGTTTCCCGGGATGTGCTTGCCGAGGTTGGTCGGGCGGCCGCCGACAGTGACCTGGATCGCTCCGGGATTGCCGACGATCAGCGAATAGGGCGGATTACCACTCAACACCCGGGTATCGCCCTTGCTCATCTGGCCATTCAGGATGGCGGTGCCCGCGGCGTCACGGACGTTGATCCAAGTGGAGGCGGAGAAGGTCAAGGCCACTTCCGTCGGGTTGACCGCCGCGGCAGGGGTGGCGTCCGCAGCGACGCCGGTGGCTGGTGCGGGGGCTGGCAGCACCTCGGCGAGGGGCGCCGGGGGCGGGCTGAGGCCCGCGGGGTTATCGCCGCCGGTTGGCGTCGGCAATGCCAGCGTGGGGCTGGCCGAAACGGCCTCCTGGGAAGCCGGTTCAGTGGGTCGGTTCAGCGGTGGGAGGCCGGTCGGCGTGCTCATCGCGAGGCCCGCCGCTTCGCCGGCGGGCGCTGACACCAGCAGGTCGCTGCGGCTTTGCCACCACAGCACGAGCATGGCGACCACCCCGACCAACAGCGCGATGCTGATCAAACGCACCAGGAAATGGCCGCTGCCGATTTCCTGTCGGGGCAGCGCACTGATAGGTAGGCCGGTTGGCTCCGCCGCCGGATGGGCGGCCCGATAGGTGGCGATCAGCGGCTCGGGATCAAGGCCCACCAGGCGCGCGTAATTGCGCAGGTAGCCCGCGACGAATACGGGCCCCGGCAGGTCCTGATAGCGGTCCTGCTCCAGCGCCTCTACTGCCGATACCCGCAGATGGAGTTGGGCGGCGATGCGCTCGACCTCAATGCCACGGGACTGGCGTTGCACCCGTAGACGGCGGCCGGGGTTCTCGGAGAACTCGACGACCTTGGGGTCGTCCGGGCTGATGGCTTGAGTTGGATTCATTGCAAGGGGCTCATTTAAGGTCCCGAAGTTCGGGTGCATCCGGAAATTTTTGGCGCAAGATCTGCTCATAGGTCACGGCGGCCTTGGTGTTGCCCAGCTTGCGCTCAGTCCGGGCGGCCAGCAGCAGGGCCCGGGGCTCGGCTGCGTTGACCTGGAAAAAGCTATCCAGGGCGCTCTTGGCTGCCTTGGCGTTGCCGCGCGCGAGTTCGATCTTCGCCATCTCTACGAGGGCCGGTCCGAAGCGGGGATTGGCCGCCAGGGCGCGGCGGTAGTCGGCTTCCGCCTGACTGCTATTACCGGCATTCGCGGCGCAGATGCCGGCGTTGGTCAGTGCGAACCAAGGCGTGGCATAGAGCGGGTTCTCGACCGCCTTGGCGAACTGGGCCTGGGCCTCGGTCGCGCGGTGCTGGGAGCAGAAAAAATTGCCGTAGGCATTCAATATATCGGGGTTCTGGGGGGCGAGTGTCAGCGCTTGTTTGAAGTTTGCCTCGGCCAGTACTGGTTGACCGGTACGCTGGTAAATGAGGGCAAGCATGTAGTAGCCACGGGGGTTTTGTTTGTCCGTGGCGATGGCCTTGTTGGCCTGTTGCTGCGCGACGTCGAGTTGCCCGAGTTTGTAATATTCCCCGGCCATGGCGGCATAGATATCTGCCGGACTGCTCTGCTCGCCCAGGGCAACCGAGTTTTGCGCCTCCGTGCGGGGGGCCGGATGGCTACAGGCGGCCAGCGCTAGACAGGCCGCGCCGCAGGCCGCGGCCCGGCTGTATATGAAGGTTCGATTCATGGCGCGTGGCACCGGGTCGCGGGGCCCGCAGGGGGCCGGATGCCAGCGATGGCGACACCGCGTTGGGTGCGGTCGTCCACCCGGCCAACCAATTGCCCGCAGGCGGCGGCGATCTCGTCGCCGCGGGTCTTGCGGGTGAAGACCAGCAGGCCAGAGCGCATCAGACGCTCACGGAAGGTCGCCAGGCGCTCCGGCGGTGTGGTGGCAAAGCCGCTGCCGGGAAAGGAATTGAAAGGGATCAGGTTGAGCTTGGATGGGGTCCCCTCCAGCAACCGGATCAATTGCTTGGCGTGCTGGATACTGTCGTTGATGCCGTCCAGCATGACATATTCCCAGGTGATCTTGCGCCGCTGGTCCGCGGCGAGGTAGGCGCGACAGGCGGGCAGCAGTTCTTCCAGCGGATATTTGCGATTGATCGGCACCAGTTGGTCGCGCAGCGGGTTGTTGGGCGCGTGCAGCGACACCGCCAGTGAGACGTCGCAGACCTCACGCAACCGATAGATATTGGGCACGATACCGGAGGTACTCAGGGTGACCCGATATTTGGACAGATTGTAGGCCAGGTCGTCTTGCATGATGGCCATCGCCGTGACCACCGCCTCGAAATTCGCGAGCGGTTCACCCATGCCCATCATGACCACGTTGCTCGGCGCGGCCCCACGTTGCCGGGCGGCGTGCCAGACTTGGCCGATGATCTCGCCCACTTGCAGGTTGCGATTGAAGCCTTGGCGGGCCGTGGCGCAGAAGGCGCAGTTCAATGCACACCCCACCTGGGAGGAGACGCACAACGTGCTGCGTCCGTCCTCAGGGATGTAGACCGTCTCCACCCGTTGACCGTCCGCGAGTTCCATCACCCATTTGATGGTGCCGTCGGCGGACGGCTGGGTGTGGATAATGCGTGGTAAACGCAGGGTCACGGTCTCTTGCAGGGCCGTGCGCAGGCCCTTCGGGCAGTCTGTCATGCACGCGTAGTCGAGGATACCGTGTTTATGGATCCACTTGAACAGATTGCGTCCGTGGAAGGCCTTGAAGCCGAGCGCCGTCACCAGGGCCTCGCACGCGGCGAGGTCCAGGTCCAGCAGGTTCGGCTTGAGGGCCGGGGTTGCCATGGGGTCATTCAGCAAGTGGTTTATCCAATCATGGGTTAGCGGCCCGGGTGGCGGCGTTGTGGGGATCAGCGCGTGCGCGCGCAGACGCCCTCGGGGAAGAAGAATGCGATCTCTTGCGCCGCGGTGTCCGGGGCGTCGGAGCCATGGACTGCATTTTCTGTAAAGGAGTCGGCGAAGTCTGCGCGGATCGTGCCGGGGGCGGCATTGGCCGGGTTGGTGGCGCCCATGATCTCGCGGTTCTTGGCGACCGCATCCTCGCCTTCCAGGGCCAGGGCCATGACTGGCCCGGAGGTCATGAATCCCACCAGTTCATCGAAGAACGGTTTGCCTTGGTGTACCCCATAGAAGGCGCTGGCCTGCGCATGGCTCAAATGCAGCATGCGGGCGGCGACGATCCGCAGGCCAGCGGACTCGAAACGGCTCAGGATGGCGCCGATGGCGTCCTTGGCGACTGCATTCGGCTTGATAATGGAGAGGGTACGTTCGACGGGCATGAGGGCTCCAGAGATTAGAAGTTGTTCGCGGGGCTTCCGCTGGGATATATGGGGTGTGTCCAGGGCGACGGGCGGTCGCCCGGCACTGCGTGGAGTTGCGAACCGGCACCAGGCAAGGCCCCCAGTCTACCGGCTATGTGGGGTGAGCGGCAATGCCGGGTGTCTCTGGCTGGCGCTGGGAGGCCGGCGCTGCCTGGTGGTGGGGTGCCCGGCGGGCGCGTCTAAGTCTGCCAGGTCAACGAAAAACTTAAAAAACAAGGTATGTCATGACCTGCTTCGATGTTTTCAACGGTGATGCGGATGGCCTCTGCGCGTTGCAGCAACTGCGGCTCGCCGAACCCCTGGACAGCACCCTGGTGACCGGGGTTAAGCGCGACATCGCTCTGTTGGAACGGGTCCCGGCCAGTGCCGGGGACCAGGTCAGCGTGCTCGATATCGCGCTGGACAAGAACCGCGCGGCCCTCGTCCGGGTGTTGGCCGCGGGCGCCCAGGTGCGCTATTTCGACCACCATTACCCCGGTGAGATCCCCAGTCACCCCAGATTTGCGTGTCACATCGAAACCAGTCCGGACAAGGGTACGAGCCTGCTGGTCGATGAGTTCGTCGGCGGGCGCTTTCGTGCTTGGGCGGTGGTCGGCACCTTCGGCGATAATTTCGACGCCGCCGCCCGGCGCGCCGCCGTCGTGCTCGGCCTTGCCGCCCCCGCGTTGGAGCGCCTGCGGGACCTGGGCATCTGTCTCAATTACAATGGCTACGGTGCCTCGGTGGCCGATTTGCATTGTGCCCCGGATGAGCTGTATCGGCGCCTGCGGCCCTACGCCGACCCGCTGGTCTTCATGCGCGAGGACTCAACCTTTCAGGTCCTGAGTGACGGCTACGCGCATGACATGGCGCAGGCGCGGGCTACCGTGCCGGCGCTCGCCGCTGAACGCCACTGCCTGCACCTCCTGCCCGCCGAGCCCTGGGCGCGGCGCGTCGGCGGCGTGTTTGCCAACGCGTTGGCACAGCAGGCGCCCGGGTGTGCCCATGCCCTGCTGACGCAGCTTCCGGGCGGCGGCTTTGTGGTGAGCGTGCGGGCGCCGCTGAACCGTCCTGAAGGGGCCGATCACCTGTGCCGCCAATTCGCGAACGGGGGCGGACGCAAGGCTGCGGCGGGAATCAATCACCTGCCCGACGCCGACTATGACCGCTTCGCGGCGGCGTTCCTCGCCGCGTTTTGAGTGGCGTCCCGCGGCTGCATCGGCATGGTGACAAAGCCGCGGGTACCTACTATAATGCCGCGCTTCGGCTGAGTGGCAGAGTGGTCATGCAGCGGCCTGCAAAGCCGTGCACCCCGGTTCGATTCCGGGCTCAGCCTCCAAACTCCCATCGCCGTGATCGGTCGCATGCTTCCCTTAGCGAGTCTAGCACCGCGCGTTCGGCTTGGTCTGCTCGCCGGAGTCCTTCCCAGAAATAAGCCTAAACAATGCCCTTTGGCAGCGCCCCAAGCGCTTCGCTGATGGCGTGCAAAGTATCCCCGCCCGGGTGGCGAAATCGGTAGACGCAAGGGACTTAAAATCCCTCGCCGTGAGGCATGCGGGTTCGAGTCCCGCCCCGGGCACCAATCGCCGGTTCCGGCGTCCGCCGGTGGCCTTGTTTGTTCCGCCGGGCGTTTTGGCGCTTCACGGCGGCTGGCTACCTTTAGCGCTATTGGTTGTCTGCCTCTCTCCTCCAATCGAGCGGTTGGCCGCGTGGTCGGTTCCCGCTCACCCTTAGTCTCCCCCGTCCTTGGTTGGCGGTCCTGACTGGTCTGCTGTCCGGCGCTATTGAACCTCCAGAAGTGGCATGGTCCTGTCGCTGGTCGGTGGTCGGTCGGCGTTGCTGTCGGCGGGCCCCTGCCGTTTCCAGTCGCGACCGGTACGGGCGATGAATCCGATGGGTTGGGGTGTCGGGGCTGCGACTGCGGCGACCCGATGGCTCGCGTGCGCCTTATCCTGGTCGCCGGTCGCTGCCGGAATGACCGCGTCCCCCGCTCCGCCTGCGATTGAATGGTCGGCACTGGCCGCGATGGCCGCGGCTGGCGCGGCGGATGCGTCGGCGGGTGACGCCAGTGGGCGTGCGTGGCGCCCGGCGCCCCCCGGCCGTTTGACAAGCGGTCACTATTTTTCTCTTGTTCACTTGACTTTCATTGCGAAACGAATACATTAGTAAGCACGCGCTCGTCAGGATTCGCGCGGTGATACGTAGACAGTTTCTAACCAACCATTTTCAGATCGGAGGTACCCACGTGGAGTACGCGAACCTAAGCCTTGATGAGATCCGGCAGCACCTCGAGACAATCGAGCAGAACAAGTCCGAATTGCAGCGGGCCTTATCGACCCGTCGGCAGGAGGCCAAGCAGGGGGTGGTTCAGCAAATCAGAGATCTGATCACCCAAAACGGGTATGAGGTCGACGAGATCGTCCCCTTGATCCAGGCCCGGCGTCGTCGCGGTCCTGCTGCCGCGCCCCGTGCCACCCCCAGCGGGCGTGACTACACCCGTTATGTCGATCCGGAAAACGCGCAGAATATCTATGTGCGCGGCGTCCTGCCGGGGTGGATGAAGCAGAAGATGCAGGAGCAGGGTTACGATGCCTCCAAGAAGGCGGATCGTGAGGCATTCAAGGCCAATTATCTCCAGGTCCTTGCTGCCTAGTTCCAGCGCCTGATGTGCAAGCCGGACCCGTGTGTCGGGTCCGGTGCGCACTGGTCGCGAGGCTGGTCGCTGCCAGGTGTTAGTGCCGTCGCACGACGCCGCACCGGCTTCCCGGAGTGCGTTTCTCGTCCCTTTTGTCCGCTCCGACGGCGCGCCCTCGGGTCCGCCTTGATCGTTCAAGTCACTGAAAATAAATCTGTACGAGCGTCGGGGCTAGCAGTTGCTCAGGCGTTTTCCCCGTGGCATCCACAACTTCAACAAATCCGCTGGCTTTTCGCTTTATATGTGTCTACACTCCGAATCTTGCATCACCCGATCGATGCGCCCGTCTCGCGGCTGAGTCCTTGAATGTCAGGTATGATCCTCGAACGTACTTTCTATTTTTTACTTTGCCTAGATCGGTCCCAGAACCCCTGGGTAGGCCGCCTGTTTAACAGGCGCGGAGCCTAAATGTCCTTTGATTCGCTCGGCCTAAGGGCCGACTTGCTGCGCGCTGTTGCGACGCAGCGTTACGGTCGGCCGACGCCGATCCAGGCGCAAGCCATCCCCGAGATACTTGCCGGTCATGACCTGTTGGCTGGTGCCCAGACCGGTACCGGCAAGACCGCCGCCTTTGTACTCCCCGTGCTGCATCTCTTGGCCGAACAAGGGCACCCGCAGCGCCACCCCCGTGCCTTGATCCTGACGCCAACGCGTGAACTCGCCGCCCAAGTCGGGGAGCGCGTCCATGCCTATGGTATTCATCTGCCGTTGCGCTCTGCGATCATCTTCGGTGGTGTCGGCATGCAGCCGCAGGTCGACAAGCTCCAGCGTGGCGTCGATATCCTGATCGCCACTCCGGGGCGTTTGCTCGATCATGCGACCAGGCGCTCAGTGGACCTGTCCCGAATCGAAATCCTGGTGCTGGATGAGGCGGATCGGATGCTCGACATGGGCTTCATCCACGACATCAAGCGGATTCTGCGTCTGATTCCTGAGCGGCGGCAAAACCTGCTGTTCTCAGCGACCTATTCAGACGAGATCCGCCGCCTGGCCGACGGCCTGCTGAGGAACCCCAAGACCGTTGAGGTCGCGCGGCGCAATACCCCAATCGCGGCGGTTGCCCAATCCGCTCACCCGGTCGACCGGGGCCGCAAGCCAGACCTCTTGGCGCATCTGATCCATAGCGGGGGTTGGGAGCAGGTGCTGATCTTTACGCGCACCAAGCATGGGGCGAATAAGCTGGCCGAGAAACTCACGCGTGACGGGATCACGGCGGCGGCCATCCACGGTAACAAGAGTCAGTCGGCGCGCACTCGGGCGCTGGATGAGTTCAAGCGTGGGCTGGTCCGCGCCTTGGTGGCGACCGATATCGCCGCGCGTGGTTTGGATATCGCCAATCTTCCCCAAGTGGTCAATTTTGAATTGCCGAATGTGGCGGAGGACTATGTCCACCGCATCGGACGCACGGGGCGTGCCGGTGCCGTCGGTTCGGCCTTGTCCTTGGTGAGTCATGACGAGCGGGGGTTGCTCAAAGGGATCGAGCGCCTGCTGCGCCGTGAGATTCCAATGACCCCGGTGGTCGGCTTCGAACCGTCCGCGAACCCGCCGTCGGATCAGCACGATGACGATGATCGCTCACGGGTGCGTACCGATTTCACCCAACGCCAGCGCTCCGGGGGGCGCGGCGACCGGATGGGGGCGGGGCCAGCCGCGCGGCCGGGTAGCCAGGGTGGGCGCCGGGCCGCTCCCGCCCGCGGTCGTTGAGATCCGGATCGATTGTCCGTGAACTGCCCAGACGCGGACCAGTTCACGGAACAATTGCGCCCCAACGGTTGGGGACAAAGACTGTCGAATCAGTTGTGCATTGATTGTTCGACCGTTCTCACTCTCGCTTCAATGCACTTTGATGGAACTCTTGCACGATGAATATCTACGTTGGCAACCTGGCCTATGCCGTGACTCAAGATGACCTGCGTGATGCCTTCGCCGCTTATGGTGAGATCTCCAGCGTCAACCTGATCACGGATAAGTTCACCGGTGACTCTAAGGGTTTTGGCTTCGTCGAGATGCCGAACAACGCGGAGGCCGATGCGGCGATCAAGGCCCTGAACGAGACCCCCTTGAAAGGCCGCAACCTGAAGGTCAACCAGGCCAAGCCGCGCGGTGAGCGTCCCTCCCGCGGGCCGCGCTGGTAGCAACGAGGAAGGCCGGGGCGCTGGCCCCGGCCTTTTCTAGCCCGCGACCTGAGCGTCGGCGACGGTGCAGACGATTTTAGATGTCGGTGTGCGGCGTATTTTTTTATTTTTAAGCGACTTATCCTCCCTCTTCGGTTCGAGGAGCGGTTTTTTCTGTCGCGGCCCAGTTTTTTCTCCCCAGATACTTGTAACGGCTCGTTGAACCGCCCAGGTATCGACCCGATCTCGGTGGGGTGGCCGGACTGGGCCTGGACGCCGCGTCGCGCTAGTGTGTTGGCGCCGGCCCTTATGAACGTATTTTCCGCGCGCTGCTCGGGCGCGGAACAATTTCGCCCCAATGGTTGGGGATACAGGCTGTCGAATCAGTTGTGCATTGATCGTTCGACCGTTCTCACTCTCTTTAATGCACTTTGACGGAACATTTGAAAGATGAATATCTACGTTGGCAACCTGGCTTATTCCGTGACTCAAGACGATCTGCGTGACGCTTTCGCCGCCTATGGCGAAATCTCGAGCGTCAATCTGATCACCGACAAGTTCACCGGCGACTCCAAGGGCTTCGGCTTCGTCGAGATGTCGAACAACTCGGAGGCCGACACGGCCATCAAGGCCCTGAACGAGACTCCGCTCAAGGGTCGTAACCTGAAGGTCAACCAGGCCAAGCCGCGCGGTGAAGGCGGCGGTGGCGGCGGCGGCTCCCGCGGCCCGCGCTGGTAAGTAAGGCCGAAGGCCGGGGCGCTCGCCCCGGTCCACTTGGCTAGGCGCATGCGCCGACGGCGCTCGATACGGTTCGAGTGACGTCGGCGTTTCGCGTTACCGTGAAAGTCGCGCCGGGAACGCGCTCCAGTTCTCCCTCCCCTATTAGGGGAGGGTGGGGTGGGGGAACGGCCGGCGACCGCAACTTTCATCTTGCGGGGTGGCGCGGGCGCCATGGCCGTTATCGGGTTTCCATCTGCCAGTCGCTGCCCCATGTCGAGCCCCGCCACCGCTGCATTCGCGCTCACCTACCGGGTCTGTCCGCAGCACCCGCAGGGACATCTGTTCGCCGTCGAGTTGGTGATCGATGACCCGTCGGCCGGTCTGCTGCAACTCACCATGCCGGCCTGGTGCCCGGGCAGCTACATGATTCGGGACTTCGCCCGCAACCTGCTACATCTGGTTGCCGAAGACGGTCAGGGGCGGCCACTTGCGCTCATCAAGCGGGACAAACAGACCTGGGAGATCGCCACCGGCGATACACCCACCGTCCCACTGATCGTCCGCTACCAGGTCTACGCCTGGGACTTCACCGTGCGCTCGGCCCATCTCGACTGCACCCACGCCTATTTCAATGGCCCGAGCCTATTGCTGGCAGTCACTGGGCTCGCCGACCGACCCTGTCGCATCGAACTGCGCCCCCCCGTGGGCGATACCTATCGCGACTGGCGTGTGGCGACCAGCCTGCGGCCCCTGACCGCCGAGCCGCTCGGCTTCGGTGCCTACCAGGCGGACGACTATGCCGATCTGATCGACCACCCGGTGGAGATGGGTCGCTTCGATCTGGTGTCATTCACGGTTCGCAGCGTCCCCCACCGGTTTGCCATCAGCGGCCGGGCGCGGTGCGATCACGCGCGCCTGAGCCAGGACCTGGTGCGTCTGTGCGAGCAGCACGCGGCACTCTTCGGCGAGTTGCCGCTCGACCGCTATCTCTTTCTCACCGCCGCGGTGGCTGATGGCTATGGCGGTCTGGAGCACCGTTTCTCGTCCAGTCTGGTGTGTACACGGGACGATCTCCCGCGCCCCGGTGTAGCGGCCGAGACCGCACCCACCGCGGGCTATCGGCGCCTCCTCGGTCTGTGCAGTCACGAATATTTCCACCTGTGGCACGTCACCCGCATTCGCCCCCAGGCCCTCATGGCGGGCGATCTGAGCCGGGAGGTCCACACCCGCCTGCTGTGGGCCTTCGAGGGCATCACCTCCTATTATGATGAATTGGCCCTGGTGCGCGCCGGCTGCATCGACACCCCCGCCTATCTGCAACTCCTGGCCGAGACCGTCACCCGGGTCATGCGCACCCCCGGCCGGCTGGTCCAGACCCTGGCCGAATCCAGCTTCGATGCCTGGACCAAGTTTTATCGACAGGACGAAAACGGACCCAATGCAGTCGTCAGCTATTACGCCAAGGGGGCCTTGGTCGCGCTCGCGCTCGATTTGACGCTGCGTCAGGCAACGGCCGGCCGGGTGTCGCTGGATGACGTGATGCGCGCACTTTGGGAGCGCCACGGCCGCACCGGGGTCGGGGTGCCGGAGCGCGGGGTGGAGGCGATTGCCGCGCAGGCCTCCGGGCTCGACCTGGATGCATTCTTTGCCCAGGCACTGGACTCGCCTGATGACCTGGATCTGGCGTCGCTGCTCGCCACGGTCGGCATCCAGATGCGCCTGCGTCCGGCGACCGGGCCGAAAGACCTGGGTGGGGCGGTCGAGCGCTTTGCTCCGGTTGCGGCTGGCCCGACCCTGGCGCTTCGACTGCGCGCCGGGACTACGGACGCGGTGATCCAGACCGTCCTCAGCGGCGGGGCCGGGGAGTCCGCCGGACTGGCCCCGGGCGATCAGGTCCTGGCCGTCGATGGGTTGCGCGCCACCGCCGAGAATCTGGAGCGGCTGGTGGCCGCGGCCGGGGAGCCGGTGCGCCTGCACCTGTTCCGCCGCGACGAACTCCTGGAACTGGAGGCCAGCCCCCACCCGGCCGCGGCCGACACCTGCGAGCTGATGCTGCTCGACCCCGCCCCGCCGGACGCGGCCCAGGGACGCGCGGCGTGGCTCGCGAGCCTGGCCTGAACCCATGATGAAACCCGTCGAACCTACGGGCCTGCAACTGATCAGACTGCTCGCCGACGGCGACTGTCACTCCGGCGCCGCGCTCGCCCGGGGTCTGCGGATGACCCGCGCCGGCGTCTGGAAGGCCCTGCACAAGGCCGTCGAAGACTATGGCCTCGCGCTGGAGTCCATCCCGGGCCAGGGTTATCGGCTGAACGCCCCGTTGGAACTGCTGGACCCCGCGCTTATTTTGGGCTATCTATCCGCGGCCGGCGCGTCGCGGCTCGCCCGGCTTCAGGTCAATGACCTCATCGACTCGACCAACGAGCGGCTGATGGCCGCGGCGATCGCGCGTGCGCCCGCCGGCACCGTCTGTCTGGCCGAGCGCCAGAGCGCCGGTCGCGGCCGGCGCGGTCGGGTCTGGGTGTCGCCCTTCGGCGCCAACCTGTATCTTTCGGTCCTGTGGCGCTATCCGGTCGGACCCGCCGGACTGGGCGGGATCAGCCTGGCGGCGGGGGTGGCGGTGGCCACCGTGCTGCAGCGCTTGGGGCTCACCGACATTGCACTCAAGTGGCCCAATGACCTGCTCTGGCGGCGCCGCAAGCTCGGTGGCTTGCTGCTGGAGGTGGCCGGCGAGACCCAGGGGCCGAGTCATCTGGTGGTGGGGCTGGGGCTCAACCTGCGCCTGGACCCCGACCAGGCCCAGGGGATCGACCAACCCTGGGTCGACCTGCGCGAGGCCTTGGGCCAGGCGGCGCCGGGGCGCAATCGACTGGCCGCCGCACTCATCGACGCCCTGCTGGAGACGCTGGAGCGCTTTGGCCAGGTGGGGCTCGCGCCCTTCCTCGATGAGTGGACGCGGTTCGATCTGCTGCGCGACCAGCAGGTCCAACTGCAACTCGGCGAGCGGCTGATCGTTGGCGACTATGCCGGGATCGACCCGGACGGCGCCTTGCGGCTCAACACCGCCGATGGTCTGCTGCGCGCCCACTCGGGGGAGGTCAGCCTGCGACTGGCGCCGCCCCCCGAGGCCCCCCGGTCTGCGGACGAATAGCTATGAACCTATTGATCGATATCGGCAACACCAACCTGCACTGGGCCTTGTACTCAGACGATGGGCTCGGCCCCATGGACGGGGTACGCCATGGCCGCGGCGTCCCGCTCGACCTGCTCGCCGCCTGGGAGGTGCTGGCGCCGCCGCAGCGCGTGCTGATCGGCAATGTCGGCGGGGCCGCCTTGGGCGAGGCCGTCGCCCGGGTGGTGCGTGCCTACTGGGGGCGCGAGCCCGAGTTTGCAGTCACCCGCCAGGGTTGTCTGGGGCTGCGGGTCGCCTATGCCGATCCCGCGCGACTGGGCGTGGACCGCTGGCTGGCGCTGCTCGGCGCCCAGGGGTGCGACTCGGCACTGATCGTGGATGCCGGCACCGCGGTCACCTTCGATGTCCTGGCCCCCGCCGGTTGCCACCTGGGCGGCCTGATCCTGCCGGGGCTCACCATGATGCGTGACAGCCTGCTGGCCGGCACCCAGATCCCGCCGGGCGCGCCGGAGCCGACCGTTGAGCCCTGGGCGACGGATAGCGCTGGCGCGGTCGCAACCGGCGGTCTCCACGCCCTGGCGTCCCTGGCCGAGCGGCTGCACCAGCGACTCTGGGATCGCCTGACCGATGCCAACGGCGGGCCACCGCTGCCGCCCCCGGCCCTGTTGATCGCCGGGGGCGATGGGCCACTGCTCGCTCCGTGTATCGGTCGCCCAGTGGAATTGGTACCGGACCTGGTCCTGCGCGGACTGGCCCGATTGGCGACGACCCCAGCGACGACGGAGGGCGACTGACCATGCGCTGGATGATCGGACTGTTGTTGCTGGCGAATCTCGCTGTCTTCATCTGGGGTTGGTCCCGCGACCAGCCCAGCGAACCGCCCCTGCCGCCGCTGCCGACGGCCCCCGGTCAGATTCACCTGTTCGGGGAGCCGGATGAGCCGGGCCCGGCGACCGAGGCGACACAGTGAACCTAAACCCTGGAATTGCTCACGCCAAGGCGCCAAGTTCGCCAAGAAATACAATCGGGTCGATCCACTATCCAGATCACCCTCCGGGTGACTGGCGCAATGCCGATAAGGCACTGAAAAGCCTTGGCGAGCTTGGCGCCTTGGCGTGACAACAGCTCTTTCTGGGGTGAACGGCTAGGAATTTGCCCCGCTGCGAGCGAATTGCCGACTCTCGGCTGACAGGAGCCCCCATGAAAATCCGTATCGACGAGTTGGAAGATGCCTTTATGTTCGCCAGCGCCGGCAGCGACCTCGACTCGGCGGTCTATCTGGAGCGCGCGACCGGTGAGTTCCGCTATGTCGGTGAGGGGGTCGATGAGCCGGACGGCACCGCCGAGGGTTTGGCCGGCTCCGATGACTATCTGCGGGTACCGAACAAGCACGAACTGGACCTCGGCGAGGCGCTGGTCTTGGACTTCGTGGCGGACCAGTTACCGGACGCGCTGGATGAGGTCAGGGAGTTCTTTCGGCACCGCGGTGCCTACCCCCGTTTCAAGGACCTGCTGGACGCGCGCGATCGGCTGGATGCCTGGTATGACTATGAGCACCGCAAGACCCTGGCGGCCCTGCGCGACTGGGCGGCGGGCGAGGGCATCGAGCTGGCCGATTAGGGGGCGCTCCCAGTCGCGAGCCTCCGCGGCCCGGCACCGATTCTTGCCTAGCAGCCTGTCGGACTTCGGGGCTCCGTCGCGGGTGACGTTCCTGTACACTGTCCGGATCAACCCCGATGTCCGGAGTACGACTGCCGATGCGCCGCTTCCATCCGATGGACCGCGAGACTGACTTGCTGCTGCCGC
>NZ_CAJAXH010000059.1 GCF_903946935.1 uncultured Thiodictyon sp.
AGCGCCGTTCTTGAGGGGGATCGTCAACCAACCGTTTCAGCATCGCCGCGCGTCGGCGAGGGGCTGCTGTGCCTACCTTTTCGCGCTGCCGCCGCGTACTCGCCTTGGCCGACCACGATGCGGGGGAGCGGGAATTGCTGATCTCTTGGCCTTTTTGTTGTCGTATCGTGTTTTTTGCGATAAATTCGGCCGATTGATCAGTTTTTTCGATGAAAACGGTCCTTTTTATTAGTCTTTCTGAGATCCGCCCGAATTTCGGACGGACCTCAGGTGTCTTAGGCGAGCAGTGCCTTTTTGACGATCACCAGATTGGCCAACGCGAACAGCACCTGGAACTGCGCGCCGTTCTTCGCCAGTCCCCGATAGCGAAGCTTGCGGTGACGGAACAGGTTCTTGACGATGTGGAAGGGGTGCTCGACGCGGGAGCGAATCTTCGCCTTGAGATGCTCCGCGCGCTTGGTCAGGTCCTTCAACGTCTCGTCGGCAATGGCGGCTACCTTGCTGCGCTTCTCGGCGATGTACCAGGTCACGTCGGCGTCCTGGAGTTCGTCGCGCTTGTCGGCGCCGATGTAGCCGGCATCGGCGTAGACTTCCTGTTCCTGGCCGTGCAAGAGGTTCGCCGTCTCGGTGACATCCGCGACGTTCGCCGCGGTGCAGGTGACGGTATGCACCAGCCCGGAATCGGCGTCGACGCCGATGTGGGCCTTGGCCCCGAAGTGCCATTCATTGCCTTTGCGCGTCTGATGCATCTCCGGGTCACGCGCCTTGTCTTTGTTCTTGGTCGAGGTCGGCGCGTCGAAGATGCTGGCGTCTACCAGCGTGCCCTTCTCCAACAGCACGCCGCGGGCACGCAGATGCTCGTTGATCGTCTCCAGGATGCGCGCGGTCAGTTCCTGCTCCTCCAGCAACCGCCGGAACCCCAGCAGCGTGGTCGCATCCGGGACGCCCTCGCGCCCGAGGTCGATGCCGAGAAAGCCGCGGAACGCTTGGCTGTCGTAAACGGCATCCTCCAGCGCCTCATCTGCCAACCCGTACCATTGCCGCAGGAAGTACATCCGCAGCATCCGCTCCAAGCCGATCGGCGGTCGCCCGGCGCCCCGGCCGGCGTTCGGATAGTAGTAGGGCGCCAGCATCGTCAGCAGCAGGGCCCACGGTACCACCTGCTCCATTTCCCCCAAGAAGCGGTCGCGGCGCGTGGTCTTGCGCTTGGCGAGATACTCGGCGTCGGCGAAACTCAGTTGCTGGGGCATGGCGCGGGCGCTCCGGGGTGGGGTGCCGGGCACTCGCCTACAGCCCTCCCCGGTCGTTGCGGTGTGATACTGGACCCCGAACGCGGGGCGTCCGTTGCACGCCAGACAGATGTCCATTACGCCAGCGTGACGGCATCGACGTCGTGCACGGCAGTGCCGGCCGGTGCCCTCCCCTTCCAATCTAATCCATGGCAGTGCTCACCGACTCGGTGGACACCCGACGCGCCCGGCGCTTCGTTGTGACGCGGACGGGTTGCGGTGGCTCCGACCGTGGCGGTGGTGGAAAAGCCGGTACAGCCACGTACGGATCGGCGCCGCTGGCCGTTACCGATGCGGAACTGCCGCGATGCGTAAACCTACATTCATAACAGGCTTTTAATGGGTGCTTGAGTGCACCGCAAGCCGGACACACGGTGGATGGCATGTTGACCACAACAGACTGATCAGTGAAGTGAACGAGGAACCTCCGTGTCACATTCGGTCGCCGTCCCAGGGCGGATGGCGCCCGGCGCGCAGACGACGAGGACCACCGGGTCCGCGCCGTCATGCTGAAAGACAGGTCGGCGACCGCGGCGAGGGTTCGACGCCCGGCTGGGCATGAAGCGCTGCACGCCGAACATCCAGCGCTGAGATGTCGGTCGACCGGTGGACCACGCCGTGCGCTCACGTTCGGTGACCGCCGTCCGGGGGGCCGGAACCGATCGTCCATGGAGGACGCACCAACGCGGCGCGCGTTAGGTGACATTGACCTGTTCAATGGGTTGGGCAGACACGGCCTCGGTGCAGGAGGTGCCGCTCAGTGCAGCACAGCGTCCAACGTGTCGGCAGTCAGGATGCGCTCGGACCAAGACAGCACCGTCTCGGGGTCGGCGCTGGCGATGCGCGCGCGTACTGACTCGCTCGGCGGGCCAAATTTGCGCTCGATCAGGAGCAGCAGAACGCTGGCGCCGCCCTCCTGCCGACCTTCCTGCCGTCCTTCCTGCCGTCCTTTTTGCCACCCCTGTTGCCGGCCTTGCTCAATGTAGCGATCGATAAAGGTTTGCATGATGGCGTCTCCACTCGGGGTCTCTTTCAACAGCGTTCGGACCGTCGCCTCGTCCAGGCGGGTATTGGCTTGGACATAATAGCGCAGGAGGGTGGACAGGATTTCAGTCGCGGTGGTCTGATCGGCAATCTGCCGTATCAGGGCCAACAGCTCGCGCAGCGGCCCCGTGGGCTTCTTACTATAGATGTGGCGCAACGCCAGCTGCACCAAGCGGGTCAGTACCTCGCCCTTGACCTCCGCGTTGGTCCGCGCGGAGATGTCGTGCAGGGCATAGCGGAACTGCGGAACATAAGGGACCAGGGCTTCCGGCAACGGCTCGACCAGTTCATGGAAGCTGGCCGGCACCTGCCACTGGCGACTACCGTGATAGAGCACCAGCGGGTAGACCGGCGGGAGCCGCCGGGCCTGCGGGTGCTGTTTGCGGTACTCCTCGCCGGAGGCCACCACGTAACGCAGCAACTGGAGCAGGATCCAGTGCTCCGGCCGGCTCTTGTGCTCAAACAGCAGATAGACCTGGAGTTCACCGCCACGGCAAGCGACCCGGTAAACGAGGTCCGAGCAGTCTTCGCTCAAGTCCTGGCCGACATAGGTGTCCTTGGAGACTTCCAGGGTACTGAGGTCGATCTCGGCCAGGATCGCCGCAGGGAGGTTCTGGAGCAAAAAATCCCGGGCAATCTCCAGCCGTCCGAAACTCTCCCGGAAATAGCGGTCGTGGGGTGTGCCGAGTTCATCCATAGCGGTGCAGGCTAATGGGTCCTTCGGCGCGGGGCAAGCGCAAGAACGAGGGCGGCCCGATGTAAGGGAACGGTGCCCGGCAGTCATCCATCCTCAGGTCGCGTCATCGTCCGGCGCCGACGGCACGCCCAGCCGATCAAGGCGCCGCTGCAAGTCACCATAGAGCGACGCCTGGACGTCGAGCCGCACCTGCAGACGCTGCACGACCCCGTCCTGTTGGGCCAGCGATTGCCGTAGCGCGCGCTCCTCGGCGACCAGCGCCTGGCGCGTGCCTTCGGCGACGGCCAGTTGCTCGGTCAAGGTCGCGTTGTCGGCCGCCAGTCGCGCCTGGACCGTGACGAGCGCATCCTTGGCGCGCTGGACCCCGCGCACCGCCTGCTGGGTCTCACGCAGTTCCCGCCGGGCCTCGGCCAACTCGGCGGACAGCCGGGCGCAGTCCTGGCCGCTGCGGGTCACCTCGTCCTGTTTGGCGACCAGGGTCTGCGCAAGCTGGCGCAACTCGGCCTGGATTTGCTGCACCTGGGTCTCGTGGCGGCGCTGGTCCAGGTCACGCTGATCCTTGACCGACTGCCGGTAATGCTCCAGGGAATCGCGCGCATGCCGGTGCTTTTCTTCCAGGGATTCGAGGTGCCGACCATGCTCCGCCAGTCGTAACGTAAGGGCCGCGTTCTCGTTGGCGATGGCCGCCGTGCGGATCCGCTCCTGCTGTAACGCCTCGCGGGTCGCCGCGTGGGCGTCCCGTTCGTCGGCCAGTGCCTCGCCAAGCTGCCCGGCCTGCACCTGGACCTCCCCTAGTGCCCGCTCCAGGCGCGCCATCTCGGCACGCTGGGCACCCGCCTCTGCCGCGTGACGCGTCTCGGCCACCTCGACGACGACGCGGGCCTCCTCCCGCAACTGACGGGCCAGCGCCGCGACCGCCGTGCCGAGGGTCGCACTCAGCAATTGCTCGTCGTCGAGCCGCGTCCCTTCTGCCTGCGCGAGTTCCTGGAGATAACGGTGGATCGTACTCTTGGAGCCGGTGTTGCCCAGCTCCACACGGACCGCATCGATCGAGGGATTCTCACCGCGGACCAACAGCGCATCGCGTGCTTGTTGAACCAGATGCTTGGAAATACCGGCGCGGGCCATGGGGTCTCCGTGAATAACGTATCGTGCTACATACCATTTTCTTACATCCTATCACGACGCCGGGAAGATGGATTCTCTTTGCCGACTTCGACATGCGATAATCCCCCCTTATCCCGTCCAGGCGGACACGTTCCAAAAAACCGGCCCGGTTCCGGTACAACAGCCCCCGACCCTGGCAACACCCGCAGGCCCCCACCGATCACCATGCCCGAGCTCGCGCACTACCTCGCCGCTGCG
>NZ_CAJAXH010000060.1 GCF_903946935.1 uncultured Thiodictyon sp.
AATCCCGCGACACCGTCGCCGCCACCATCCAGCGCCTGGCACGCAACGTCCGCCTGGTGTTTGACTACCTGGGCATGACCGAAAATTCCCGCCGTCGGCGGGGACGGCCAGCCACGGCGGGCTAGAACGGATTTGCCGTGGGGAAGTACCCCCGGGACTTGACGGCGCAACAAGCACTCCTCCGAATCAGCGGCTGCCGTCATCCGTGGGGATAACCTTGGTCCGACGATATGACGATATGACGATATGACGATATGACGATATGATCGTCATAGTGTTGCGGTAGGCGATACCTCGATAGGTGAGGACAAGCAGGCGACGTAGATTGTGATGGGTCCGGCGGCAACCGGAAGCCCCTCCCCAAGACCCGGCGACCTAGCCAGCCCTTCACCCCGTCAGCGCCTCCATGCCTCACCGCCCTGAAGACACCACCAATGGTTACATGATCGCATGGTATGATGATATCGTTCGCTTACCGTAGAATGGTTTTACGGTAGGACTACTTGCGATAGGAGGAGTGTGCATGACGGCGAAGATCGTGACGGTCACAAACCAGAAGGGCGGCTGCGGCAAGACCACTGTGAGCATGCAGCTCGCCGGGGGGCTCGCCAAACACGGACGAGTGCTCGTCGTCGACGCGGACGCGCAGGCTACGGCCACGCGCTGGGCCGCCTCGGCATCAGACGATCAACCGTTTCCCGCCACGGTAACCGGCCTGGCAGCCGCTGGCGCCAAGCTCCACCGGGAGGTCCGGAAGTACCTCACCGACTATGATTTCATCCTCATCGACTGCCCGCCTTCCGTCGAATCACCAGTTCCGCAAAGTGCCCTGCTCGTCTCGGATCTGGCCCTGATCCCCATCATCCCTGCTCCGGCTGATCTGTGGGCAGCCAGTGGAACCCGGGTGCTAATTGAGCAGGCAGGCGCGTTGAACAACGGGCTGATCGCGCGGATGGTGCCTAACATGGTGCCCCGCACATCCCTAGGAGATGAGGTTTTGGGAGAGCTGTCCGGATACGGGATCCCGCTGACGCAGGCACAGCTGCGTCAACGCACCGCCTATCGGGAGGCACAGGTGTACGGCACCACGGTGCACACTATGGGCGCCCGTGCGCGTGATTCCATAGAGGAGGTTGACCTCCTCCTGGAGGAAATTCTCGGCATATTGTCAGGAGTTGCGCGATGAACACCAGAAAGCGAAGCATCGGCACTGCCCTCAAGTCCTCAGTCGCAGCCGAGGAAGAGGCAGTCCGGAAGCGGTTCGACCAGGCTGATCAGCTGCTGGTCGACCGCCGTGAAGCCCTCAGCCGAGCTGAAGGGGGGGCGACAACATCGTCCGCTCTTGTCCCTAAGGATCAGGAGACCCTTGACGTCCCAGTGGGGGTCACGCGACTGGCGTACAGTCTGCCCCCACACGAGGCAGTCATGGTGCAGGAAATGCTCCTGCGAGCGGCGCAGGCTGGACAATTGATTAACCGGTCGGAGTTAGTCCGTGCAGCCCTGCAGGTCCTCAGCGTCATGCCAGATGCTGCGTTTGATGAAGCGGTAAAGTCAGTGGTTAAGCTCAAGCCAGGTCGCCCTGCGGTGAACTGAGGCTGTGAGAAGTCGTGGCCTCCCGTGGCGTTACTGCCTCACCGACAAGTCTAACGAAAGAACGATATTATCGTCATATCGTAAGAAACCTAGCACGGTCGGAGCCTTGGCGACGGTGGGGAGGCAGCGTGCCGTTTAGTGCGAGTATCATGTGCAATAATTCCAGATTTGACAGCGGCAACGCCGAGCGATGGCTATGGACGGCAAGAAAGGAGGTAGACGCAGACCATAGAACAGAGATCTAGCGAACAAGATAGGTGGCAATTTATCGCTGGTTTGCGTTTCGTGTTCCATTAGGACTGCTGGAGCGGTAGACCGAGAGGAGGGCGCCCCGAAACGGAAAAGTATCCTCGCCTCCATACTAGCCGTCCAGCCGCAACATTCGCGCCGCCGGCCACTTCGACACCACGACCCGGACGGGGACCAAGATCACCGCTCCTGGCAAAGCTTCACCAACAGCAAGACGGAGACGGCAATGCCCAGACGCGGGCGGCTCGAATCACCAACTGCGACGAGGGCTGGAGAAGGACCACCGGCCACCCGGCGCGCAACGCTGGCGGTCTGGACTATCGGCATAAATGGTTTCACTAGCGGAGGCGCCAGCCGGTCCGTGGTTGCCTTCGAGGATTAGGAGATGTCGCAAAAGACCGTTACTAAACAACCTGCCACGACGACACAAAATCTCCAATACGACTTGTTCACCACGTTTTTCGGAGACGTGGCCGACCTGTCTAACACAATTGAACTGTGGGACGCCATCCCGAAATACGCCGTATCGCCCCGTACTCAGAACGCCCTCCGCAGCCCGGACAGCCGCCTTCCCGTCCATGAATACAGCTTTGTCTACGCCACGCGACGGAATGGTCAGCGCATCGAGCACGCGTGTCGCGTTGCTATCCAACCCGCCGCAATCAAGATCGACGATACCTACATAGACTATTATCCTAGTGCCAATGAGGAACTCATAGAGGAGGTCATTCGGAAAATTTTCGCAGACCAGCAGTGCGGCGTTCATGATCCAAAAAACGCAGAAAGCTGGGTTCGCTTCTCCGTACAGATGATCCGAAAAGAGCTTAAATTGCGCAGTAAGACCAGGAACTTGGATGAAATAA
This sequence comes from uncultured Thiodictyon sp., assembly GCF_903946935.1. Taxonomy (GTDB): domain Bacteria; phylum Pseudomonadota; class Gammaproteobacteria; order Chromatiales; family Chromatiaceae; genus Thiodictyon. The sequence goes on from NZ_CAJAXH010000060.1 coordinate 2,706, forward strand.
AACGTTCCATCGACATCCTATCCAGGACGCACATTTCGCTCTATCTGGACGATAATCAAGATCCTGTCTATTCTGCTCCGATCCTTTCTGACGTGACCCGTGTCAACCGTCAGAAATATCTAACCGACACGTCCATCACCTGGGTTGCCCGCCTTCCTGCCCTCATTTCAAAGAGCGTAAATGAACTGACATACCGCCAGTTCAACTATGGCGTCCTCATGTCCCTTTCCTCACAAATCGCCCGTTGGCTCCACAAGCGCCTATCGCACAACTACACGAACGCAAGCTTCATGGACCCTTATGAAATCCTATTTTCCTCGATCCAACGTGACAGTGGTTTCCTGGCCTATGCACGCACCAATGACAACCTACAAGCACTAGAAACAGCCTTGGTCGAATTGCAAAGCAACCGCGTTCTCCAATCCTGGAAGCGCGTCGACGAACGCAAGGCGGGCCGCAAAATCCTCGATATCAAGTACCGCCTCCATGCACACTCAGACTTCATCGGGGATGTCAAAGCAGCCAACGCCAGACTGAGGGACTCCCGCACGACGCTCTCGGGTCCTCCTCCTGTGCATAACTCTCTGCCAAGTGGTAGGTAGACGCCGCAACAAGTGGTAGGTAGGCGCCGCAACAGTGGTAGGTGGATGCCGCAACAGGTGGTAGGTAGAAGCCGTACAGGGCATTTTTCTCCTCGTCGCCCAAGGATTCAGAGCTCAGAAACACTCAAAAAGTGGTAGGAGGATGCCGCAACACTCGAAAAAAGTAGTAGGTAGAAGCCGCAACGGTGGTAGGTGGAAGCCGCAACGCTCGAAAAAAGTGGTAGGTAGAAGCCGCAACAGTATCCTAGGTGGTAGGTGGAAGCCGCAAAGCAACTAAATTATATTATTGTTTTTGTTTATTTTTTTGTTCTTTTCGGCCACCTTATCCTTTCCTTTCTTTATTCTTTAACTTTCTTTCTTATCCTTTTTTAAAACCTGTGAATAACGTAGTCGGCACACAGGTTAGGAAATGATCAGTCAAGAAAACTAAAAATGCTTATAAAAAAGTAGTGGATATAGGGTCAAAAGCAAGCAAGATAGAACATAAGATATTGATATATTATAAAAAGAAGCTTTCAGGGTAAAGATCAGCGCATGACCTAACCGCCTTACTATGATAGGAAACCACGGCAAATCCACAAATTTTTGCCATTATAAAATCAAAGCTAAGCGCAATCAGTTCAGCCTTCAACCCACACCCCCAGACCAACGTCCTAACCACCATAGTTGAGACGTTGGCTGGCTTATAACCGGGAAGGAAAAGGCGCTAAACTCCGCTAGTTCGGACCTGGTGCCCGCCCGGACAGCGACAACTGCGTCTGCACCCAGGGGGGAGGTGGCCGAGTTTTCCACCGCCACGGTCGACCGGATACATAGTCAAGGGGTGGGTTCAGCGCTCCTCGCACATCTGATTTGGGCCGCCATACAACAGGGAATACGCGGTTTTTGGTTTGAATTGCTGCCTGCGCGAGTCGGATTGCTTTCATCCACGGTTCTACATGGGCAGTTGTACCATCGCAACCCTTTCGATCGGCTGTTCGTCACTCAGGCCCGCCCAGAGGCGCTGATCCTGAACACGCCCGCCCAGCGATCGCAAAGTACGCCGTCGAACTCCACAGGCGCGTTGCAAAACGCGGGGCATCGTTGACAATGACCTGCGTTGTGAAACATGCTACGGGCATGGACAATACCCAGAACACGATCCTTGATCTCGCGCGGAACCACGGGCTCCTTCGTCCGTTGGATCTGGCCAGCCATGGGCTGCCCCGGGTTTCCCTGACCCGACTGGTGCGCCAGGGGCGGCTTGCGCGCGTTGGCCGCGGTCTCTATGCACTCCCGGACCGCGCGGTGTCGGAGCATTCCTCGCTGGCCGAGGTCGCCCGCACACACCCCCGGGCCGTGGTCTGCCTGCTCTCGGCCCTGCGTTTCCACGAACTCACCAGCCAGGCGCCGTTCCAGGTTTGGCTCGCCATCCCGAACAAGGCGCGCGCCCCGCGCCTGGACTATCCGCCGCTACGGATCGTGCGGTTCCCCGCGGACGCCCTGACCGAGGGCGTCGATGAGCACCTGATTGACGGCGTGCCGGTGCGCATCACGGGTGTGGCGCGGACCGTCGCGGACTGCTTCAAGTACCGCAACAAGATCGGTCTGGACGTGGCCTTAGATGCCCTGCGCGAGGCCCTGGGGACGAACGGCCAGCGGCGACGGGCGACCATGGACGACCTGTGGCGCTTCGCTCGGCTTTGCCGGGTCGCCAATGTGATGCGTCCCTATATGGAGAGCCTGACGTGACCGGGCCGGACCTGGCCGCGTCCGTACGCGCCCGCTTGCTCAACAAGGCGAAGGCCGAGCAGCAGGACTTCAACCTGATCCTGACCCGCTACGCCTTAGAGCGGCTGCTCTATCGCCTGGGCCGATCCAACCACGCGGAGCGCTTCCTGCTCAAGGGCGCCTTGCTGTTCGACCTGTGGTTCGACATCCCCCACCGCCCGACCCGCGACGCCGACCTGTTGGGGTTCGGCCCGGCCGAGATCCCGCGCATTGAGGCCGTCTTCCGCGATCTGTGCGCAGGCACCTGCGAGCCCGACGATGGCATCCGCTTCCAGGCCGAGACGATCCGCGCCCTGGAGATCCGCAAGGAGGCCAGCTACGCTGGTTTACGCGTCACCCTGGTCGGGCTGCTCGCGGGCGCCCGTTGCCCGGTGCAGGTCGATGTCGGCTTCGGCGATGCGGTAACGCCCGCCCCGGAGTTGGTCGACTACCCGCCGATGCTGCCAGAACTTCCCGGCCCCAGACTGCGCGCCTATCCGCGCTACACCGTCGTCGCCGAAAAACTGGAGGCACTGGTCTCGCTCGGCATCGCCAACAGCCGCATGAAAGATTTCTTCGATCTGTGGATTTTGGCCCGCCAGGCGGACTTCGACGGCGCTATCCTGACCCAGGCGATCCGCGCGACCTTCCACCGACGCGCAACCCCGCTCCCTGATGGGGTACCCTTCGGTCTCACCGAGGACTTCGCCAATGACCGCCAGAAACAGATCCAGTGGCAAGCCTTTCTCAACAAGAACGCGCTCGGTTCGTTGTCGCTCCCCGAGATTCTGGATCTGTTGCGGCGCTTCTTGATGCCGCCGTTGAGCGGGGGGAGGACCAATCTTTCATCGGTTGGTCATTGGCCTCCCGGTGGCGGGTGGCGGGTGGCGCTGACGCCGGCAAGCGCAAGCATTGCAATCACTGCGTGTAGCGACTCCAGGAGAAGTACCCGAAATGAGCATTGAACCCAGCGACCGTGCAACGCGGCGCTGGCGGCTTGCGCATCATTCGGCTTGCTCTCCAGGTCCTCGACCGCTTGCCCGGGCAGGTGTTCGTCCAAGGCGTCCAACAGGCATTATGCAGGGGACTTTCCCCTCGCGGATGCGGCCGGCAGGGAAGGGCGCAGGCCAGCACCTCCTGACGGATGGCGTCGGTGCCGTCGCGCGGTATCCAGTCGTCCCATCAGGCGCTGAGTCAGGGGAGATGCGACCAGGTGGGGGAGGGCGGTCGTTCCCCGTCGTGGGCGAACCTCGCTCAGTCCGCTGTCGCATGCGCCGCGGCGGCCGACGCCTCCTGCGCCAGGGCCTGCTCGATATGGTAGCGCCCGTTGTCGCCATCCGCGCGCTCGATGTAACGCATGGCCGACCCGGCGTCCTTCCAGCCCACGTACTCCATCAGATCCTTCACATCCCAGTCATGACCGTTGGCCCAGGTGGCGAAGCCGCGTCGCAGGGAATGGCCACTGTAGCGGTCGGGCGTGGCGATCCCCGCCGCCAGGATGCGCCGACGTAGCAGCGGCACCAGGCTGTTGGGGTGAAGTGCGGTGGTGCCCAGGTGTCCTTTGGCGCCGATGCGGCGAAACACCGGCCCCCGCGGTCAGCGCGGCCAGGTCGATCCAGTCGGGAAAGGCCGTGACCGGGCAGAGCCGCGACCGGGCAGGGGACTTGAACTCCGCTCCGACTCCGTCGTGTTCGGTCTTGGTCCGATGCAGGTAGAGTCTCATGCCCTCCCCGGGCGTGACCACGATGTCCTCCACGCGCAGCCGGCTCAACTCATCACTGCGAACGCTGTAAACAGCCGACCAAAATCGGCGCCAGCGCAGATTATCTGCAAATGACTCTGGCGCCTCTGTTGACCCGAGGGTTAGTGCTGAGCGGTCCCCGCTGCCAGAGGTGCAGGAGTGACGCACGGTCGCGGGAGCTCACAGAGACCCAGGCCCAGGGCCAGCGAACGATCGGATGTGAAGAAACAGGCGGGGTTGCTCTCGTCACGAGGCGACCTTTGCCCCGCAAACTCTCATGGCAGACGAAAACCTATCACCGCAGTCTGAAATACCCATTGGAGGCCCGACGGCGCGGTCTGTATCTTCGCAACCGTCGGCACAGCAAAGGGTCGTTGGATCGCTCCCCCCGGTACAACAGGCGTCGCAGTGTGCTGAACGATAACGGTAAACGAGATAGCTCAACCAA
>NZ_CAJAXH010000061.1 GCF_903946935.1 uncultured Thiodictyon sp.
CCACCGCGGGTGCGGCGGCGGCGGCGAGTCCCGCCCGCAGCAACGCATCGAGCGCCTGCTCTTTCACCTGGCAAAAAAGGGGGTGAGACCACCCGTTTGTTGAAAGACCACCCCGTCGGGACCGGCTTCGTTGTACCAGTGTACCCAACGCATCAGCGTTTGTGCATGGCGCGTCGTTCCCCGCGCAATCGCCGTGATGCCATGTCCCTGCTGGGTCAGCTCGTACAAGGCCAGGAACCGTTCACGGGTGCGCGCATGGGCCGCCGTCAACGCTTCATCCCGCAGATCCTCAGCGGTTTGATTCCACTTGGCGAGATCCAATTTCAGCATACACTCAACGCTTGGCTTTCCGGGTGGCTGCGCCTCCGGACCACGTTCCGTGCGCGGGCTCAACCTTAGCACAAAAACTACACGTCCCACTCTGGACGCGGTTTAGGTCAAATGACTCAGTGCCAACGCCCGTAGACGGCCACGGTCCAACTTGCCGGACTCCAAGACCGGCAACTCGGCCACGGCCATGAAGACCCGCGGGCGCTGCGCTCCGGCCAAATGTTCCCGACACCACAGGTCCAAGGCCGCGGGGGCCGCCGCCCCGGTGTAGAGCGCGACCAAGCGCGCGCCCCAGACCGGATCATCCAACCCGACCACCGCGACCGCGCCGACCCCCGGCGCCCCGGCGAGGAGTGATTCCACCCGCAGCGGGTGGACGTTGACCCCGCCGGTGACCAACACGTCGTCGGCCCGGCCCAGGATGCACAGGTCGCCATCCGGCCCTCGGCAGGCCAGGTCCGAGGTGGTGAACCACCCGTCCGCCAGCCCCACACCGGGCCGGCGTCCCGGATTGACGTAGCCGGCCATCACCACCGCTCCGCGCACCCGCAAGGGCCTCGGAGCCTCGAAATCCGCGGCGCAGTCAACCTCCAGCCCGGCCAGGGAGCGGCCCACCGCGCCCGGTGCGGGCGGTGCGCTCAGACGCCCCGAGGTGGCGATCTGGGTCGCGGTCTCGGTCATTCCGTAAGTGACATGCAGCGGCCAACCGGCCGTGATGGCCTGCCCCGCGAGCGCGGTGCTGAGTGCCTGCCCGCCCACCAGGACCACGCGCAAAGACGGCGGCGGGCGCCGGTCGAGGGCGAGCAGGCGGGCCAGCATGGGCGGCACCAGCGACAGGTGGGTGACGCAGCGCCGTTCCAGGTCCGCGGCGACCGCCGCCGCGTCGAACCCGCAATGCAGCAGCAGCGCGGCACCGGCCAGGGCGCAGCGGTAGGTGATGCAGAGCCCGCCGATATGGCGCAGCGGCAGGCAGCAGAGCCAGCAATCGCCCGCCCCGAGCCCCAGGTGCCGGTTGCTCACGGCGGCGGCAGCCAGCAGATTGGCCTGGGTCAACATGGCGGCCCGCGGGGCACCGGTGCTGCCGCTGGTTTCCACCACCAGGGCCAGGGGCGAGGGCCAGGGCGCGGGCGGCTCGGCAACGCCTGAACCCAGGCGGATGAGACGGCCGCGCCCGGGCGTGTCCCACTGCCAGACCCACTCGGCGCCGGTCAGCGCCAACAATGACTCAAGCCCAGGGCCATGCGCGGCGGCACGCACCGGCAGCAGGGCCGCGCCGGTTCGGGCCAGGGCGTGCTGCATCAGGACCAGCCCCGGCCGCTCCGGCACCGCCACCAGTTGGCCCGGGAGCAAGCCTTGGTCGCGCAGACACCCGGCCAGTTCAGAGACGACCGCGGTCAGGCGATCGTAGGTCCAGTCCGAGTCCGCCGGGGCGGCTCCATCGCTCAAGGCCAGGCCCGAACCGGTCGTCCAGGGGGCCAGGGCAAAGACAACGGCCCGCCCCCCATCACTCATCGAGTCGTCACTCGTCATGCTGTACTTGGCGCCCGCAGGGCATTGAGATAAAAGAGGACAGGCACCACGACCACGGTCAGCACGGTGGCTGCCAGGGTGCCGAAGATCAGCGAAATCGCCAGCCCCCCGAACACCGGGTCGGTCAGCATGATCGCAGAGCCCAGGACGATGGCCAAGGTGGTCAGCAGGATGGGACGCAGACGCACGGCACCGGCCTGTTTGACGGCCTCCGCCAGGGGTTGGCCGCGGCGCTGATTATCCTGTATGAAGTCGATGATGAGCAACGAATTGCGGATCACCACACCGGACAGCGCGATGATCCCGACCAGCGACGTCGCCGTAAAGTCGGCACCCATCAGCCAATGGCCGGGGAAGATGCCGATGATCCCCAGGGGGACCGCCGACATGGCGATCAGCGGAATAAGGAATGAACGGTAATAGGCGACCAGCACCAGATAGATCATCGCCAGCGCGGCCCCCAAAGCCACGCCCATATCGCGGTAGATGTCGAGCATCAGGCGGACCTCGCCGTCCCACAACACTTGATAGCCATTGATGACGTCGGGCGCCTGCGTCCTGAAGGTCAGATTACCGGTCGTCAGCGGCTGCCCATCCGCGGCCATGATTCCGGCGAGCCGGCGATTGAGATCGAGCACCGCATACAGCGCGACCGATTGCGCCAACTCACCGCCGACATAGCTGACCCGTTCATTGTCCTGGTGCTGGATCGGGCGATCCGCGGCACCCTCCTCCACCCTCACCAGCTCGGATAGCGGCACCGGCTTCCCGTCGGCATTGTCGATCAGGATCCGCTCCAACCGGGTCGGATCGACCGCATAGCGACGCGGGACCAGGACCCGCACATCCACCGGATTTTTTTCGTCCGCCGGATGGGCGCGGCTGACAATCTCGCCGCCATAAACCAGGCTCAGTGATTGGGCGATCTGCGCGACCGAGACCTTGGATAGGGCCGCCTTTTCCTTGTCGGGTACGATACGGTGCTCGATGACATCCACCGGCTCGCTATCCCACAGGTCGACCAGGTCGTAGGTCGCAGCGAAGGCCTGTGAGACCTTGGCCGACAGCGCCCGCAATCCGTCGGGGTCGGGGCCGTGGAGCTGGGCAAGCACAGTGGCCCGCATCGGCGGACCGGGCGCGTCTTCAACCAGCCTGACCCGCGCCCCGGGATAGCGCAGCCGGATCGCGTCCACCCGCGTGCGCCATTGCCGCACCAGCTCAATTGAACTGCTGCGGCGCTCCTGCTTGTCGACCAGGTTGACCCGGATTTCAGCCACCTGGCTGCCCTCTCGGTCAGCGGTGCCCTGGAGCAGTCCGTTGAAGTCCGCGACCCCGGCCTGGCCGATCCAGCTTTGCAGATTGACCACATTGGGGTCTTGCTGGAACTGCCGGGTCAGGTCCCGTACCAGCCGGGCGGTCTGCTCAACCGGCGTCGTTTCCGGCATGGCGATCAACAGGTTGAAGGTGTTCTTGTTGTCCTTGAGCATGAATCCCAGATTCACCCCCAGCATGGATTGAGGCCCGGTGATCCCGGCGGGGCGGATGAATTGCCAGGCGCCTTGCAGGACCGACCCCAACATCAGTAGCAGGACCAGCAGCGCCAGCGCCCGCCGCGCCGCCCGTCGCTCCAGCAAGATCGTCATCACCGGGTGATAGAGCCGCTGCAACAGGTCCGGCCGACCGCACTGTGGCGGTGTTGCCAGGCACCCCGAACTGGTCGAGGCTTTAGCCGGAGGAGGGCCGTTGTGATGCAAGGTCGACCGGCTAATGCCTCGACCTCCGGTCGTCTTGCAACGCAGCCAGCGGTTCGCCGCCCAGGGTGTCACGCTATAGGCGACCACCACCGATGCGGCCATGGCGATCGGCACATTGAATGCGATCGGATAGAAATACGCGCCCGCCATCCCGGTCACCAGGAACAGCGAGCCGAACACCAGCATGACCGCCAGGGTCGCCAGGTTGGTGGCATTGCCGATTTCATTGGTGGCGACGATGGTTACGTGCTGTTGGTTTTGCTGACCGGGCACACCGTAATGGCGGTGAATATTCTCGATGACGACGATAGCGGCGTCCACCAGGAGCCCCAGTGAGAGGATCAGCGCAAACAGGGTGACGCGGTTGATGGTCACACCGCCGAACAGGTCGGCGGCCAGGGTGACAAAGAAGATCAGCGGCACGGTGACGGTGACGATCAGCGCCTCGCGCCAGCCAAGAAAGAGGACCAGGATGAGGCTGACCGACACCGCCGCGACGCCCAGGTGCTCCATGAGTCCATTGACCGCCGCGTTGGCCTTCTGGCCGTCATTACGCGTCATCACCACCGCGACGTCCGGCGGCACGAACGACGCCTGCATACGCGCGATGCGCGCGCCGATGGCGTCGGCGACCACGACCGCGTTCGCGCCTTTTTTCTTGGCCACGGCAATAGTAACGGCCGGCATCTCCGCCGCGCCGTAGTGACTGAAACGGGCATCACCCGACCCGAAGGCAAAGCGGCTCAGCCGCGCAATCTCGCTCGGCGCCCCATCGGTGACGGTCGCGATGTCCCGCACATAGATGGGTCGGCCCTCACGGGTCGCAACGATCTGGTCGCGCACGTCATCAGCGGTCGTGAAGAAGCCTTGCAGCTTGATGGCCTGCACCTGTTCATCGCGTACGGTGGGGGCAAGCGGCAGCGAGAGGTTGCTGGACGCGAAAGCGGCCCGCGCCTCAATGAGCGAGACGCCAAAGGCCTGTAGCCGCTCCGGTTCCAGCTCGACGCTGAACTCGCGCCCCTGCCCGCCGCGCACGGCCACCACTGAGACGTCATCGAGGCTGCGCAGCCGCTCGGCCATCCGGTCGGCCAGGCGCTTGAGGGCAAAATCGTCATAACGCGGCGAGGCCAGGGTGAGCGTGACGATGGGCACGTCATCGGCATCCACCGAGCGAATATGGGGCACCCCGGCATCGGCGGGCAGGAGCACGCGGTTAGAGAGTATCCGGTCATAGACCTTGACCAGCGAGCCCTCTTTGGGTTGGCCGACCTTGAATTGGACCTGCACCGAGCCTACCGCCGTCTGCGCAATGCCATAGGTGTGATCCACCTGCGAGAGCGAACTCAAGAGGCCTTCCAACGGGGTCACCACCAGCGCCTCCACCTCCTTGGCCGAGGCCCCGGGCAGCGACACCATCACCTGGACGCCGGGCACCAGGATCTGCGGGTTTTCCTCCCGCGGCGTCAGCAGCACCGTCGCCAACCCCAGCACGGTGACACCGAGGATGAAGACGCTGGTCAGTTTGGACGTAATGAAGCCCCGCGCCAACAACCCGGCAAGATTGAGCTTGGGTTCAGTCATTGGGACCGTCCGCAATGAGCAGGCCGTCGCGTACCCTGTCATCGACCTGGGCCAGAATGCGCTCCCCCGCGTTGAGCCCGGCGACCACCTCGATCTGACGCTGCCATTGCGGGCCCAGACGTACCCAGCGCAGTTGTGCGCGGTTGCCCTGATCCACCACGAATACCCCGTCGATCCCACCCCGACTCACCAGCGATTGGCATGGGATCAAGAGCGCCGGGCGCTCCCCAAGCACCAGTTCGGCGCGGCCGAACATGCCCGGGAGGACCCCCGGAGACTGCGGCGGCAAGGCGATATCCACCTGATAGCGGCGCGTGGCCGGGTCCCCTGAGGGCACGATCCGCTGCACCCGGCCTTGGATGGCTTGATCAGGCAGCGCGTCGATGCGCACGCCAACCAGGCCCCCCGGCGCCATCCCGCCCACCTGCCCTTCCGCGACGAAGACCCGCAAGACCAGCGCCTGGCGCGATTCCAGGGTGAGGATCGGCGCGCCGGCCGCGGCCAACTCGCCGACATGGCCATGGCGTGCCACCACGATCCCATCCACCGGGCTGCGAATGTCCGCATAGGTGCGCTGCGCCCGCGCCGCGGCCAGGGTAGACTCGGCCTTGTCCAGCAATGCACGGGCCAGGTCGCGGCGGACCCGTGCCTTGCGCAGTGCCTCGGTCGAGGCATAGCCCTTGGCGGCCAGCCCGGCGTATTTGTCGGCGTCCTCCTGCGTATCGCTCAATTCGTTGCGCGCGGCGCCGACGCCGGCCTCGCCCTGACGAATCGCATCATTGACACCGCTCGGGTCAATCTGCACCACCAGCTCCCCTTTGGCGACCCGCTGGCCTTCGCGGACCTCCAGGTGTGCAATGAGCCCGACCAAGCGCGACGACAAGTCGATCCGGTCGTCCGAGACCACGGTGCCGGGCAGCCGATAGAGGGTGGGAAGCGCCCCCGTTTTCACCACAGTGATCGCGCAGTGCAGGCTTGGCGATGAGGCCGCCGACGGCTGGTCGGCGTCAGCGCAGCCGGCCAGGCCGATCGGGGCGATGAGCGCAATAGCGAGCCAAGGCGATCTCATCTCACACCCGCCCGGCGTCAGGCACGCCCGTGAAGGCGCGACACAGGAGCGCTTTCAGGTGCTCGATCAATATCTGAGTATCCGCATAGTCCGCCTTGCCTTCCCGCAGGTGCGGCAGCGCGGCGGCCAACTGGCGGTGCCCCAGGATGATACTGGTCACCGAAATGACCGAGAGTACCGGGTCGGCGTCGCTGGGCCTGGCCCGCATGACTTGCGTGAGCAGTGAAATGGGCCGGTCGAAGACGGTCTGAGTCAGATACCGGAGTCGCTCGGGCGTGCCGTCGAGCAATTCGCGGGTCAGTAAACGCGAAAAGATCGTGTCGTCAAACACCAGCCGGACAAACCAGTCGATGAAGCAATCAAATTGCTGCGCGGGCGACGCCTGTGCCAGCAGGAGGGTCTCCAGCGGTGCGGTTCGTTCGCCGAACACCTGCGCCAACGCGGCCCGGATCAGGCACTCCTTGTCCTTGAAGTGGTGGTACAGATTGGCCGGCGTGACGCCCACGACCGCGGCCACATCGCGCATCGATACCGCGGTGTAACCCTTTGACGCGTAAAGCTCTGACGCGACATTCAGAATATTGTCTCTGGTGGTGCTGGTGCTGCCGGACATCGCCGCAAGGTCCCATTGCTTACTGAACGATCGTTAGGCAGCAAGAATGACACAAGGACGCGTCCGAGTCCAGCCGACCGCAGTGCCATAAACCCGGCGCACGGGGCTCGCCGCCCCGTCCGGCTTACGTCCTGGGTTGACGTTGCGTTAAACTGCGGGCCGGTCCCACCCGGCCGCGACCGCCGACCCGTGCCCCTGTTCCCAGCCGCCGCGGGACCTGAGCGGCGGCGCCGCGCCGGTGTCACACTTGCGCCAGTCAGGTCACCAGATGCTCGCACCCCTTGCCCTCATGGATCAGTTGCAGGCCCGGCTTGATGAGACCATCGGCCTGCTCCCGACGGCGACCGCTGACGGCGCCGACGGCTTCGCCTCGCTCATCTTGGAGCTGCCGCGGGCGATCGTCTTGCCGCCGGAACTGGAGGGTCCCAGCTTCGGCCTTGCCCACAGCGAACGCGGCGAACTGCACGCGGGCTGCGGCGTGGCGGCGCAGTGGAGCGCCACCGGGGCGGGGCGACTCGCGGCACTGCGCGCGCAGGCCCAGACGCTCACCAACCGCTGGCAGCAGTTCGACCCGGACGAGACCGGGTTCGCCGGCTTCGCGCTGCTGGGTTTTGCCGCGTCGCCGACGCCGGCCGCGCCCGCCAGCGACGGCGAGCTCCCCAACGCACTGCTCTGGGTGCCCGAACTCGGCCTCTGCACCCGTCGCGGCCAGTCCGCCCTGATCTTCACCACCCGCCTGCCGGCATCGCATGCGCAGTTGCGGGAGCGCTGGCGCGGCTGGCTGGTGCGCCTGCTCAACGCGCTCGATGCCCCCCTGCCCGAACCGCTCACACCCAGCCCGCTCACCCCGCTGGGCGGCCGCCCCGATCTGGCGGATTGGCAGATGCTGGTCGAGACCGCGCTGGATGACATCCGCCGCGGCGCCCTGGACAAGGTGGTCCTGTGCCGGCGGGTCGGGATCAAGGGTCGGCGGCCATTCGACCCACAGCGCCTGCTGGCCGCACTCCTGTATCTGTTTCCGGCCTGTCAGGTGATCAGCATCCGACACGGCGGCACCCGCTTCGTGGCCGCCACCCCCGAGCGCCTGGTGCGCGTCGTCGGCCGTCAGGTGGAGGTGGACGCCATCGCCGGCACCGCCGCGCGCGCCGCCGGCGCCGCCGCGGATGCCGCACTGACCGCCGCCCTGCTGGCCTCCGACAAGGAACAACGCGAGCACGCCATGGTGGTGGAGGCGGTGCGCGCGGTGCTCGACGCCTGCTGCGAGGCGGTCCAGGCCCCGGCGGCGCCGACCGTGCTACAACTGCACAATGCCCAGCACCTGTGGAGCCCGATGAGCGGCCGACTGCGCGCCGACACCGACCTGTTCGAGCTCGCGCAACGCCTGCACCCGACCCCCGCCACCAACGGCAAACCGGCGGCGGCGGCACGCGCCTGGCTGGACCGGATGGAACCGCTCAACCGGGGTTGGTACACCGGGGTAGCGGGTATCCTGGAGCCGGACCCGGACGGCCGGCTGAACGGCGACCTGTGGGTGCTGCTGCGCTGTGCCGAGTTGAACGGCGATGTGGCGCGGCTCTATGCGGGTGCCGGGATCGTCCGCGGCTCCAATCCGCTGGCCGAGTGGCGCGAGACCGGCCACAAACTCGCCGCGGTCGCCACCGCGTTGCAGTTCGCATGAGCGCGCCCCCGGCGCCCGACCAAGACCCGGCCGAGGTCGGCGTCGCCTGGTGCCTGGCGCTGCTGGACGGGCTCATGGCCGGCGGGGTCCGACACCTGATCCTGTCCCCCGGCTCGCGCTCCACCCCGGTGATCCTGGCCGCCCAGCGGCGCCCGGGACTCACCCTGACCCCGATCCTGGATGAGCGTAGCGCCGCCTTCTTTGCCCTGGGCCTGGCGCGCGCCGGCGCCCGGCCGGTGGCCCTGCTTGCGACCTCCGGCAGCGCCCCCGCCCACTGGTATCCGGCGGTGATGGAGGCCAGCGCGGCCGCCGTGCCGCTCATCCTGCTCTCCGCCGACCGTCCACCGGAGTGGCGCGGCTGGGGGGCCAACCAGACCGCCGACCAGACCCGGCTCTTCGGCGCCCAGGTGCGGGCCTTTCACGACCCGGGGGCACCGGTCGACACCCCGGCCGGTCGCCGGGCCATGACCGCGCTGGGGCGGCGCGCCGCCGCGGTAAGCCAGGGGCTGCGGCCGGGGCCGGTGCATATCAACCTGCCGCTGCGCGAGCCGCTGGTGTCGCGGGCGGACGCCGGCCTGCCCCCACCCGCGCAATGGCCGGACGTCGGCGGCCAGATTGCGCAATCCCTCACCCTGCCCCCCGGACTCATCGAGCGGCTGCACGGGCGCGGACTGATCTATTGCGGCCCCGACCACCCGCGGCCCGGCTTCCCTGCGGCCGTCGCGCGCTGTGCCGCCGCGCTCGGTGTGCCGCTGCTCGCCGACCCGCTGTCTGAGCTGCGCTGCGGCACCCTCCCGGGCCTGGACCCCGGGCGTTCACCGCGCATCGCCCGCTATAAGACCTTGGTGCGCAACCCGCAAGCGGCCGCCGCCCTGCGACCGGACTGGGTGTTGCGCTTCGGCCGGGCGCCGATCTCCAAGACCGTGCTCGACTGGCTGCCCGGCATCCCGCTGATCCTGGTGGACCCGGCCGAGCGCTGGTCCGACCCGGCCCATGAGCTGGCCCAGGAGGGGTCGCTGCACCTCGCCGTCGACCCCACCGCACTCTGTCACGCACTGGCCGCCGCCGCGCCCGTCGCCGACCCTATCTGGCTGGCCCGGTGGACGCGGGCCGAGGGTCAGCTCGCCGCGTTGGCGGCGGACTATTTGGCCGACGCCCCCTGGTGCGAGGCCCATCTGATCGGCGACCTGATGGCCCGGTTGCCCGCGGGCGAGGGGCTGCTGTGCGCCAATTCGCTGCCTATCCGCCAGTTCGAGACCTGGTCCGGTAGCCGCGAGGCGCCGCTGGCGGTCTTCGGCAACCGCGGCGTCAGCGGCATCGACGGCCAGCTCTCCACCCTGGCCGGACTCAATGCCGCGGGCATCCCGACCACCGGCCTGCTCGGGGACCTGTCGTTCCTGCACGACCTCTCCGGTCTGATGCTGGCCGCGCGGCTCGACCGGCCCTGCATCGTCATCAATAATGGCGGCGGCCGGATCTTCGACTACCTGCCGCAGCACGGCCTGCCGGACTTCGAGCGCCTGTGGCGCACGCCGCGCCCGGTTGCCATCGAGGCACTGGCCGGGAGTTTTGGCCTGAGCCACCGCCGGGTCGGCGACTCGGCCGGCTGGCGCGCGGCCCTGGCCGAGGGGTTGACCGGGGCGCCGGGGCTGCTGATCGAGGTCATGATCGACGCCGAGCAGAGCCGGGAGATTCACCTGGGGTTCCGGCAACGGGTGGCAGAGGCGCAATTGGTGTAGGGTCGGGTATCAAACCCGCCCCGACGCCGTTGGCCGCGGCGAATGACTAGAGCCCCGAAGGGGCGAGACATACCAGCCCAGGGCAACGCCCTGGGTTGGCGTTTGCATCGGGCCTAGCCCTGAAAGGGCGTAACATTATTTTGGTTAGAACGCGGGAGTCAGCGAGAATGCAGCAGAGCGCCGAGCAACCGGCCGTCCAATGGGAAACCCCGCCGGGACCCACCTATGGCGACATCCTCTACCAGCACTGGTCGGGCGTGGCCAAGATCACCATCAACCGCCCGGAGGTCCGCAATGCCTTCCGCCCGCAGACGGTGCTTGAGTTGATCGACGCCTTCCACCGCGCCCACCTGGACCGCACGGTCGGTGTCATCATCCTCACCGGTGCCGGCGACTTGGCCTTTTGCTCCGGGGGCGATCAGCGCATCCGCGGCGATGGGGGCTACCGCGACGACTCCGGGGTGGAACACCTGAACGTGCTCGAACTCCAGCGCCAGATCCGCACCCTGCCCAAGCCGGTGGTGGCGATGGTGGCGGGCTATGCCATCGGCGGCGGTCATGTCCTGCACCTGATCTGCGATCTCAGCATCGCCGCGGACAATGCCCGCTTCGGCCAGACCGGGCCACGGGTGGGGAGCTTCGACGGCGGCTTTGGCGCCGGGCTCATGGCACGCACGGTCGGCCTCAAAAAGGCCAAGGAGATCTGGTTCCTGTGCCGCCAATATGACGCCCAGGAGGCGCTGGAGATGGGCCTGGTCAACACCGTGGTGCCGCTCGCGGAGCTGGAGACCGTCACCCTGGATTGGTGCCGGACCATGCTGGAGCTCTCCCCGACCGCACTGCGGATGCTGAAATCGGCCTTCAACGCCGACACCGATGGGCTGGCCGGCATCCAGGAGCTGGCCGGAAACGCCACCGCGCTCTTCTATATGACAGCCGAGGGCCAGGAGGGGCGCGACGCCTTTCTGGAGCGCCGGGCGCCGGACTTCGGTAAGTTTCCGCGGCGGCCGTAAGCTTAAGTCGAAGATTTGCTCACGCCAAGACGCCAAGACGCCAAGAAAAACGTTATATTCCACAGCCGCTTTCACACACCGTCTAAACATGCAGCAAGACCCGCACAGCACGACCGGCACACTCACCCTGGAGCCGCCAGCCCCGCCGTCCACCCTCGGCCGCTGGGTCGCGGCGGCGCGCCCCAAGACGCTGCTGCTGGCGGCCACCCCGGTGCTGGCCGGCATCGCCTTGGCCGTCGCCGAGACCGGCCACCTGGCCCCGCTGGTCGCTGCGGCCACCCTCGTGGCCGCGGTGGCCATCCAGATCGGCGCCAATCTGCACAACGACGCGGTGGATTTTGAACGCGGCACCGACACCCCGGACCGGCTCGGCCCGCCGCGCGCCACCGCCCAGGGGTGGTTCAGCGCGCGCGCGGTCCGCAACGCCGCCCATCTGGCCTTCGGGCTCGCCTTCCTGCTCGGCGTGTTCCTGGTGGTACACGGCGGCTGGCCCATCCTGGTGGTCGGCATCGCCTCACTGAGCGGCGGCTATGCCTACACCAGCGGCCCGCGCCCCATCGCCTA
The DNA here is from genome assembly GCF_903946935.1 of uncultured Thiodictyon sp. Classification (GTDB taxonomy): domain Bacteria; phylum Pseudomonadota; class Gammaproteobacteria; order Chromatiales; family Chromatiaceae; genus Thiodictyon. Next base: position 11,872 of record NZ_CAJAXH010000061.1, read on the forward strand.
CGGTCCATTCGGCGAGGTCTATGTGCTCGCCTTCTTCGGCCTCGCCTCGGTGGCGGGCAGCAACTACCTCCAGACCCTCACCCTGAGCGGGCCGGCCCTGCTGCTCGGGCTGGCGCTGGGGCTACCGGCGGCGGCGGTCCTGCTGCTCAACAACTACCGCGACCTGGAGACGGACCGGGCGGCCGGCCGGCACACCCTCTGCCATGTGCTCGGGCGGGGGCGGGCGCGGGCGCTCTATGCACTGCTGCTGTTGCTGCCGCTGGGACTGATGCAGGGCGCCGGACTCCCGGGGGCGACCTGGCCGGTGTTGGGCGCACTGCCCCTGGCCCTGATCCTGATCGCCCGTCTCTACCGGGGCGCCCAGGGCGCGGCGATCAATCCACTCCTCGGCCAGACCGGGCTCTACCAGGCCCTGCTCACCGGGCTTCTGATCGGCGGCTTTGCGCTGGGCGGGCAAGGGTGAGCACCCGACCTAGAGACTGAACCGAGGGCAAAATGACACTGATCGTCTGCGAGCGCCTGGACTTGCTGCCCTACCGGCTGCCGCTGACCCGGCCTTGGTCGAGCGCCCGCGGCGTCTTCCGCGAGCGCTGCGGCTGGCTGGCGATCGCCGAGGCCAATGGCATGCGCGGCTATGGCGACTGCGCCCCCCTGCCCGAGGCCGGGACTGAACAGCCAGACGCGGCCGGGCGACGACTCACGCAGTACCGCACGGCGCTGCTGGGCGCGCGCCTGGACGAATCGCTGGCGGCCCTGACCCGCGGGCCGCGCGGCCCCACGCCCGCTGCCGATTTCGCCCTGGACTGCGCACTCTGCGACCTCGCGAGCCGGCTGGCCGGGACCAGCCTGCGCCGCTGGTTGGCCGCCACGGCGCTCGACCGCGTGCCGGTCAACGGCGCCCTGGGTCGACTCATGGAGACCACGACGACCGATCTGAGCCGGGCCGCCCTGGCGGGCCTGCGGGTGGTGAAGATCAAGCTCGGGATGGCCACACCGGAGCAGGAACTGGGGCGTCTCGGGGAACTCGCCCACACCCTGCCGCCGGGGCTGCGGCTACGCCTGGACGCCAACGGCGCCTGGGACCCGGGCACGGCGACGCGCATCATTACCGCCCTGCGTACACTGCCGATCGAGTCACTGGAGGAACCACTGCGGGAACCCGATTGGCCGGTACTCCAAGGGCTCCAAGCGCTGGCCCCCTTCGCGCTGGCCCTGGACGAATCCCTGCCCGCACTCGCCGACACCCTCAACCCGGCGCGGCTGCCGGTGCGCCGGGTGATCCTCAAGCCCGCCGCACTCGGCGGACTGCGCCGCACCCTGACGCTGGCCCGGCGCTGCCAGGCGGCGCAGATCGAGGTCGTGATCACCAGCCTGGTGGAGTCCACCGCCGGCCTCTGGCCCACCGCGCAACTCGCCGCCGCCGTCGCGAGCCCGCTGCCGCAGGGGCTGGCCACCGCCGACTGGCTGCTGGAGAACCTGGGTCCACCGCCGCCGATTCAGGACGGCCACCTGCGGCTACCCGACACGGCAGGATCCGGCTTTGCGCCCTATAACCCGGACGCGTCAGGCGCTCCGCGCCCCCAGTGACACCGACTGGAACGATGATCCTAGTACCGCAGGATGAAAATCCTAATACCGTTTCTGAAGAGCGCGTTGTAAGATGCAAACTTCGTGATCTACTCTGGTTTTTTCGATGCCCTTGCTTCGTCCTGCGCCTGTCCTCGTAACCGATCGCGAGCGTCAACA
>NZ_CAJAXH010000062.1 GCF_903946935.1 uncultured Thiodictyon sp.
GACTCCGGTCGCCCTACGGGCTCCCTACGTCTGGCCCGCCGACCCGGCGGCCCCTCCCCTGCATCTCGCCCCCTGCCCCCGCCAACAGGGGACATCTCTACTTTGCGGAATAGGGGACATTTCTACTTTGGGTTGACAGGGGCGCGTCGCGCACCGGGGCGACCCCGCCGATTTGGCGCAAGAGGTCAGGCCGGGGCGCCGGTGGGAGCGGCTTCGGCCGTGACGCGACACGATTGACGTCGCGGGCGAAGTCCGGCAGGCTGCCGACTCTCCCCGCTGCCTGGCCAGACGCACCGCGCCGTCGCCAGTATCAGGAGTTCACATGCTCGGCATCCGCTTCATCAAGGTCGCACCGACCGACTTCGTCATCCAGTTTCGCCGCGGCCAGCGCGTCCGCGAGGGGGCGGGGCTGGCGTTCCTGTATTTCGCGCCGACCACCTCGCTGGTCCTGATCCCGATCGGCAGTGTCGAGGTGCCCTTTATCTTTGAGGAGGTCACCGCGGACTTTCAGTCAGTCACGGTCCAGGGACAGATCACCTACCGGGTCGCCGACCCGCAGCGGCTCGCGGCGTCGATGAACTTTGTGTTGACCCCGGACGGCCGGGACTATGCCTCCGAGGACGCCAAGAAACTGCCCCAGCGACTGGTCAATCAGGTGCAGGTCCTCACCCGGGTCTCACTGCAAGGGCTGGCGCTGCGCCAGGCGCTCGGCCGCTCCGACGGCCTGGTCGCGGCCCTGCAGGAGGGTTTGCAGGGCTCCGAGGTGATCGGCGCGTTGGGCGTCGAGGTGCTGGGGATCTCGATCCTGGCGATCCGCCCCACCCCGGAGACCGCCCGCGCGCTCGAGGCGGAGGCGCGCGAGCAGGTCCTGCGTCAGGCCGACGAGGCGATCTATACCCGGCGCAACGCCGCGGTGGAGCAGGAGCGCGGGATCAAGGAGAACGAGTTGAACACCGAGATCGCGGTGGAAAACAAGAAGCGCCAGATCATGGAGGCCAAGCTGGAGGCGGAGAAGTCCGAACAAAGCAAGCGGCGCGAACTTCGCGAGGCCGAGATGGCGACCCAGATCGCGCTGGAGGAGCAGCGCCAGGGCCTGATTGCGCTGTCCACGCTCAATGCCCGGGCGGAGGCGGACACCCGCGCCTACGCGGTGTCGACCGTCATGCAGGCCCTGGCCGACAGCGACCCGCGCATCCTGGAGGTCCTGACCCTGGCCCGCATGGAGCCGAGCCAACTGGTGGCGATGGCCTTCAAGGACCTGGCAGGGGGAGCCGAGCGGATCGGCCAGCTCAACATCACCCCGGACCTGCTGCGCGAACTGATGGCCGCCACGCCGGCCGAATGAAACGATTGGCATCATGGATCGGCTGACCGAGAACAAGATCGTCCTGATCACGCGGCGCACGCGGCTCAATGAGCTGATCGCGCGCTTCAATACGCTGGAGCAGGCGCGCTTCTATATCGAGCACCTGGGCGCGGACTTCGCCGATTACCAGGCCGAGGATGAGGGCTACCGGGCGGCGGTGCGCACCACCGAGCGGGTACTCGGGCGGCTCGCGCGGGTGCAGGCTCTGGAGCGTACCTTCGTCCCCAACTTCATCTTCGGACCACGCGACACGGTGGTGGTGCTGGGCCAGGACGGGCTGGTGGCGAACGTACTCAAATATCTGGACGGACAGGTGCTGATCGGGGTCAATCCGGACCCGGCCCGGATCGAGGGGGTGCTGGTGCCCTTCCTGCCCGCGGACCTCGACACCCTGGTGCCCGCGGTCTTCGCCGAGCGCCGGCCGATCCGCCGAGTCACCATGGCGGAGGCGAGGCTCAACACCGGCGAGACGCTCTATGGCGTCAACGACCTCTTCATCGGCCCCCGCAGCCATACCTCGGCCCGCTACCGCATCGGCATCGGCGGCCGCGAGGAGTCCCAGTCGTCCAGCGGCATCATCGTCTCCACCGGGCTAGGCTCCACCGGTTGGCTGCGCAGCATCCTCACGGGCGCCCAGGCCATCAACAGCGCACTCACCAAGCGTCGGCGACCGCCGCCCCCCCAGTCATTCGCGTGGGACGCCGACTATCTGTATTTTTCGGTACGCGAGCCCTGGCCGAGTCGGACCTCAGCGGCCGAAATCGCCTTCGGCCAGGTCACGGCCACCGCCCCGCTGATCGTCGAGTCACAGATGCCGGAGGGCGGGGTGATCTTCAGCGACGGCATCGAGTCCGACTTCGTGCGCTTTAATGCCGGCGCCTGCGCGACCATTCGGGTCGCGGACAAGCAGGGGCGGTTGGTGACTTGAGGGCGGCCTCGCTTCCGAGCCGCGGGCGCCGATCTCGTTGCGCGCTCGGTCAGCACCCGGCCAAGCCATATTTTTCCAAGCAGCTTCACGCGCGACAGGCGGCGCCGATCGCACGCGATCAGGTGCGGATGGCGCCGGCGCGTCCCCGTCGGGGGCCTCGTAACCCCGAGGACGCGCCGGCTGCTCAATGGCTCAATAGAACCTCGCCCGCCACCCGCCGCGGTCAGGCATGGCACCCATCGGCATCATCGGGTCAGTTGGATAGCGGTCCTGCCCGTCCGGGATGCCGTCGTTATCGTCGTCGGGATCGGCGTTATTGCCGATGCCGTCACCGTCGGTGTCGAGCCACTCCGTCGGATCGAACGGGAAGGCATCGTCGTCGTCGGGGACACCGTCATTGTCGTCGTCGGGGTCGCTGATATCGGGAATGCCATCGCCATCATGGTCGCGCAGGACCGAGATGGCGACCGGTACGATCAGGGTCCGGTAACCCCCGGCATAGAAGATCCGCAGGTGGCCCTGGTAGGAGCCCGGCGCCAGACCGGTGGTCGCGACGACATAGGCCAGCGGCTGAGTTACGCCCGCACCGAGCGACTTGATCGCGTCGGGCGCCACCCACAGCCAGGGCATGGCCGCGTCGCAGACCCCGGTTTCGCCCGACTTGGCGACGATGACCTGATGGGTGACCTGGTTGACTGCCCACAGATTGCCGTCGCAGTCGATCTCCAATCCGGCCTGCTCGTAATCGCCGAGACCGGCGATACTGAATCCGCCGAGCACGTGATAGACCCCCGGCGTGGTGTCGAGCACATAGACATCGTAGAAACCGGTCCCGTTGGTCATCGCAAACAGGTGCCCGGTATTCGGATTCAGGGCCAGACCCGAGATCGGCAGACCCACATCGGCGGAGTCCAGCAGGGTCCCATTCGGGGCGAAGTGATTGATCACACCGTCGGTCCAGGAGCCGGCATAGTAGGTGTCGGTCTGCGGGTCATAGGCAAGACCGCGCTCGTTGGTCCCGAACGCCGGACAGATCTTGTTGCCGGTGGACTGCTTGGTGTCCGGATTCAGCTCGTGGATGCAGGTGTCGGCAATCCCGACGCTCACCTGCCAGAGCATGCCGGTATTGGCGTTATAGGTCATGTCCGCGGCGAAGCTCTCGACCCAGCCGGAGTTGTCGATGCTGTCACCTGTGTTGGTGCCGTCCGGAAGGAATCGGTAATCGCGGTTTTTGCCACCGCCTGTAGGTGTATCGCCCAACCAGAGGTCCTGAACGGACTGGTTGTAGCCGATGCCCCAGAGCGAGGGCAGGCCGCTGGGCCAGCTGAACTTGACGTCCCCGGCGGCGAGCGGGGGCACGGTGCCGGCCGTCGTCGTCGGCGCCGCCGTGACCATGCGGGCGTCGCGATCATTCAGGTGTTCGGGCGCCACGCGCAGCGCGGCCTTGGCGAAGGGTCCGGAGGCGGTCGGACCCTGATAGGGCGCGTTGATGTTGCGGATCCGCACCTCGGTAGCCGCGCCGCCCTGATTGGCGAGGCTGGTCCACTGCACGGAGGTGCTGTGTTCCGCGACGGCGAGCGTCACGGCCGACGGTGTGTGCGTGAGGTTCGGTGATGGCAAGACGAGATCCTGTCGGACCGCTCCCCCCGCCGGTACGACCGCGGAGGCCGTCGCGGCGCCGTGGTACAAGGCCGTGGCGCGCAGCGGTTGCAGACCCGCTGCGGTGGCCAGGAGGAAATAGCCGTCGCCGCGGGTCGGATCGTCCGGGGTCGCTGCGCTGGTGGTGCTGTGACCCAGGGTGTCTGTGACCGTCGCCCCGTTGACAGCGAGACCGGTGGTCGCGTCGGAGACATAGCCGAGCGCGAGGCCAATCCCTGGGGTGGGGGTGCAGGTGCCGAGGGTGACGTCGTCAAGCTGGGCATACCAATCCCAATCGCCCGTCGCGGGGTTGAAGTAATGCCAGCGCAGTCGATAGCTGGGGGCCGTCCCGATATAGGATGCGAGGTTCACGGTGACCGCTTCGCCCGGCAGGCTTTTCGCCGCCCCATGATCCTGTTGCCAGCTCAACACGGGGGCCCAGGTCGCGCCGGCGTCGATGCTGATGTCGAGCTTCAGGTATTCGCCGGCGTATTGCTGATAATTGGCCAGGTACGACAGTGAGACTGCGGTACCCGGCATCTCGGGTGTATGCAACTCCGTATCGTACTCGACATGACCGGCGGTATCGCTGCTCACTTCCGCCGCCATCCCGCTACCGCCCGTCCAGTTGGCATCGCCCCAGGTCGTCGAGGTCTTCCACACCACCACCCCGGTGCCCGCATTGTCCACGATGGACCAGCCGGTCGGGGGGAAGGTGGCGCCGTCGAAGCCCTCCTGGAAGCTCGTGGTGAACTGGTAGCCCGGCGCGGTGCAGGCGGCCAGGTCCGCCGCAAGTGCAAAGTCCTGGGTCGCACTGGCGGGGTTCGCGACGAAGGTTCGGAGCTGATGCACATAGCCCACGACTTGGGGCTGCACATCGAAGGTATAGCTCGAACCCTGCAGCAGCTCGACACAATAGTGTCCGGAAACCGGGTCGGTGAATACCGGCCCCATCGGGCCGCCGGCGATCGCGATCTGGGCCGAGAGTGGCCAACCCTGGCCGGAGCCGTCGGTCACCGTGCCGCAAACCGAGACCCGCGGCGTCACGCTGAGGCTGAAGTCCTGTACCGTCGTCAGGCCACCGTTGACCGGCACCCCGGTGGCCGTTGCCGTCACGTAGCCATAGGCCGAGGCCGTCACGTCATAGCTGCCGACCGGGACGGTCGCAAAGTCATAGCGACCGGTGACTTCGGTAGTTCCGGTCGAGTTGCCCGCGGTCACGGTGGCGCCGGGCAGCGGATCGCCGCTGCCGGCGATCGTCACCGTGCCCGTGAGCCCGCCCGTCGGTCCGCAGCTGTTGCGCGCCTGTGTAATGGCCGCCAGGGCATTGATCTCGCCCCAACCGGTCGCGTAGTTGGGTACGTTACCCGGCCCTGGGGGCGGGGTGCCGCCGGAGGCATAGGGTATCGGTGTGGCGGTCTGCTCGATCAGGGTCTCGGTCGCGGCATAATTGCCGACCAGACAGGGTGCCGCCTGCCACATCAAGGCGACCAACCCGCTCACGTGCGGGGCCGACATCGAGGTGCCGGTCCATCCGCCCTGAAAATCGGCATCGCCGGTGTTGACCGAGGAACGGATATTGACGCCGGGGGCCAGCACCTGCGGTTTCAGGTTGGGATAGCCGCGCGGGTTGACGGTGTCCGGGTTGTCGGTCGGCCCCCAATTGGAGTGCGTCGCATACTGGCCGTCGGCCTGACCGGACGAGCCGACACCGGTGACGTTACCGTAGCGCGCCGGGTTACCGACCGTGTTGAGGCCTGGGGGTTGGGCATGGCCGCAATTGGCGGCGTTGCCATTGGAAAAGATCGGGTAGATCCCGGCGGCCTGCCAGTTGTCCACGACGCCTTGATACCAGTTGTCGTAGGCGGTGCTGCAGTCGCCCCAGGAGTTGTTGACGACGTGCGGGCGTTTGGCCGGGTCGGGGTTGGTACCCGCCAGATTGGTCGGAGCCGCCATGAACTGGGCGCAGGCGAGCAGTGCGGCATCGGTGCAACTCGAGGTCGAACAGCCGCGACAGGCCATCCACTGGGCCCCGGGCGCGACCCCGATCTGATTGCCGAGGCCGTCGTCGCCGACCATGGTGCCCATGGTATGGGAGCCATGTCCGTTATCGTCCGCGGGGTTCGCCGGGTGGTCGCCGTAGGGGTCCCACCAGTTGAAATTGTGGTCGAAGAGGCCGCCGCCCAGGTTGCCGCGGTAATGACCGACCAAGGCCTGATGGGTATAACGGACGCCGCTGTCGATGCTGGCCACGACCATCCCGGTGCCCTGGACCCCCGCGGCCCAGACGTCGGGTACACCGATATGCGCGAGATTCGGCTCGACCGCCATGAGGCCGGCGGCGGCCGGGGCCGGTTTGCGCACCGGCTCGATGACCTGCATACCTGCATGGTGCGGGGCGCGCGCAGACTTTCGATCTCCGAGAACGTCATCAGGCCGTTCAAGGTCGCGCCGGACGAACCATCCACCACGATGATGTTGTCGATCCAGTAGCTCTGGTATTTGACGCGATTGGAGTCCAGATAGGACCGGATCGCGGCCTGGCTGCGGTCGGCCGTCTGTTTGAGCAGGTTGACGACATAGTCACCGCGTTCCTTCCACCCCAGCCGGGAGGCCTTCGCCAGATTGGCCTTCTCCCGGAAATAGATCATATATCCAGTGCTGCCCGAGGTCGTCATCAGGGCTTGCAGCTGCGGCCCCATCACTGGGGCGGCGGCGGGTCCGGCCGGTGTGGCCGGGGTACCGATGGGGACGCCAGTACCAGTCGGTGCCGCAGCCGGCTCGACGGCCACCGCACTGGCCGCCAAGACGACCACAGCGACCACGGTCAGAAACGCACTTGGTCTCATTCGCGCATACATTATTGCTCTCCACCATTGCACAAGCGGCGGTCGGGGCCCGACAACCGCGAGCGGACCCGGCGTATTCCTAACGAATCAGGAAATACGACCATTGCGGGAACGGATGATAGCCACTATCGTAACGGTGCGAAGGGCGCCGGGCAAGGCGATTTGTGGCACCTTGGGCGCCGGCCGGTGCTGACCAGACCGTTTCCCGAACCCTCCACCGAACGTCCGTCGGAATCGCGAACACTTAACTCCCAAACCTCGGTGGTGATACAGATGCACTGCCAACTAGACAGTATATACGGGAGACCATCACAAGACCTTGAGTCAAACTCAATGGTAACAATAGTCCTGCTCACCGAGCTTAAATCAATTGGGGGGGCGATGACCTTGGGCATGAACTATACCAATGGCGAAGCGTAACGACTGAGGTCGGCGATACGGGGTGGGCGGTTAGCTCCTGCAACCACAAGATGTTGTGCTTGATAACTTGCCGAGAGGCTCGCGATGCCAGTGTTTTCAAGATATTCTGTCGTTGCCCTTGAGGCACCATTGCCGCCAATCAGCTCGGCAATACCAACTACAATGCCGCGCCCCAGACGACCCAGAGCTTTGCGATCGGTTCATTCTGCTGGGAGTGTCTGCCAAACCCGGGCGGCTGGCGGGCCATCCTGCCATGATGAGATCACGCGCTCGCGCCGGCGACCGCCGCCCCCCAGTCAGTCGCGTGGGACGCCGACTCTCTGTATTTTTCGGTTCGCGAGCCTTGGCCGAGGCGGATCGCGACGGCCGAGATCGCCTTCGGCCAGGTCACGGCCACCGCCGCGCTGGTCATCGAGTCACAGATTCCGGAGGACGGGGTGATCTTCAGCGACGGCATCGAGTCCGACTTTGTGCGTTTCAACGCGGGCGCCTGCGCGACCAGTCGGGTGCCGGCTAAGTACGGGCGGCTGTTGACCTGAGGACGGCGTCGCTTCCGAGCCGCGGGCGTGCCAGATGCGGCTTTGATCGATCACCACCCGACGAACGGTATTGACCCAAGCCTTGAATCGGCTTTACCATTTTCCTATAAAGTAGGCTCTTTGGGATCTCAGTAGGTCGGCATATTTATAAATTACATGATGTTATGACGACATGTAGGGCGTCATAGAGTCGCATAACGAGCCGCATCGACAAGCCCCTGACAGGGCTTGGAGCGATTACTGCTCTGACGAACCTTTATATCAGAGGCTTACGCTATTTTCAGACGTTGCCATAGAGCCGTTTTCTTTTTGTGTAACCGCTCTATCCTGCTGTTTTTGAGAAACTATGCGACCTACTGAGATCCCAGAGAGCCATAAAGTATTAGTCGCACCAATGCTGATTAGGCGCTGTCGCAATGGTTACAAAGGCAGCTATCACGGGTTCGTAGTGACCGAGATGGCCGTTATCGTGTTCGCTAGCATATCTGGAGCTGCCCGCTATGTGTACGACGTCCCGCCTTGGTTTCGCCCTGCCGATCAGTGCCCTCGCATTGTTCGTCCTCGCCCAGTTGACGTACGCGGTCGACTTCTGCGTCGACAGCTCAAGCGCGCTGCAAACCGCCCTGACGTCGGCGGCCACAAATGGCCAGGCAGACCGCCTGCTGGTCGTCCAAGGCACCTATACCGGACCCTTCGTCTATACCAGCAGCGAGCGGTATGCCCTGCAAGTGCTCGGTGGCTATGTCGCAAGCTGTGCGACCCGCACCCTTGACTCGGCGAATACTCAGCTCATCGGGAGCGGGACTGATCGGGTGCTCTCCTTCACAACAACCAATGGCGGGGCCTTTACCCTGGAAGGCGTGACGATCAGCGGCGGCATTTTTACCGGCGATGGCGGGGGGCTTTATGTCAGCACCATCAATGACATCAGCCTGCGCGACAATCTGTTCACGAATAATTGGGCATCCGTGAAGGGCGGCGGAGCCTATATCGCCAGCGAAGGGACGATGTACGTGGAGCGAAATACATTTGCTAACAATGGCGGAAATTATAAGACGAGCGAGGGAAGTGGGATCTACGTTTTTACCGATCATGGCAGTCTCGCGATGAGCGATAATAACTTCACGGCCAATCTTGCCGTTTCGTATGGGGGAGGGGCATCATTATATACCAATCTCGGCACTCTCACATTGACGAGAAACAATTGGGATGGCAACCGCCTTAATGCCGGTTCCAGCTATAATCAGGGCGGTGGCGTCCGAATCATTGTTCAAAGTAACGGTGTCGCCATTCTGACTGGCAATAGTTTTTCGAGCAATCAACTTGGTTGCACCTATGGTTGCGATGGAGGCGGCGCCTATGTGAATGGTTCGAGCGGTAGCGCCATACTTACCGACAACAGTTTCATAAACAATATCCGGGGTAGCGCAGCTAGAGTTATCATGTCTACTGGAACCGCTACCTTGACCGGCAATAGGTTCAACAACAACACCGCCAATTATTACGGCGGCGGCGCCTATGCCTCGACTTCGAGCGGGGCTGTTATTTTAGGCGACAACGAGTTCTTCAATAATATAACAGGGAGCAACGGCGGTGGCGCCTATGTCGTGACTGCGACTGGCGCCGCCACGCTCAATGGCAATGTGTTCAATACAAACAATGGACCGCATGGCGGTGGCGCTGCTGTCGCAACGACTCAAGGCGTCGTGACCCTGACCAACAACACATTCTTTAACAATGCCGGTAGCGTCGATGGCGGCGGTCTCTGGCTTGCCGTGTCGAGCGAGGTCCCAACCACCTCTATCTATAACAATCTGTTTTGGAGCAACGCCGCACCGGTGGGTCGCGATTTCTCAATCAATAACGACAACAACAACAATGGCCTCGCCTCGCCGCTCACCCTCCTGAACAACGACTTCAATCAAAACGCCAGCACCGGTTTCTGGACCAAGATCGCGATCGCCATCGATCCGAGCAATCTGAACGCGGTCAACCCGCTGTTCGCCGACGACTTCCAACACCTGTCGGCGGCTTCTGCGCTGATCGATGCCGGCAATAATGCGGCGCCCGCGCTGCCGGCCACCGACATGGACGGCCAGCCGCGCGTCATCGGTGCCGCGGTCGACATCGGCGCTGACGAGTACGTGCCACTGATCGATCAGACCATCACCTTCGACCCTGCCCCGACCATCATCATCGGCGGTATCGGCACGGTGACCGCCACCGGCGGCGCCTCCGGCAACCCGGTCATCTTCACCAGTCAGACCACCGGTGTCTGCACCAGCAGCGGCACCAATGGCAGCACCATCACCGGCGTGACCGCCGGAACCTGCACCATCGCCGCCAACCAAGCTGGCAATGCCACCTACAACCCAGCCCCGCAGGTGACTCAGAGTTTCAGTATTGGCCTGATCGACCAGACCATCGCTTTCGGTCCCGCCCCGACCATCGTCGTCGGCGGTACCGGCACGGTGACCGCCACCGGGGGCGCCTCCGGCAACCCGGTCATCTTCACCAGCCAGACCCCCGGTGCCTGCGCCAGCGGCGGCACCAATGGTGTCACCATCACTGGTGTGACCGCCGGGACCTGCACCATCGCCGCCAACCAGGCCGGCAATGCCAATTACAACCCAGCCCCGCAGGCGACTCAGAGCTTCAGCATCGGCAAGGCCAACCAGACCATCGCCTTCGGCCCTGCCCCGACCATTGTCGTCGGCGGCACCGGCATGGTGACCGCCACCGGGGGCGCCTCCGGCAACCCCGTTATCTTCACGACTCAGACCGCCAGCGTTTGCACCAGCGGCGGTACCAACGGTGCCACCATCACCGGCGTGACCGCCGGCACCTGCACCATCGCGGCCAACCAAGCCGGCAATACCAATTACAATCCGGCCCCGCAGGCGACTCAAAGCTTCAGTATCGGCAAGGCCGACCAGACCATCGCCTTCGGCGCCGCCCCAACTATCGTCGTCGGCGGTACCGGCACCGTGACCGCCACCGGGGGCGCCTCCGGCAACCCGGTCATCTTCACCAGTCAGACCGCTGGCGTCTGCACCAGCGGCTACAGTAATGGTAGCACCATCACCGGTGTGACCGCCGGCACCTGCACCATTGCCGCCAACCAGGATGGCAATACCAATTACAATCCGGCTGCACAGGCAACCCAGAGCTTCAGGATCGGCAATGCCGTTAAGACTACACTATTTAGCGACAGCTTCGATTCCTATGCCGCAGGGGCCTTCCCATCGTCGGTTTGGACCTTGAGGTATAATGGATCGGGTTCACCGAATCAATATGTGGATACGGCACAGTTCACCTCCCCGGGACAATCCTTGCGTTTACAAGGGTCGTCCTGCTGGAGCGCCAATGCCTACCATCCCGTCACCTTGCCTTCCACCCCCGGCACGCATATTACATTGTCGGCAAAGGTTTATATGGACCAAATAGTATCTGGTGGCTGTAGCAATGACAGGGCATGGGTGGCACTCGAAGACCCCACCGTCGGCACCTGGGGAGCTCACTATGCCGCTGTTGCTTTTGATGGAGATGGATTTGTCTACGCCCTTCAGAAAGAAGCGGATCGCACTCGCGATGTCAAACTGATGGCCTACCAGGCAGGGGGCTGGTACCTGGTTGAGACGAACATAGACTTGGTCGCCAGAACATTTGATGTCTATATCGATGGCACCCTCAAGGCACAGGGGCTGCAAATTCTCGACACAGGGCTACCGACTGGTGTCGAGATGTGTGCTGGTCATGGTAACAACCCGACTGTCTGGTTCGACGATATCTCGCTCGATCAGATAGACTCAAATGTGCCGCGGTTCTGCTTACAGTGCCTGCCGAACCGGGGAGGGTGGCGGTCGATCTTGCATTGATGTGAGGCCGCTCCAACGCTCCGACGTTTCAGCCGGGGGACGCACTTGTAGGCTCCACCGGTTGGCTACGCAGCATCTTGACCGGCGCCCAGGCCATCGACAGCGCCCTCACCAAGCGCCGGCGACCGCCGCCCCCCAGTCATTCGCGTGGGACGCCGACTCTCTGTATTTTTCGGTTCGCGAGCCCTGGCCGAGGCGGATCGCGACGGCCGAGATCGCCTTCGGCCAGGTCACGGCCGCCGCCGCGCTGATCGTCGAGTCACAGATACCGGAGGACGGGGTGATCTTCAGCGACGGCATCGAATCCGACTTCGTGCGTTTCGATGCGGGGGCCCGCGCCACCATTCGGGTGCCGGCTAAGTACGGGCGGCTGGCGATTTGAGGGCGATCCGGCTCCTGAGACGGTGGGGCGGATAACCGCAATCCAGGACTTCGCCCAATCGCAAACGGCCGACGAAAGGGCATTGACCGAACTTCGGTGGTGGAGTAGGTTAGTTAGACCCTAGTGCTGCAGAGTGAAAATTCTGGCACCGCTTGCTGGCTGTGTTCGTTATCATGCTGAACACGTCAACTTCCCGCTGCTTGAGTTTGTTCGCCATGCCCCTTTGCACCGCCGCCCCCGTGGATATCACCGAGAAACAACGCGAGGAGCTTGATGCGTTGGTGCGTCGGCGGCAGGC
>NZ_CAJAXH010000063.1 GCF_903946935.1 uncultured Thiodictyon sp.
GCGCCTCGAACAGCTCAACCTCTGGGGCTGAGTCGCCGCCTTTAGGCGGCCCAAGAACCGCGGGGCCGCGTTAGCGACCCCGTAGCCGCTTCGAGCGGCTCACGAATGAAAGCCCCCGGCTTTGCCGGGGGATGGTTACTCCACGAGAACCGGCCGACTCCCTATTGGCGCACACATCCGCCGGTGGCTGAGGACCAATAGGATCCGTAACTGCACCCACCCGCCGGACCGGACCGCGAACGTTTGTCCGCTTCCTCTCTCTGCGCTTCGGCCTGGCGTTTCGCTGCTTCCTGTTCTTGCGGCTTGTACCAGCCTTGCTGTGTCTTCCATTGTTCCGACCGGCGCATCGCCTCGTCCAGCGATTCTGCGCGAGCTTGAGTTGAGACAATGACAGCGGTGGCGATCAGCAGGGCGCAGCACACGAGGCGTTTCATGGCGTTCTCCCGAGGTGTTATGGGTCGGCAGCGATCGATAGAGAAATCAAATGCTCGAAACAGGGTGTTGCGCCGATCTTAGCAGATACCGCGACCGCCTTAATAAAAACGGCGACCAGCGACGATCGGTCCGCACAGCGGACCCTACAGCTTGCGCCGCGCCCGTAGGGTCCGCTCCCTCTCGTTGAAGTTGCCCGAAGCACTCGACAGTCAGATCGCCGCCATTGCCAGGCAGCGGTGTTCGAGCAAATCCGAGGTGGCTCGCCGCGCCCTGGACGCCTACCTCGCCGACGCGGCGATTCCCCGGCAGGGTTCAGCGCTGGATTTAGCCGGTGACTTCGTCGGCGCGCTGGAGGGGCCGGGCGACCTGTCGTATAACGCTGAGCATATGAACGGCTACGGCGAATGAGATCGCGGGTCATCCTGGACAGCGATTTTCTCATCTATCGCAAACATGGCCGGCAGGTCATCCCCACCATGATGCCGGCGGAGCCCACTGGCCGCCGGTCGTAGCGCAAGATCACTGTCGCCACCTTGTCCGACCCCGACCGCCCGCGCCCGACGGGCCGACAACCGACCTAAAGACGTCACCGGGTCGGGCCGCAATTGACCCTGGCCCCTTATCCCGCCTATTTTAGTGCAATATTGGGAATGCTGATCGAATATGCGGCAGGCTCCTTTTCGTCCGCCTTTTGCAAGCCAATACGACTGGAGAAGGAAACCATATCACCGGCGATTCCTGTGGCATCGTCCTTTTTGTCGCCTTCGGCCGTGAAGCGTATCAAGACAGTCTGCAAGACCTTTGGTGTAAGTATTGTAAGTTGGTCCTTTTTTTCCCAGCAGCCGCTAATGCTTTCCCACCAATTGGTAGCATTTTTACAAACCTCTATTCCGGTGGCTGATGTCGCAAACGCCTGGTTTCCCATATTGTCGAGCAACGAGGCCTGAGTGCCAAGAAATAGTGCTTTTACTGGCTTCTCATTGGTATTCACGACGCCGATAACAACATTGACCGCTTTCTTGTCCTGGGTGCGTGAAATCCCCTGGACAGAGAAGTCCAGCCCCCCAGTCGAAAACTTACCGGTCGGTGGCGGCTGCGTAGTCGCTACCCCAGGTCCTACACCTTTGCCAACAAACATTCCACACCCAGGCCCCCCGGCGATTGGCTGGGCCAGCAACTTGGTCACTGCGTCGGTCTTGGGTAGGCTGACGGCTGCGGCCGAGATGGCCTGACCGGTATCAGTCGCCACTAGGCGCGCGTTGATGCGCACAACGTCGCCGATGATCGTGATGCTCCCCAAGACCAAGGCCTGGACACCGCTGACCTTACCTAACTCCTTGGTGGTGGTAGGGTTCAGCAAGCCAGACTCGCCGATGCTGAGTTCAGCGATCAGCGCCTGTAACTGGGAGCGCTCGATCAGCGTAAGCTTGGAGCCTGGTACGTCGAACAGGTCAAGCGTCAACTCGTCGACAATATGGGTGGACAGGACGCTGCAGGTACCGTCGGCGTTCTGAAATGGCAAGACTGCGATCGTAGTACGCTCCGCCGCGGCGGATTTCTGAACAATCTGGCCCGCAAGGGTACGCAGGCCATCCTCGACGGAGCCCGCTCCCTCCGCCCGCACCAGCGATAGCGGCGATAGCAACAAAGCAAGTCCACAGGACGACGCAACCAACGAGACACGAACGGATTTCAGACGCACTTGAAAGCCCCCTTCATTGGATTAACCGCTTTATGACCCCGCGTATTAGACCATAGGCTCAGCTAAATCTAAAGAGCGGAGGTCTGCCAGAAAGCTCTTGGTTGCGCCGCGCCCTAGAGTGCGACGCAGCGGACGCTATGTGTCTCAAGACTCGCGCGGTGGCATTTTTGCTAGGAAATCGCGGAACAACTGGTTGGCGGCGTCACTGTACGCATCGCTCGCGGCAATCTGCGGAGTGCTGCCACCGCCGCTGCCTCGGTGACTAGCCTGGATGAAGGTCGAGCCATCGTAGGCCCAGTGGGCGTTCAGCACGACCTCAGCCACACCACTTTGCAGGTGGTCACTGAGTGGCGCCGGACCCAGCCGCCTGAGGCTGCAAGTCAGTTCGACGATGAGCTCTGCCTCATCACGGCTGGCTACGACGCGAAATCCGTTCGATTGCAGTTTCTCGGTGAAGGTCGCCGCGGTGGAAGCGCCCCCTTCGCCGGAGACGGCGACGAAAATGGGAACTTGATCCCGGGCACCGACCCAAGGGCCGCCGACGGTCTTGTTGACGATGCGGTAGGCGGCCTGCAATCGCTGAAAGAGCGCACCCTGTACCGGCGTGAAGCCCGAGCGGTCAACGGCCGTGAGCGCATCATAGGCATCGGCAATGCCTTTGGCACTTGCCGGGCTACGCTCGGCTTGCCAGGCACCAAGGGCCTGCTCCATCGCTGCGATCCGGGCGTTGCTGTCGGGCGGGGCGGCCATGCCTGACCTAAAGTCCTGGTGGACAATTTGCTCAGGCGTCCGGACGCCCTGATGATCGGCGATGGGATATACGGAAAGCAAAAAGGCCAAAACAGTAATGATACCGGCAACACCTGTCCATACCTGATGACTCAAGAACTCTTTCAAGATGTTTAACATGGTGCGTTATCCTCTAGTTCGGTCTTCTGGAGGGAAGCGAGAGTGGCAGCGAATTGATTCGAGTGCGGCCCGCGCGCCAGGCTTGAATGCCAATGTAAGGTGCCCGACTCAAGTGCTTTAAGTCTCCTGGCTCCCTGCATGGCGCTGGTCTATTCTGAATCCGGGATTTCGGGATTGCCCTTGGCGATGATGCGCGCAACCTCTTCAGTGCTGAGTCCCAGCAATGCGGCAACTTTCTCTGTATCGAGTTGAGTCAGCAAGCGTCGCACGATGAGTGCCTCGCCCATCGTCTCGCCATCCTCGTAGCCGATCGAGTAAGAGGGCAACTGCCTGATATCGACTTGGGTCAGCATTCTTTGAGCCTCCATTACTTGGGCCTTGAGGCCCCGGTTCTCTGACAGGATTTCGAGCATGGTCATATATTCGCGAAACCGCTGCTCATCTGCGCCGAGGAGTTCTTTCAGCCGGCGAACGATATAGCCGACCACTTCTTGCGGCTGGCGCCCGCCGAAATCGCAGAGTACGGCTAAGACCAGCGCATCCGGATTGTCCTGCACCAACAGCCCGGTACAGTTGACTTGGTGCATGTCGACAAGGCCATAACGATAGTCCAGCAGTTCCGGCTCGGCGATGCCATTGGGCATGCTGAGCGGGCCGGTGCCGATGTAGATCAGGAACTGTCGGATAGGTCCCTTATGTCCGGCGAAGCGGATATCCGTGTAATAGCGGAGCATTCGCAACGGCATTTCGCTGCGATTGTTATTGGCGATCTCCACATGCAGCAGGAATTCTTGACCATCCCTGGCACGCATCCGCGCCACCAAGTCAGCGCGGCGGTCTTCGATCCGCTGGTTCTGGGTCTCCAGCAGTTCGACGGCCTCGGCCTCAATGCCAAGCAGGTGCCGGGCCAAGTCGGTGGTCAGGCGCTTGAGGGTATCCCGGCTGATGATGTCTTTGTCGGTCATCGGTTCTGCGCTGCGCTAGGGATCGCGGGGGGTCGGCCAAGGAGAGAGGGTACGACAGAGACATCCGGTGGGCAAGGGTCCGGCGAGCGACCGTCTGGGGCCGCCGCGAGGACAGGCAGGGTCTTTTGATCCTCCCGGCCACCTCACTCTTGGTGCGTCCGTCGGTCCGCCCGGTGGCGTTGATCATAACTGCGACCAGTTGCTCTTACGGCGCAGCGCGCCTGACACATGTGTGTCACCGCTGGAGAGAGTGTGAAAGTATTCGCTCCTAACCCGTAAAAGCCGCGATCCCGTAGGTTGGGGTGAGGAACGAACCCCAACATTTCAGCGCCTTGCATTCCGACAGGCAGCACGCGAGGCGTCGGGCTACGCTACGCTAACCCGACCTACGGGCTAACCCCGGTAAACCTCTCCGCGGTGGCCGATCCGCACGATGAGTATATGCAGGCGCTCGTCTTGTATCTCGTAGATGATTCGGTAGTCGCCGACACGGATACGCCAGGCCGCCCGATCCACCAGTTTGCGGCAACCGGCGGGGCGTGGGTCCAGCCGCAGTGCTTCGACGGCCGCGATGATCCGGTCCTGCTGGGGTGTCGGGATACGTGCCAAGGCGCGCTGGGCCTGGCGTTCAATGCTCACCTGATACATCACTCGCGGCGGCCCGCTTTGATTTCTCGCACGGCTTGCTCGAAGGGAATGGGGTCGGACGGCGCGCCCTTGGCCTCATCATAGGCGCGCAGGTCTTCCACATCCTCCAGTGCTTCAAGGATCTGTTCCCACTCTGCGATCGGCACCAGCACGGCCTTGCGTTCACCAGCTCGGTCCGTCACATACTCTTCGTGGATGGTTAACATGAGGGCCTCCGTCGGCATTCAGTCTTTACCTGGTCAGAAGGTCGGTGGTCCGCGCAGCGGACCCTACGGTTTAAACGGCTGGTTCCGTTGGCCATTGATCGGGTGCCATCGTCAACACGCCCTGCACCGGCGCAATCGCAATCCCCTCGGCCGGCGGCGGAACCGCCGACGGCTCGGCCAATTCAAGCGCAAGCACGGCATTCCAATACGGAAAGTTGATCCCCGACTGGCAGGCATAGAGCAGCCCGCCCGACATCCGCGCATTGATCTCGAGCAGGTGCGGGAGCCCATTGCGAATGTAAGGGGCCAGGCTCAAATTCTTTAAATCTCCTGGTTCCCTGCATGGCGTTGGTCTATTCTGAATCCGGGATCTCCGGATTGCCCTTGGCGATGATGCGCGCGACCTCCTCAGTGCTGAGTCCCAGCAATGCCGCGACTTTCTCTGCATCGAGTTGAGTCAGCAAGCGTCGCACGATGAGTGCCTCGCCCATCGTCTCGCCATCCTCGTACCCGATCGAGTAGGAGGGTAACTGCCTGATATCGACTTGGGTCAGCATTCTTTGAGCCTCCATTACTTGGGCCTTGATGCCCCGGTTTTCTGAGGATCGCGGGCGTCGCACAAGGTCACTTAAGCCGGATCGGCTTGACACGGCTCATTGTGACGCGAACGCGGAGTTATCCAGCCAATTCTCCACCCGTAACCCGCTCACCCGCGTGAATTCGTGCACATTATCGGTGACGAGGGTGAGCCCCAGGTCCACGGCATGTGCGGCGATCAGCAGGTCGTTGGGGCCGATGGGCGTCCCGGCTTGCTCCAACTGGAAGCGGATCTCGGCATACGTCAGATCGGCATCGGCCTCCAGGGGCAGAACGGGTAGTGTTGCCAGCAGGTCATCGACCTTGCGAGTCAGTGCGTCGGACCCGAGCTTGCGGGCGCCGAAGCGCAGCTCCGCGGCCACGACGATGCTGGTGCAAACGGCCCCGTAGCCACGCCGGGCGAGGATCGCCGCCACCGATCCCTGGGGCTGTCGGATCAGCGCGGAGAGGATGTTGGTGTCGAGCAGGTAGCGCAGCGCGTCCATGATCAGAGGCGGATGTCGTCCAGGTTCATCAAGCCCTGATCCACGTCAGGGAAGGGCTCATCCAGCGGCGCCCATCCGGCAAGTAGGGTGGCGAGGTCCGGTCGGTGTTTCACCGGCTCGACAATCAGACGCTCGCCGTCCCTGCGGATGGTCGCTTCGTCCGCGTCGAGCTCGAGCTCCCGCGGGATACACAGGGCTTGGTTACGCCCGTTACGAAACAGGCGGACGTGGCGTTCGAGCTGCATCGGACATTGCTCCAAGAAAAGAACCTATGCCCAAGGATAGGCCAAGAAGTCTGGCGAAGCGAGACGGTTCTGATTGTGGGAAGCGTAGGCCAATGTCTTGCGGGCCTTGGTCATAATTTCGGCCACCGGCGCTCCCGGCGCAGAGCGCCTGACACAGGCGTGACACCGCTGGAGCGGTGTCACGAGCGCCGTGGTTGGTCCGCGCAGCGGACCCTAGGGTTCAAAGGGCTGGTTCCGTTGGCCATTGACCGGTAGCCACCGACACCACGCCCTGCACCGGTGCAATCGCAATCCCGTCGGCCGGTGGCGGAACCGCCGACGGCTCGGCCAATCCAAGCGCAAGCACGGCACTCCAATACGGAAAGTTGATGCCTGACTGGCAGGCATAGAGCAGCCCGCCCGACATCCGCGCATTGATCTCCAGCAGGTGCGCGAGCCCATTCTGGTCCTTGAACTGGCAATTGAAGATGCCGTCCAGGCCATAGCGCTCGGTGAGCAGGCGTGAGTAATCAACGGTGGGACCTGCCGTCTCCAGCACCTGGTGCCGGCCTTTTTTGGCCCGCGCCACCGCGGCGACCAGCCGCCCTGACACCGCCAGGCAATCCACCGAGCGCTCGGTGCCGGGCAGGAAGGGCATGAGCAGGAGTTCAAAACGGCGTTGCGTGCGCTCCAGGGCGTAGCGGTAGGCGTGGAGTGAGATGACGGACGGCGCGACACCGAGCAGGGTGTCGTAATCGTCCGCGGTCTCACTCAGGATGCGAAAGCCGGCCCCGTAGATGCCCACGGTCGGCTTGACGCACAGGCGCGGGTGGCGGGTGCTGAGATCGGCGTAGGCGTCGTCGAAGGCGGCCAACGAGTCGACCACCCGGTACTCCGGGAGCGGGATCGGCGTCCCCACCAGGTCCCGGTAGAGGGCGTCCTTGTGGTCGAACAGGGCCAGCGTCGCCGGTGCAAAGACCTGGATGCGCGTACCCAGCGCGGCGAATGCCGCGCCGGCCGCGGCCAGGGCGCGGGCGCGGCGGCTGGGCATAAAGAGTTGTACCTCGTAGCGGCGGCAGACTCCGAGACACCACTCGACATAGTCCGCATCGCTCAAGGTCCCGGCGGGTTCGACCAAGGCCAGGTCGGCCGTTGCCAGCACTGGGGCCTGCGGTTCGCCGTGACTCGCGAGCACCCGCAGGGCGCCGCCGGCGGCCTCGCGGATCAGCCGCACGGCGTCATAGGTGTTCGACAGTCCGCTGTTGTACCAGAGCAGTGGCGCAGAATCAGTCATCCTACATCCCGCAATTGCTCACGCCAAGGCGCCAAGC
>NZ_CAJAXH010000064.1 GCF_903946935.1 uncultured Thiodictyon sp.
CGAAGGGGTTGCGAAGGGGTTATGCCCTTGCACGTCATTGATCCGAAAGAGTCCGAAGGGATCGAAGGGGTTTGCCGAGTTCTTACCTGAAACGGCGCGAGAGGCGACGCACACCGCGGCACAGGACGGGGGCACGGGCGAGCCGGCCGGGAGCGAAGGGGCCAGCCGTCCCCGTGGCCGGGACGTTGCGCCGAACCGGATCGAGGTTCCGCCGGCACTGACTGGCGGTCGCCTTCCAGGATCGGCACCGGCTGCACCTCCTGGAGCTGTACCCATGGCGATGGGCACCGGCTGCACCTGGCCACTGGCGCCGATGATCGAGGTCGGCACCCTCAAGGCCCCGGCACTGGCGCCCGGGTGGAGCTGCACCGCGGTCGGGATCGAGGTCCGGGCGATGCCCCCGGGTCGGCACATCCTGGCCAGCGTCCCCATACACGCCCGACGTACGATAGGCTAGGACGATAGGCATAAGAAGTGCTTAAAAATCGTAAAAATATGATTAACAATAAACGCAAAAAACATGCCTGATAGGTAATAGCGATCAATCGACCGGGCACGGTCTGATGTGTACGGGGCTTTATCGTTTCAGCAACGGGAAACGACCTTAGGCAAGAACCTGACCACCGGGTGACAGTCCCGCGGCCCTGCCGGTGCCGATCCTGCCGCGGCCGGAGTTTGCGAGTGGGTTGCGCACCTGCGAGGGGCTTGTGAGGGGGCAAGTTTTTGAATTGATTGAATCGAGGGGGTTGGAGGCTATTTTTACTCCAAACAATTCTGGCTGGGTTCCGCGTTGCCGTCGTGCTGAACCTCTGGATGGTTCATCCCCAAGGGTCGCCCCTGACACACTGGCGACGCCCCCGAGGCCATGCCGGCGCAGGTCCTGCCCGAGTGCAATCGGTTGCCCCCGTCGGTATCCTTCGCTGATGAAACCGAAGAGCCGAATTCTCGAGGAGATGCATGACACCGCGCGCGGGTTGCGCTGCGCTGGGCTTATCAGCAAGCGGCGCATGGGCGAGTTTGATGCACTTTGCCTCAAGGGTAGCCAGGTCCCAAGGCTGAACGATCCGACGACGCCACCAACCGGGCCAGTCTGCCCCGTGGCGCGGGGTGTTGGGCGGAACCGCTGACCGGTTCGGTTTCCCGCCGTTTCCCGGGAAACGCCGCGTGCCCTTCGCCGCCCTGTACACACGTCAGGCGCTTAATCTAGGTTGTGCTTTTCAGTGGCGCGCCGTGCGCCTCAGTGTTAAGCTTTCCGCTTATCGCCGTGTTGTGCAGCGCCGTTACGTGTAGGAATCCCCTTGCCAAGGTTGGGGTCGCGAGTTCGAGTCTCGTTTCCCGCTCCAAATCGTAAAAAGGCCGCTCAATGAGCGGCCTTTTTCTTTTGTGCGCCGATACCAAATCGGTGGCATCCCGCAGTCAGCGGTTCGGTCGATAGACCGGACCCGGAATCCGTCCGATGCGTCTCTACGATTACGAACTCTCCGGCAATTGCTACAAGATTCGGCTGTTGCTCGCCATGCTCGGGCTGCACTGCGAGCGGGTGCGGGTCGACAGCAGCCGTGGCGAGACCCAGACCGAGGCCTTTCGCCAACTGAACCCACGCGGCCAGATTCCGGTCCTGCTCGATGGCGACCTGCGCCTCTGGGACTCCCAGGCGATCCTGGTCTATCTGGCGCGGCGTTATGGCGACCCGGAGCGCGCCTGCGGCCCCTGGCTGCCGGCGGACCCGTTCGGCGAGGCCGAGGTGATGCAGTGGCTCGCCGTGGCCGAGAACGAGCTCCTGTTCGGCTTGGCGCGCGCCCGCTCCGCCTTGCGGTTCCGGCGCCCCTTTGATCTCGCCCAGTGCCAGGCCGAGGGCAAGACCGGGTTGGCGGCGCTGGAGGATCGTCTGGCCGGCCGGGAGTGGCTGGTGGGGGACTGTGCGACCATCGCCGATATTGCCTGTTACCCCTATGTCTATTTGGCCCCCGAGTCCGGCGTGTCGCTGGAGCCCTATCCCAATATCCGCGCCTGGCTCGCCCGCTTTGCCCAACTGCCGGATTATCAGGTCATGGTGGACCCGGCGGCGGAGCGGGCCGCGGAGCTGGCCCGGACAGATGCCGCCAATGAACGCGATTGAACGCCGCTGGGCTGGGGTGTCGCTGACCCTGTTGAGTGTCCTGGCCAGCCCCGGCCCCACCATGGCGGGCGGCCCCACGGTGGCTCAACTCCTGGACTCCTGCGCGCGCGGCGCCGCCCATGGCAATAAGGGCGTCGATGCGGCTACTTGCGAATGGTTCGCCGTCCCCTGCGGGTGTAAGCCGGGGCAAGTCGGGTCTGAAATCTACCGCTGGTGCATCCCACCGGCCGAGTCCACCACGACCACGATGAATAAGGTGGTCGCCGAACTGCGCCGGGTTCCTGAGCGTTCAGCCGCCATCGATCAGGTCATCCCGGTCATCCTGGCACGGCTGTATCCGTGCCAGCCAGGCGGGGATGACTGAAGGTGCAGGAGATGGCAGAGATTGCGCACTATGGGGTGATGTCCACCCCGGGGGTCGTGATCGACGGAACCGTGGTCCACGCGGGCGGTGTACCGAACCGCCAACAGATCGAGGGCTGGCTCGGCTAGCGCCGGCTGGCGACAGCCGCTGCGCGGGGTGCTGGGCCGGGGCGGCGACTCCTCTGGTCCGTGCCCCGCTATTTTGACAGAACACATTGAAATGATTGTATGATTCGTGTCTTTGTGGTGGAATTCCTCGGTCTGGGTTGACGCGTTAGGGCCTCCTGTGATCGGCGGATCTGGCGTTCGCGGCTTGTAGTTAATAAGAACATCGTTGTATTCTTATTTCCCACCTTACCAACGCGCGGAGACTGCATAATGAATCGGTTCTACTACGACGCCGTGACCCAGATGGAGCAGGCGGGGGTCGACGACGAATATATCCAGGGCTGGCAGTGCGGCTTCCTGCAAAATCCCAAGCGCGAGGAGCAGCGCCTGACCGAGGCCTACGAGTCCGGCTATACCGACGGTGAGGAGAAGAACACCGGCGCCTACGCCGACTGGGTCAAGGCCTGATTGCGCTCTGGGCATCCCTGGTTCCCACGCTCGGCATGGGCATGCCGCCGCCGACGCTCTGGGTCCGGTAGCAGGGGGCTCGGGCGGTCCCCGGGACGCGGAGCTTCGCGGGATGGATTCCCACGCGGAGCGTGGGAATGAGACCGACAAGGTGGAGCGTCCTACTAGGCCCGCGCCGTCTTGTCGGTCTCGACCATCCCGGCCGCGCCGCTCCAGTAGCCGTCCACCAGCCCGTTCGGGACCAGGCCGCGCAGGGTGGCCTGGCCTTCGGCGGTCGCCAGCTCACCCTTGAGACAGGCGGCGAAGGTGCGTACCACGGTGGCGGTATGCTGCGACTGGGGACTCACCCGGACCAGATCGACCCCGAGCTGGCCCAGTTCGCCCAAGACCGGGAGCAGGTTGTGGGTGGCGGCGGATTGGGTCTGGATGCCGTTGAGTGCCAGGAAAGGCTGGTTTTCCTGGGTGCTGATCAGGAGTCCGTCCGGGTGTTCGTTACAGCGGAACTCGCAGTTGTCCTTGCCCTGCCCGTTGTTGAAGGCGGTGAAGCAGCGGGCGGAGTAGGCGAGCGGCAAGCGCCCGAAGGCGAAGACCTCGCACTCGACCCCGGCGGGGCGGGTGCGGATGAGGTCAGTGGCCGTTTCGCGCCCCAGTTCGACTGGCAGCACCCAGCGCTTGAGACCGCGGGCGGCCAGGAAGCTCAGGGTGCGCTGGTTGTAGAGATTGATGGAGGTGCCGACGACGAACGGCCGCCCCTCCAGGAAGTCCAGTGCGGCGAGGTCGTTGGCCTCGATGAGGAAGCGCCGATCGGCACACTGGCGCTCCAAGACCTTGAGCTCACCCTCGGATTCGATCAGGGCCAGGGTGGAGATCACCGGCTCCCGGCCGCTGGCGGCCACGCGCTCGGCCAGTTCCCACCAGTCCTCGGGGCGCATCAGGCGACGCTTGGAGCAGATGGTCTCACCCAGATAGACGACCTCCACCGGGGTCTCCAGGATCTCCGCATAGAAGTCCAGGACCTGCTCGCGTGACCAGTAATAGAGGATCGGTCCCAGCGACAGCCGGGGGCGCTGGTCGGTGGCTAGTGAAACGTCCGAAGGCATGGCTTCTCTCGATGTGGGATGCGTGTGATGGCTGGCTGGCGGGGGCATCCGTTCCGGCCGCGGAGCGCCAATGTTACAGGCGTGACACCGCCGAGCGGTGTCACGAGGGGGGAATAATCCCTAGTGCCAGGTCCGCTCATAGGGTCCGATGGTGGTCTGGGTCCCCTCGGAGACCTTCGCCAGGGTGGCCATCCAGTCGGCCTTGGGGCGGAAGGCGGCCGGGTTGCGCTGACAGGAGTCGATCGCCTCGCGCCATACCCGGGTGACGTCCGAGACATAGCGGGTGCTGCGCTGGCGCCCTTCGAGCTTGATGGCGGCAACCCCGGCGGCCATGATCTCCGGCAGCAGGTCCAGGGTGTTGAGGCTGGTGGGTTGCTCGATGGCATAGCGGATATCGCCGTCGACCTCATAGCGGCCCTTGCAGATGGTCGGATAGCCGGCGGGCTCGTCAAGCCCGCGCCGCTCGATCAGCACACCGCCCAAGCGGGTCTCCTGGCCGGCGGCCGTGTCGCGCCATTCCACGTGGGCGGCAGGGGAGCAGGCGCCGAAGGTATTGGGCGACTGGCCGGTGGCATAGGAGGACAGCAGGCAGCGCCCCTCCACCATGACGCACAGGCTGCCGAAGCCGAAGATCTCCACCGGCACCTCGCTCTCTTTGATGACATGCGCGACCTGGGCGATGGACAGGACCCGCGGCACCACCACCCGGCGGATATTGAAGTGGCGCTGCATGAAGCGGATCGCCGCCGGGTTGGTGGCCGAGCCTTGCACCGAGAGGTGTAGCTTGAGTTCGGGGTGACGCTGCGCCGCATAGTCGAGCACCCCCATGTCCGCGAGGATCAATGCGTCCACACCCAGGTCCGCCGCGCGATCCACCGCGGCGCTCCAGCGCTGCCACCCCTTGGGCTGGGCAAAGGTATTCACGGCGACGAAGACCCGGACCTTGCGGTCGCGGGCGTAGCGCAGACCCTCCTCGATCTGCTTATCGCCAAAGTTAAGGCCCGCGAAGTGGCGGGCATTGGTGTCATCCCGAAAGCCGAGATAGACGGCATCGGCGCCGTTGTCCACGGCGGCCTTGAGGGACGGCAGGTTGCCGGCGGGGCAAACGAGTTCCATGGGCGGGCTCCGGTAGCGGGTTGCGTTATAGGGGGTTCGATGAGGTCGTCCAACGGGTTTATCGGTCAGGCGATGCGCGCGAACTCGGGCAGGGCGGCACCGTCGCAATGGGTACCCTGACGGGTGCCGCGGCGGTAGAGTTCCGCCTCGATCCGATTCAAGACGGCCCATTTGCAGGCGCACCAGTCCGGTGCCAGCAGGATCGACTTGGGAGCGGTCCCGGTCAGGCGGTGGAAGACCGCCGACGGCGGGGTTTGCTCGACGATATCGGCACAGATGCCTGCATAGTCATCCAGTTGCAGGGGCACATACTCCCCGCGTTGCCACTCCAGGGCCAGGTGGGTGTGGCGCACGATGTGCAATGGGTGGATCTTGAGTCCCTCCACGCCCAGGTCAAGGACCTGCTCCAGACTCCACAGTGCCGCCTCCCGACCCTCGCCCGGCAGTCCGATGATCAGGTGGGCGCAGACCTTGAGCCCCCGGCGGTGGGCGGCGCGGGTGGCCGTGCGGAACTCGGCGAAGCCATGGCCGCGATTGACCCGCGCGAGCGTGGCGTCGTTCGCCGACTGCAAACCCAACTCCAACCACACCTCCTTGCCCTGCGCGCGGTAGCCGGCCAGCAGGTCCAGTACCGACTCGGGCACACAGTCCGGTCGGGTGCCGATGGACAGCCCGACCACGTCCGGCAGAGCCAGGGCCTCGTCGTAGCGCGCACGCAGGCGCTCGATACGATCGTAAGTATTGGTATAGGCCTGGAAATAGGCGATAAAGCGCCGCGCCCCGGTGCGCCGCGCCAGGACCGCCCGGCCCGCGGCAATCTGCTTGGTGACGCTGGGCGGTTCCTCGGCGTTGGGGCTGAACGACTGGTTATTGCAGAAGGTGCAGCCGCCGCGGCCCTTGGTGCCGTCCCGATTGGGGCAGGTGAAGCCGGCGTTGATCGCGAGCTTGTGTACCCGCTGACCATAGCGGCGCAGCAGGTCCTGGCCGAGTGTGTTGACGCGCGCGCCCAGATCGCGCTGCGTCGATTCGCGCTGCGTCGGTGTGGGAGTCGGGGGGGCGATCAGGGAGGCTGGGTACATCGACGGGAAATTAACATCCCGCCGGGCAAGCCGCAAGCCAGGTCAGTGACAAATCAGGATAAAGGGCGCGCCCCCGATGGGGTTGCCCTCCCACCGATCGGGCCAAGCGAGCGTCCCAAAATAGACAGCGAGCCGGAGCCCTTAGGTGATGGCCCCAGGGGCACGCGCCGCCCCGCACGACGGGAAGCAGATAACCTAGGGCGTTCTGTGGCATCCTATGACATCATGACGCAAGTAACCCGGACCCCATGAATCAACAGGCCCTTTCATCCTTCATCTGGTCCGTGGCGGATCTGCTGCGCGGCGACTTCAAGCAATCCGACTATGGCCGCATCATCCTGCCCTTCACCGTCCTGCGGCGCCTGGACTGCGTGCTGGAGGACACCAAGGCTACAACGGGCGCTTCGGCCCCGGCCTGCCGCGGGTCTCGGACGGGTCGCTGCTGTTCCTGCTGCACCTCATCTCCAAGATGCGCACGGCGGCAGCCGCATCGGCATCGTGCTCAACGGCTCGCCGCTCTTCACCGGCGGTGCCGGCTCCGGTGAGAGCGAGATTCGCCGCTACTGCCTGGAGAACGACCTGGTGGAGGCCATCGTCGGCCTGCCCACGGATATGTTCTACAACACCGGCATCAGCACCTATGTCTGGATACTCTCCAACCGCAAGCCCGAGCACCGCCGCGGCCAGGTCCAGCTCATCGACGCCGTCAGCTTCTGGCAGAAGATGCGCAAAAGCCTGGGGAGCAAGCGCAAGGAGATGCCCGAGGAGCACATCGCCACCGTCACCCGGCTCTTCGGCGACTTCGCCGAGGCGCGACTCGCCATCCTGACCGACACCACCGGCAAGGAGGTGAGTCGCCAGGTCCTGCTGGCCGGCGAGCCCGACCCGGCCGTGCCCCAGGGCGGCAAGGTCCGGGTCACGCCGATCTCGCGCATCTTCAGGAACGAGGTCTTCGGCTACCGCACCATTACCGTGGAGCGGCCACTGCGGGACGCTGCCGGTCAACCGGTGCTCGGCCAGAAGGGCAAGGCCAAGGGCAAGCCCCAGCCTGACCCGAAACTGCGCGACACCGAGAACGTGCCATTGGCCCAGGACGTGACCGACTACTTCAAGCGTGAGGTCCTGCCCCATGCCCCGGATGCCTGGATCGACCATGACAAGACCAAGATCGGCTATGAGATCCCGTTTAACCGGCATTTTTATGTGTTCGAGCCGCCGCGGCCACTGTCCGCCATCGACGCCGACCTCAAGCGAGTCACGGATCGGATCAAGACCATGATCGATGGATTGACGGCATAGGGTAAGCTGCTCATCTCGTTCCCGCGCTCCGCGTGGGAATGCAGTCTTGGCCGCTCCAGCGGCCAGGAGGACTACGCGGTGCCGGAGCCTGTGGACCAGGGGCAATCCGGATGCCAACAAAATTAGGAGCTTACCGCCATGCAAGCAATCGAGTTTGAAGCCATACCGGACCGACACACCATTCGGCTACCGGAAGGCATCCCGGACGGCATCCCCTTGCGTGTCTTGCTGCTCTGGGAAACTCCCCGCGAACCCGACGCGGACCTCAAGAGTCTGTTCGCAAGCGTCACCGAGGGGCTGACCGAAGAAGACTTGACCCGCCCACGCGACTTTGGCCGGGAGGAAACCGAATGGGGTATCTGATCGACACTAACGTCTGGTCGGAGCTTCAGAAAAGGCAAAGAACCAACCCCGGTGTGCAACGCTGGTATCAAGGTATAGCAGAATAATATGGCATCTGGACAAATTGAATTATAATAAATTTTTTTTATTTTTTTTCCGTTGACTGTCTATAATTTATGCAAGAGTTAAGCAAATTATCCGAGGTGGATCATGAAGCCGAGTTGGATGTCGGA
>NZ_CAJAXH010000065.1 GCF_903946935.1 uncultured Thiodictyon sp.
CAAACCGACTTCAAGCGAAACACAGGTTTATATTGCATCCGGACGCTTGCTTCTTCGGCAGATCTGCAATAATCAAACGCCGTATTTATTAGCCGTTAAGTAAGCCTCTATCTCAAAATGGTTCTTAGACAGCCTCTAAGTCTAAAGCGGCGCGCGCACCCTGATGAGCTAGCCAATTAGCACGACGCCTGTGGCGCGCGCTCGCTTTTGAGACAAAGGTTAGCCTCTTTTTTTCCGGGAAAAGAGCTCGAGCCTAGCCCCTTATCCCGCGTGGCTACCCGACTACCTGGTTGCCCCATAAAACCAAGTCAAAGTCATCATAATCAATTTTCTGGTATTTTAGTTGAACTAAATGCTTACCCCAGAAACTTTTCTTACTTTTGTTTGGGACTTCTAGCATATAAAAAGGTAATCCTAATTTATAAACAGCCGTCGCTAATTTACCATCACCATCATAATTATCTGAACCCATCCATCCTGCTTTTATTAAAGCTATAATCGTTGGGCAAATTTTATTTTTTGAATATAGATTTTTAAAAGTCTCAAAGTCATCTCCATGCACATATAATAAACTTAATCGATCCGGCCCAAAATCATCGTTGAGCTCATCTGACCTCTTCAGAATGAACCAAATGGATTCATAGAGGAAAGGATTGTCTCTTTTGAATTCCAAGTGATATCCCAAAAAGTTCCGATTTTGGTTATTTATACTATTTTCAACCTGCTGAATAGATACGCCGTTATCAGAATATACAAAACTGAAGATATGACCTCCGAGAAATTTAATGGGATCACCATCTCGGCCTCCAGACGGGTAGTATAAAGATCCTTCAAGTAAGTTTTCTATTTTAACATTATCTAAATCGGTCGAAGATTGAATGGAGGATAACCATAGTGGCATTTCTTTATTCGGTAGCATTTTATTGCTCACAATTTTCCTCTTAAGATTAATTGTTCTGGTGTTTCTGCTAACGTGTTCTACGTTGCATTAGGCTGCCTGTGTACTATGCCGACACGGGCCACCAGTGTGCTAGGCTGCATTAGGATACTAATGTACTAGACTGCAAGCAGTCCAGGCCCCACGTAACCCTCCCCACCCATGGCTACTTCACCCCGCCGCCAAGACGCCACCCTGTTGATCGGAGGAAGCCGCGAGGAACGTGGTCAGCCCTAAGCTTTCCCATCTGCCATAGGCAGATGGGAAAGTAAACGGAGACCCGTTGTCCAATATTGCCAGGTCGCCTTGATACGTCGCCCATTTTCAAATCCCCTTAACGCTCACCTCTAACACCTGGCTCCAATTCCCCACCTGTTCATCGCGGAGGCGATAAATGGCACGATAGCGCCACAGCACCACGGTGCCGGCAGGCGGCAAGGGTGTCGTGTCGATATGGTTGGGAGTCATGTCGATGGTAAGCAGGGAGAAATGGCCGTCGCCATGGTCTGCCTCGAGCTCCAAGGCGTCCATGCCGTGCATGGCCCAGAGGACGCGCGGATGCCCGCCTTTGAAGTCCGCGTTGAGGACCGGCTGCATGGCGGATGGGTCCACCGGGAGGCTTTGCACCGGGATGATGTACAGCGCCTTGCCGATGGCTTCCGTGTAATTCTTGTGTATGCGGATACGCGTGATGACGTTGGACAGATAGCCGAACACATCGAGAAAGGGCTCGCCCGGGGGCGGCGTGAGGATCGGCAGCGTGGGGATAACGGCCTTGCCGGTCGGGGATCCGTCGCGTATGGCGTTCTTCAAAGCCACCGTGGCCTCGCCGGTGGCTTTGTAGGCGGATTGCAGGTCCAGGCTATACTTGAACCAGGCGGTTGCCCTGTCCAGTTCGGACAAGTCGTCGGCGCTGAAGTCCAGCATCGCGGCATAGGCCGACAAGACTGAATTGATATGCACGATCAGGGCCAGCTTGCCCGAATCGACACGAGGGATGACAGTTGAACCCGACACGATGCCCTCCTGTTCCATTCACAGAAACGTTACACAAGCAGCATACGGAACTTAGCGTAACGCTGGGGTCTTGGCGATTGCAAGGGTTTTTTTGTGGATCGCTGCAAAGACCTTCTGCGCGGACTCCGCGACCTTGCGGGTCGACGCCCAGACTCGCGGGACGAACGACCAGACCCTGGGGGCCGGCTCAGACAGTGTCTGGCATGATGCCCAGTCGTCGGGAACAGTGACGGCAGATCGTCGCCAGGCGCCCCAGGGGAGTCGGGCGGCGCCACAAGGTCAGTGGGACGCGCCCCAGGGGCTGGGAACGACGCCAGAAGGTCGTTGGCAGGCGCCACAGGGCCTGTGCAACGGTGAATATTTGGATTGCGGATTCAACTTCTTGGCGCAAGGCTGAAAGGCTAAATATATTCAAATAGTTGCGACCGTTGAGCGATTTCGCGCAAAGCGCTTGGGAACCGATGTAGAAGGTCTCTGCGTCGATGTAGAAGGGCTCTGGCGCGTCTACGAGACCTTGGGAGTGAATACCCAAGGTCGCTGGCGCGACTCCCAGACCGTGGGAGTCACCGCACAAGGTCGCTGCCAAAGCCCCCAGGCATGATGCGTCGCCGCATGGTAGCCCTGGCGGGCTTCCGCGGGATTGGGAGTGGACAATGGAGCCGGGCGCACTCGCCCTGTGGCTCACCGTCGCCGTGGTCGCCTGGTCGAGCGCGGACCTGTGGGCAGCGGATGGGCGCCACCTGGATCCATGGCTTGGGTGGGCGGGATCAGGACCTGCGTGTCCCGTTGGAGCACATCGAAGGACACCTGCTGATCGTGGGTACCACGGGTGCCGGCAAGACACGCGCCTTTGATTTGCTTGTCACCCAGGCCGTGTTGCGCGATGAGGCAGTCGTTATTATCGACCCCAAAGGGGATCAAGACCTGCGCCGGACCGCCGAGCGTGCCTGTGCCCTGGCCGGGAGACCCCAGCGCTTCGTCTATTTCCATCCGGCCTTTCCCGCCGAGTCGGTGCGCATCGACCCGCTGCACAGCTTCAGCCGGGCCACCGAACTGGCGAGCCGCGTGGCCGCCCTGATCCCGAGCGAGACCGGGAGCGATGCCGATAAAGCCCGCCAGGTCCTGGGCAACATCAACAATGTGGTGGCGCTGCGGGTGCTGGATGCGGAGACCCAGAAATACATTGCAGAGAGCCTGCCCATGGCCCGCGTGGTGAGCATCATGGCCGCCCACGGCAGTACCACCGATTCCACCAACCCGCTGCTCTACACCGGCAACACCGGGGAGCGGTTGATGGAGGAGGAGGTCGAACTGTTCCCTCCGGGGCTCTTGGGCCAACTGCCGAACTTCGAGTATGTCGCGCTGTGGTCGGGGGGACGGGTCTCGAAAGGACGGCTGCCGATTCTGGGTGCGCCGCGAGAAGCGGTCGGCACCATGGCGCAGGTGCCGGTGGTGGCGGAACTGCCGCCAACGCCGCAGGCCGAGCCGATGGTCGCGGCGGCCCCCGAGTGAACGCCGCCAATGTGGGCAGACAACACCTCAATGCGGTCCTCACGCGCCGCGCCCAGCGCGATGACCTGATGCAGATCGAGATCGCGTGGCCGGATAGCCGGGCACTGCTGGAGCGCTTGGCGGTCGGACTCAGCACCTACTATGCGACCGACCGCCTGCTCGCGCGCCTGGACGTCATCGTCAGCCAGGCGATCACCGCGTATGGCGCCGCGAAACACGCCCGGCAGTCCGATCGCGACCGCTTTCGTGCCTTCATCGCGGGGATCGCGGCCGTGCTGGAGCCGGATGAACATCGGGCCTTGGCCATGGCCCTGACGCACGCCCAACGGCGCATCATCGGCCGGCAGCTGTCCGTGGTACCGGCGCCCGCCGGGCGTGACACCGATGCTGGATAACAGTCACGACAGCCAGGAGGGCCAAGGCGTTTGGCTCTGGACCATCGTCGCCGGGCTGATCCTGTTCATCATGGAATTTCTGTTGTTTGCCGCGATGGTGCCGACCGACTGGGAACGCCGCGTGAATCACGAGGAACTCGCGGCGTTGGTCCAGGCGGTAGGACCCCGCAGTGCGAACGCCATCCTTGACCGCGCCGCCGGCTGGTATGACGCCGCCTTCATCCAGACCCGTCTCCAGCAATACAGCTACCGCCTCCTGCTGCCCGATCCGCACACGCCGGCCTACGGCATGGAGCCCCTGGCCACCAACCCGATCTGGCCCTGGTTGCGGGGGCGCTTGGACGGCTCTCTGGGATCTCAGTAGGTCGCATAGTTTCTCAAAAACAGCAGGATAGAGCGGTTACACAAAAAGAAAACGGCTCTATGGCAACGTCTGAAAATAGCGTAAGCCTCTGATATAAAGGTTCGGCAGAGCAGTAATC
>NZ_CAJAXH010000066.1 GCF_903946935.1 uncultured Thiodictyon sp.
AAATCCCGCGACACCGTCGCCGCCACCATCCAGCGCCTGGCACGCAACGTCCGCCTGGTGTTCGACTACCTGGGCATGACCGAAAATTCCCGCCGTCGGCGGGGACGGCCAGCCACGGCGGGCTAGAACGGATTTGCCGTGTTCGGGTCTGCGGCCGGCCTTGACGAAAACCACCGGGACGGTCAATTGCGTATTCTCATGCGGTCAGGATGACCATGGATTGATCAAGTCCACCCCGGTGGGGAAGAAATCGCCCGTGTCTCTGGTCGCAACGGGCATGCCGCGGTCCAGCGCGATGGCCGCGATCTGACCGTCGCCCACCTTCACGGTGCGCCCTCCGAAAGGACGTTGGTATCAAGCAGGATCACAGGTCAACGACCGGCTGGGCGCGATCCTGCTGCGCGATGAAGACGTCGATGTCGTCTCCCGGCGCGACAAGCTCCATCAAATCGTATGGAAATGCCGCTTGATGCCGGAGAGTGGATTGCTCGGTGGCCCGATCAAGCAAGCCTTTGACGTAGGCTTCGAGACTGCGCCCGCTCGCCTGGGCCTGCTCCTTGAGCTTCGTCTTCGTATCTTCGGACAGATTGCGGATGGTGAGGCTTGCCATGGTTCGTACCCCCGGTTGGATCGCGTCAGGAGATGATTGCGCGTCGCCGTCGCCGTCGCCGTCGCCTACGCAACCGGCCCGTCGCGAGCCGGGGTAGCGGGGGCAATCCGGCGGCCGATCATTGGTCGCCCGGTGCCGGGCTCGACGTAACATTGATGGCGAAGATCCGCGCCGGACGGGGCATTCGCCCCGCCCGAAACCGTCTAAAACGGTTCGCAAAGCCGCTATGCCCACCGGTCCCCGAAACATTCGGGACGGCTACGCAGCTTTTCGGAAACCGCCTGATGTCGGCGCTCAGTCGCCGTCTTTACCGGTGAACATGACGCCGCTCACATGCCCCTTGGCATCGCTCAGACAGGACCAGGGCGCGGTCGCCTTAGGTACCTTGACCATGACCGAGATCCCCGATTCGGCGGTCGAGACGTCCTGCACCGACAGCTTGCCGCGCGGCAGGTTGACCGTCTTCGCGACCGCGGCCAGGCACGCCTGTTCGGCGGCCTTGGTGCCGCTGGCGGCCGTATGCGGCGCGGGCGCGCCGGACGCGGACTCGGACGCGCTGCAAATGCCGTTGGCGCCGTGCTTGCCGGTATAGCTCACCGTCGCCGCGCCGTCCGCGCTCATCGAGATCGATAGCGTCACGCCCGACCCGGTGGCCTCGTAGTAGTCGGCATTGACCTGCTTGAGCTTGGTCTTTTTGCCGTTGATCCAGACCGGCCCGCCCTGGTCCGCATGGACATTGAGGTTTTCGGGACAGACGACATTGAGCGTGGGGATGCCGGCCTGTGCGGCGCCCGCACAGAGGAGCATGGCGGCGGCGATCGATCCTGTTTTCATGGGGCTCGTCTCCTTGGTGGTTTCAGTACTGGGGTTTATCCAAAATCCGGGAATTGCTCACGCCAAGACGCCAAGACCGGCGCGTCGGCGATCGCGCGCCGGCCTTAGGTCTGGCCCTCTTGCATGACGAACGCATGGCAGGCGGCTTCATCAGGCCCCACTGAACTGCACGTTCTCGAACACCAGCGAGGGCGTCAGCAGGGCGGCATAGGGGAAGGGGTCGTTGCCCACCTCGACCAGGCTCGCAAACAGTGCGGGCAGGCTGCCGGTGACGATCATGCCGACCACGGGCTCGGCGATCTCACCATTGCGGATGATGTGGCCGTCGAGTCCCTGCGAGAAGGCGCCGGTGGTCGGGTCGGCGTTGCCGCCGGCCCAGCCGGTGACCAGGATGCCGTCGCCGGCCGCGCGCACCAACTCGACCAGGGTGCGCGTGCCGGGCTGGACGACCCGATTGGAGGGCTCGCCGGTGGTGATGGGGAGCCGCGCCTTGGCGCCGTAATAGGTGTCGGCATAGGCAGCCTTGGGGCGGCCTTGCTCGACCAGGACCAGGCGGCGGGCGGCGATGCCTTCCCGGTCGTAAGGGCGCGACCCCAGTCCGCGCGGGCGCAGCGGGTCGTCGACGATGGTGAGCTTGTCGCTGAAGGCCGGTGTGTCGATCAGGGCCGGCCAGAAGGACTGCCCTTGCTGGATGTTGGCCGCCGTGGCGGACGCGAGCAGGTCCCGGATCAGCGTGATCGCCGCCCGCGACTCGACCACCATTGTGGTCTTGATCGTCGGCCCCTGGCGGCCCCCCAGGCGCGCCCGCGCCCGCGCAAGGGCACCTTCGGCGATGCGCTGCGCGCTCGGCAGATCGCCCAGGTGCAGACAGTCGGCACTATCGCCCCCCTCCGCGCGGCGCTCGCTCTGCTGCGCGCCGGTGCCTTGATCGCGCATGGACAGGTTCACGCCCAGCGACGTGGTGGTCTTGGCGTAGCCGCGGCCGAAGCCGTTGGAACTCGCGTTGGCGATGTGGATCTGGCTGTCCTCGGCGGTGCTAGTGGCGGAGATCAGGCGCGGCTCGGCATGGACCAGGGCGTCCATCTCGCGACACCATTCCAGTCGCTGCCCGCTGTCCAGACGCGCGATCGCCGGGTCTTGCAGTTGCAGGACATCGCCCGTGTCGTCGACTGGAAACAAGGCGGGCGGCGTGATACGCCGGTCGGGGTCCGCCTGGAGTTGGCGGGTCAGCGGCACCGCCTCGCGGATAAACTCGCGCAGCCGCGGCTCGCGCAGGTCGGTGGTGGAATAGACCCCGTAGCGCCCGCCGACATAGAGCTTGATATCGAGTGCGCGCGTAGTCGCATCCGACACCGTTTCCGGTTTACCGTCGCGAAACTGTAAGCTCACGCTGCGCTTCTCGACGGCCGTGGCCCAGGCGTCGTCGGCCCCCGCGGCGCGGGCCATCTCCACCGCCTGCCGCGCACGCGCCAGCAGCGCCTCGGCAGCCGGAGCCTCGTTCTGGGTCTGGGTTTGGGTGCTCGGCTCAGACATTTTCGCCTCCGACGGTCATGCGCGAGACCAGGGCCGAGGGCATGCCGATGGAGACCGGCACGCTCTGACTGTACTTGCCGCAGATCCAGCCGCCGGGGTCGAGCTTGAAGTCGTTGGCGACCATGGTGATGCGCTTGAGCGCCTCGGGGCCGTTGCCGATCAAGTTCACGTCTTTGATCGGGGCGGTGATCTTGCCGCCCTCCACCAGCCAGCCGTTCTTGACATAGAAGGTGAAATCGCCGGGGCCGATGGCGACCTGACCGCCGGTGAAGGTCTCGGCGACGATGCCGCGGTCGATGGCGGCGACGATCTCCTCGCGCGTATGGGGGCCGTTCTCCATGAAGGTAGTCGTCATGCGCGGCAGGATCGGGAAGCGATAGGACTCGCGCCGGCCGGAGCCGACGTGCGCGACGCCGTCCCGATCGATACCGTAATGGCGGGCCGAGAGGTTGTCGTGCAGATAGGACTTGAGGATACCCTTCTCCACCAGGGCCGCCCGGCCCGTGGCGTTGCCCTCGTCGTCCATGTTGAGCGTGCCGAGCTCATGCGGCAGGTTGCCCTGATCGACCACGTTGACGAAGGGCGCCGCCACCGGCTTGCCGATCATGTCGGAGTAGATGCTGGTGCCGATGCGGTTGAAGTCGGCCTCCATGCCGTGACCGATCGCCTCATGCAGCAGCACGCTGCTCGCGCCCGCGGCCAGCATGACGGGCATCTCGCCGGCCGGCGGCCGCTTGGCGTCGAACAGCACCAGGGTGCGCGCCACCACCTCGTCCACCTGCGCCTTGAGGCGCCCGTCGGTGTAGAAGCTCAGTCCGTCCCGCGCCCCGAGCGAGCCCAGGTTGCTTTGGGTCTTGGCGCCGCGCTTGGCCGTGACCATCAGCCCCAGCAGGACGCTGGGCCGCCGATCCACGAGCAGGTGCCCGTCGAGCGTCGCGATCAGCACCCGCTCGTCGGTATCGGTCAATTGCACCGTGACCTTGTCGATGGCCGGATCGGCGGCACGCACCAACGCCTCCACTTTCTGAATCAGCGGCAGCTTCTCGTCGAGCCCGACCTCGGACCAGGGGCGCTCAACCGGATAGAGATCGCCCTGACGCCGGGGGTCGAAATGCACCGGGACAGGCGCCCGCGCGCCGTTCGCAATGGTCGCGGCGACGCGGGCGGCGCGCAGCATGGACTCGGGGGTCAGGTCCTCGGTGAAGGCATAGCCCGTTTGCCCTGCGACCACGACGCGCAGTCCGACCCCCTGGGCGATGTCGCTCGACGCCTGACTGGCCAGCCCGTCCTGCATCCGGATGAGGTTGGTGCGCTTGTGCTGGAAGTAGAGCTCGGCGATAGCGGCCCCGTTGGCCGTCAGCTCGGACATCACCCGGCGGATCAGTGCCTCATCGATGCCGAACCACTCGAGGAATGGATTGGCGGGCGCGGGCTGGGTCAGGTCCGTGGCATTGGGCGCGGCGCCCAGGAACCTGGGAAGGGCGACACTCGCTAGACCGGCACTGCCGGTGGCGAGAAACTGGCGGCGGTTCATGCGAATCGGCTCTCCTGGGTTGCTTCGGGGTTGCTTCGGGATGGTCGCTTCAGGATTGGGATTGGTCGGCGTTCATGATGTTCAAGGCCACGCCGGTGGTCCGCTTGGCCAAGATCCGGGCAGCGGCGATCAGGAGCGTCGTGCCGGCGATGACGACGGTCATGCCCTTGGGCGACACGGCGAACATGGAGCGGCGATCGGCGGCCTTACTGGTCGGAAAGCGCGTCGGAAAGCGCGATGAACAGGGGGCTTAATCTCGACTTTGGCCATTTCAGGGAGTCGAGGCCAGTTGATCCAGCACGCATTGCCAGTCCTGGCGGGAAATGACGAGGGATTCCGGGTCTGGGGTTGATGTGACGAAATTCGACGCGGCCCAGCTGGTGCGGCGCACCA
>NZ_CAJAXH010000067.1 GCF_903946935.1 uncultured Thiodictyon sp.
AACCGACTTCAAGCGAAACACAGGTTTATATTGCATCCGGACGCTTGCTTCTTCGGCAGATCTGC
This sequence comes from uncultured Thiodictyon sp., assembly GCF_903946935.1. Lineage (GTDB taxonomy): Bacteria > Pseudomonadota > Gammaproteobacteria > Chromatiales > Chromatiaceae > Thiodictyon. Next base: position 66 of record NZ_CAJAXH010000067.1, read on the forward strand.
AATAATCAAACGCCGTATTTATTAGCCGTTAAGTAAGCCTCTATCTCAAAATGGTTCTTAGACAGCCTCTAAGGCTTGAGTCATCCCGTCGAGAAAAAACGCTTCCGCCTTTTCTTTGTTCCCGTGACGGTATGGGGTGGCTACCAATTCCTCAGCTTTTGGCACCGCCAGTGTGGCAAAAAGGTCAGGGAAAATTGGTTTCAAAGCGCGGCGCAGCCAAACGTAGAAAAAGTCAGATAGGTCGGCGTAACCGATATTGTCATAGTAAGGGGGATCGGTGGAAACGACTCGGTTTAGGATCTCAACCTGAGTTGCATCCTCCTGCTTTGCGTTTCCGAAACCGAAACCAGGAAGCCCTTCAATCGCCTTCCTTAAATACTGAATATTAATATCGAAGGCGCCGCCAGCTGTCGAGAAGGGGTTGGTTTCAGCAAAGTCCCATGTCATAGGCAAAGCTTGTCTCAAGAATACTTGTTTCGCTAACTCGTCCTTCGGATGCGAACTCCAAACGCAGAGAGTTGCCGAATAATTCACCATGCGACTAACCGCGCAGGCTAGGTAAACGGCAATGCCGTCAGCATTCTTATTATTGATTATTGCGTCAATCTTTCCTTCGTCGCAGTGGTCGCCAGTTAACGCGTGCCGCTTAACGTGCTCGCTTACCTCCGTTACTAGATCGGAAAAAGTTGTCAGAGCTACGAGCTGTCGGAGGGTGAAGAGGTCTCCCCACTTTTCAAGCCCGTAGGGAACACAAGTTCCTCCGGTTAAGCGAGCAGGTACGTCACCCTCGGGTCTCCACTCGGGTTCTGCCTGCCGTGCGATAGTCTCCATCGCATCAGTGGGAGACAAATAGACTCGCTGGCGCACGCCCTCAGCGGCAATAGCCATTAACCGCATACCCAAACGTTTAGCCTTTCCTTCAGTCTTGATGTAGTCACCTGAGATCGGTGCGTTCGACATAAGACAACGGAAATTCGCTCCGGCCAGTTTCGTGCCATTGTTTGCGGCATCCCTATCTTGGGGCTGACCGACCTTCACAATGAATCGATAACAGTCTCCGTCAACAACCGGCTCGATATACGCTTCCTTGCCTGGCTTAGTAGAGAGCATAAAGGTCGATGCCAGCGGAACATCCACATGGGCAAATGCCGGATTCGGACTTTTCACCGTCCGCGCCCAGATCCATGCAATCACCGTGAGCTTCTTTCCCACATAGGGCTTGAGATCCGGCCGCGGATTACTCGAATCCTTAGCCATCTCTGCGGTGACTTGAACCGGCGGATACAAATGGCCGATCCGCTTAAACGCCTCCTCCCGCATCCAGTGCCCATAGCGCCTGACATCCTCGGCGAGCCCAGTCGCGCCGGGCCAATCCTGGCGATCAAGCCGCAACTGCCGCGGACCGTCCGGGATCGGCCCCACCGGGTGGTGTCCGGCAAATCGGGGCGGAATCTCGATCATGGCCTTGTTGATCAGCACAGCCACCGGGTTCAGGTCGGTGGCATAGGCCTCGAGTCCCAGTCGCTGGGCCTCCAGCGGGATGGAGCCGCCGCCGGCAAAGGGGTCGTGGAAGGCGGGCAGCTTGTCCGGGTCGAAGCCAGGCTTACCCTTGTTCAGCTCGCAGGTCTCCCGCCAAGAGGCACGGATGGCCTCGCGGGCGCGCTCCAACACAGATTCGTTGTTGGTGTTCTCCCACTTCACCAGGTCACGGATGATGTCGAACAGCCGCTCCCGCTCCTCATCCGCCTGGGCCTTGGTCTTGCCAGCGTACCAGCCCCGCTCGCCCCCCGGGTCGTTGACCAGTTGGGCAAACAGTACCGCCCGCGCCGCGGCCAGGGGCCGGCGGGCCCACCACAGGTGCAGGGTGCTGGGGTGGCCGTGACGGATGGATTTCTCGCGCGCCGAGGCGACGTTGATGTCGTCCAGGGGCAGGGCGACTTCGATGAGCTTCTTGGGGGCTTTGATGTTCTGGCTCATGGCGTCAGTCCTTGAGGTCGAGCAGTTGAATGAGCACCGCGCGCACGGCCCTGGCGTCGGTCGGGCCGAGTCGGCCGAGCCGTCCGCGGATGAGCGCGTGGTCGAGGGTGAAGAGTTTCATGCGCACCAGGGAGGGGGTCGGTAACCCGGCTGCCGTGAGATCCTGAATCGGCACGTCCAGCGGCCAGGCACTGTGCTTGGCCGAGGTGATCATGGCCAGCACGCTGTGACCGGCGGGTGTACCGAAGGCGGCGGCGCCCGACAGAATCAGGGCCGGCCGGACCTTGGTGGCGTCGCGATCGGTGAAGGGGAAGGGCACCCGCACGACGGCCATTGATTCATCAGGGGGCTCATCGGTGAGTTCAAAGGTCACGGTAGGCGGCCTCGTCTTCGGCTGAGGCCCATTCGCTCAAGGTGCCTTCCACCGCCTTGAGATAGTCCAGGTCCAAGGGACGGACACGCCGCACCGTGACCTTGCCGTCGGCGGCCAGGTCCCAGGCCAGCAAGTCCCCCGGACCGGCCTGGAGCGCCTTGCGGACCTCCTGGGGGATGGTGGTCTGGCCTTTGCTGGTGATTTTGGCGAGTGCGGTCATGGTTGAAACCTGGAAGGACGCATTACGTCCTTACATTCTAGCGCGAACGCGGGTCGGGCAGGCAGGCGATCCGGGCACGCATTGGGCAGGCCCTGGGGCCAGTTACAGCCGGGGACTGGGCGACACGGCACCCGCGAGCAGGTCGGCGAGTCTGTAGTTGATGCTGGCGACCCCGAAATCCGGTTCCTGGCGGAAGGGATTGCGGATGTAGTGCGGCCCCTCGTGCCCGTCCCCATCCACGATCACGATGGCGAGGATGAACTTGTCCGCCTGGTTGAGCCCGTAAAGGATCTCGTTGCGGCTGATAGTGACGGTGTCCGCGCCCTTGACGCGGCCTTTGACCTCGATGTGGCGGTCCACGGGCAATTTGCCGTCCTGGATGGGGGGGCGGGCCGTCAGGTCCCAGCCGCATTTCTCGGCGGAGACGTCGAAGACGGTGTGTCCCAGGGCGCGTTCGGCGTCGATCACGGCCTGCATGGCGATGCGTTCGATCCGGGCGCGGGCGGCGGCATCCACCGGTGAAAAGGCCGCGCTCTCCGGCAACTGGCGCTGATCCAACAGGCCTTGGGGGATGACGAGTGCCCCGCCGATAACCACCGGGGTGGCAGAGACCACATGCCGCTGGTCGGCCAGTTCCCGTTTGCGTTGCTCCAGGCGTGCGGTCAGTTCCTCGACGCGGCGGCGGGCCATCTCAGGCTGAACCTGGGGTTGCTTGCCGGCGGCCACGTCGTCGGTGAGCTTGATGTAGCGGTCCGACCAGTAGCTGATTTCTTTGATCAGGCGTTCGTTGACGGCCCCGAGGATCTTGTCTACCTGGCGCTCGCGGCGCTCCCGCACCTCTTGGTAATGCTCCGGCACCAGGCGGGCGATGGCGTGGGCCAGGGCGGTCTGTTCCAAACCGCCCTGGTCAGGGCTGGTGATCCAGGGAGCGGTGAGGATGTCCTGCACGCCCGCCCGGTCGGCGTCGGCCAGCGGCACGAGGTCGAGGTGGGGGGCCCAGCCGGCGAACGCGGCGGTACCGTCCGGGGCGATGGAGACGAACTGAAGGCGGCGCGAGACGGTGCGCGGCGGATCACTGGCGGCCTCGCGCACCGTGTGCTCGATCATGAAGAGGACCCGCGGCACGGTGCCCTCGTCGCTGGGATCGAGCAGGATGGCGCCCTGCTTGAGCTTGCCGCGGTGGGACTCGAGCACCAGGTCGGTGACGGCGTGCATCAACGGATGGGCTGGGTGTACCAGGCTGGCCATCGGCTTGCCGTCGACGCGGATGCGGTCCTTCTCGAAGCAGATACGCTCGTAACCCTTGAGCACCGGGGTGCGGGTCTCGCCGATCACGCGGTCACGGGTGCGGATGACAGCGGGGACGTGACGGATCTCGAACCGGCCGGGCTCGCGGGGGCGCAGTTCGCCACCCAGGGCCTGGAAGGCTTCGCTGAAGAAGGCGCGGATGAAGTAGGGCTGGAGCTTGCGGGCCTCGGCCTTGTCCATCTCCTCTTTGATGGCGTACAGGTCTTCCATGCGCATGGTCTGCTCGACCAGGGCGTTACGCCCGATGATGGCGCGCAGGTGGTCGGTGTCTAAGGCCCCCTCGATGACCTGGTTCAGCCGGGCCTTGGTTTCGGGGCTCTCGCCGTAGCGGATGGCCTCGATCAGCAGGTCGCGCAGCGACAGGTTATCGAAGGCCTCGCCCAGGATGTCGAAGACGCGCCCACCCAGTGCCGCGCGTTCCACCTCCAGCTTGTCGAACAGTTTTTGGAAGACATCGCCCTCGCGGGTTTGGTTGGCGACCATGTTCCACAGGTGGCACACCTCGGTCTGGCCGATGCGGTGGATGCGCCCGAAGCGTTGCTCCAAGCGGTTGGGATTCCACGGCAGGTCGTAGTTGACCATGAGGTTGGCGTTCTGGAGATTGACGCCTTCACCCGCGGCATCGGTGGCCACCAGGACCAGCACGGCGGGGTCGAAGCGGAACGCTTCCTGGGTCTTGCGGCGATCGTCGCGGTTGATGCCGCCGTGGATGGCGACGACGGCATCGGGGCTGCCGAGCAGCCCTTGGATGCGGGCCTGAAGGTAGTTGAGCGTGTCGCGGTGTTCGGTGAAGAGGATGAGCTTGCGGCGGGTGCCGGCCGCGGTACACATCAGGGTGTGGTCTTGCAGGAGGCGGGAGAGCTCATCCCACTTGCGATCCTGGCCGGAGTGGACCACGCCCTTGGCCTGGGCTTCGAGCCAGGTGAGGGTGCCGATCTCGCTTTTGAGCTCGTCAATGGTGCGGGCGGTGGTGGCCTGGTCGAGCACGTCCTCGGCCCAGGCCTCGTACTCGCCGCCGGTCAGTTCGTCGTCGGCGTCGAGGATGTCCTCGGGCACGTCCTTGGCGTTATAGGTGCCCAGGGTCTCGGCGACGTGGTTGCCGTGTTGGTTGATCTGCTCCTCACGCAGGCGCGATTCGAGCTTCTGGCGGCGGCGTTTGAGTGATTGATAGATGGCCTCGGGGCTGGATGCGAGCCGGCGCTGCAGCAGGGTGAGCGCAAAGCCGACGGTGTTCTTGCGCTTGCCGTCCAGGTTATCCGCGCGGTTCATCTCGTTGCGGACATAGTCGGTGACGGCCGTGTAAAGGGCGTCTTCCGGTCCTGAGAGGGTGTAGTTGACCGTGTAGGCGCAGCGCTCGGGGAACAGCGGGGTACCGTCGAACTTGAGGAGGTCTTCCTTGACCATGCGCCGCATCATGTCGGACACGTCCACCTGGTGGGCACCCTCGCGGAACTTGCCATAGAAGCGGTCGGCGTCCAGCAGGGACAGCCAGACCTGGAAGTCCGCTTCCTTGCCGTTGTGGGGGGTGGCGGTCATCAGGAGGAAGTGGCGGCAGATCCCACCGAGCAGCTCGCCGAGCAGGAACCGCTTGGTCTTGTTGACCTTGTTGCCGAAATAGTGGCTCTCTGGGATCTCAGTAGGTCGCATAGTTTCTCAAAAACAGCAGGATAGAGCGGTTACACAAAAAGAAAACGGCTCTATGGCAACGTCTGAAAATAGCGTAAGCCTCTGATATAAAGGTTCGGCAGAGCAGTAATC
>NZ_CAJAXH010000068.1 GCF_903946935.1 uncultured Thiodictyon sp.
AATCCCGCGACACCGTCGCCGCCACCATCCAGCGCCTGGCACGCAACGTCCGCCTGGTGTTCGACTACCTGGGCATGACCGAAAATTCCCGCCGTCGGCGGGGACGGCCAGCCACGGCGGGCTAGAACGGATTTGCCGTGGGGTCGCCGCTCCTCCCGATGTGCGACGCCCCTTGGCTGTGCGATAATCGCCGACTTTACAGACTGGAACCGGCGCCTGCCTCGCGCGGCCGGCCCCCACGGAGACCCGATGGACGAAAATCGCAAAAAGGCCCTGGCCGCCGCCCTGACCCAGATCGAAAAGCAGTTCGGTAAGGGGTCGGTGATGCGCATGGGCGATGTGAGCGCCGCGCGCAATGTGGATGTGATCTCCACCGGTTCGTTGGGGCTTGACCTCGCACTCGGCATCGGCGGCCTGCCCAAGGGGCGGGTGGTCGAGATCTATGGCCCCGAGTCGTCCGGCAAGACCACGCTGACCCTGCACGTGATTGCCGAGGCCCAGAAGTTCGGCGGGGTTGCGGCCTTCGTCGACGCGGAGCACGCGCTCGACCCGGGCTACGCGCAGAAGCTCGGCGTCAACATGAACGACCTGCTGGTCTCCCAGCCCGACACCGGCGAGCAGGCGCTGGAGATCACCGACATGTTGGTGCGCTCCAACGCGGTGGACATCGTGGTGGTGGACTCGGTGGCGGCCCTGACGCCCAAGGCCGAGATCGAGGGCGAGATGGGCGACTCGCACATGGGGCTCCAGGCGCGCCTCATGTCGCAGGCCCTGCGCAAGCTTACCGGCAACATCAAGCGGTCCAACTGCCTGGTGATCTTCATCAATCAGATCCGCATGAAGATCGGCGTGATGTTCGGCTCGCCGGAGACCACCACCGGCGGCAACGCGCTGAAATTTTACGCCTCGGTGCGGCTCGACATCCGCCGCACCGGCAGCATCAAGAAGGGCGACGAGGTCATCGGCAGCGAGACCAAGGTGAAGGTGGTCAAGAACAAGGTCGCCCCGCCCTTCCGGCAGGCCGAGTTCGACATCCTCTACGGCGAGGGCATCTCGCGCGAGGGCGAGATCGTCGATCTCGGTGTCTCCGCCGGGATCATCGACAAGTCCGGGGCCTGGTACAGCTACGCGGGTAACCGGGTCGGCCAGGGCAAGGACAATGCGCGGGTCTATCTCAAGGAGAACCCGGAGATTGCGAAGGCGATCGAGGCGCGCATCCGTGAGCAACTGCTCCCCAAGCCGGCGGACGACGCGCCCATCCCCGATGTCCTTGACCCCGCCGAACCGGCCGCGGACCTCGAGCCCTGAGCGCCGCCGCCCGCCAGATGGCAGACGCCGACCCGGCCGCGGCGATCGAGCGCCTGGCGCTCAAGCTGCTCGCCGCCCGCGAGCACTCGCGGCTGGAGTTGGCGCGCAAGATCCAAGCGCGTGGCTATGACGCCGAGGCGGTCGAGCCGATCCTGTCCGGGCTGATGGAACAAGGCCTCATCGATGAGGCGCGGCTGGCGGAGACCTATGTCGCCGAGCGGGCGGGCAAGGGCTTCGGTCCCTTGCGCATCCGTGCCGAATTGCGTGATAAGGGCTTGTCGGATGAGGCCATCGACCCCCATCTTGAGCGGATGCAGGACGCCTGGCCCCAACTGCTCGCCCAAACCCATGACCGGCGCTTCGGCCCGGTCCCGCCGACCGATCAGGCCGACTACGGCCGCCGTGGCCGTTTTCTGGAAGGCCGCGGCTTTCCGTCCGAACTGATCCGTCGCCACCTTCGTTGGAACGACTGACCGCCGCCCGTGGCGGTGCATCCGAGTAACCCCATGACCACCAGTGCCGAGCTTCGCGCCAGCTTTCTCGATTATTTCGCCCAACGGGACCACCAGCGGGTTGCCTCCAGCCCACTGATCCCGGCCAATGACGCAACGCTCTTGTTCACCAACGCGGGCATGGTCCAGTTCAAGGACCTGTTTCTTGGCCGTGAGCGTCGCCCTTATCAGCGCGCGGTGACTTCGCAGCGGTGTGTACGCGCCGGCGGCAAGCACAACGACCTGGAGAATGTGGGTTATACCGCGCGGCATCACACCTTTTTTGAGATGCTGGGTAACTTCAGTTTCGGCGACTATTTCAAGCGCGAGGCCATCGGCTTTGCCTGGGACTATCTGACCCGGGTGCTGCGCCTGCCGCCCGAGCGTCTGTGGGTGACTGTATTCACCGAGGACGACGAGGCGGCCGATATCTGGCTCAAGGAGATCAAGGCCGACCCCAAACGCTTCTCGCGTTGCGGTGCCGCGGACAACTTCTGGTCGATGGGTGAGACCGGCCCCTGTGGACCGTGTTCCGAGATCTTCTACGACCACGGTCCCACGATCCCCGGCGGCCCGCCCGGCTCCCCGGACGCCGACGGCGACCGCTATGTGGAGATCTGGAACCTGGTCTTCATGCAGTTCAACCGCGCCGCCGACGGCACCCTGACCCCGCTGCCGCGCCCCTCGGTGGATACCGGCATGGGCTTGGAGCGACTGGCCGCGGTCATCCAAGGCGTACACAGCAACTACGACATCGATCTCTTCGTCAACCTGATCGACGCGGCCGCTGCGGTGACCGGGTGTACCGACCGTGCCGATAAGTCGTTGCGGGTGATCGCCGACCACAGCCGCTCCACCGCCTTCCTGATCGCCGACGGGGTCACCCCCGGCAACGAGGGCCGCGGCTATGTGTTGCGCCGCATCATGCGTCGCGCCATCCGTCACGGCTATCGGCTGGGGTGCAACGAACCCTTCTTTTACCGCCTGGTCGCCCCGCTGGTGGCCGAGATGGGCCAAGCCTATCCGGAGCTGGTCGCCGCGCAGGGTCAGATCGAGCGAGTGGTCCGCCTGGAGGAGGAGCGTTTTGCGGAGACCCTGGCCAACGGGATGGGCATCCTCGAGGGCGCCATCGCCGGGCTCACCGATGGCTGCATCCCCGGTGAGACGGTCTTCAAGCTTTACGATACCTACGGCTTCCCCGTGGACCTGACGGCCGACATCGCCCGCGAGCGTGGTCTGAGCGTCGACCTGGCGGGTTTCGAGCGTGCCATGGACGAACAGAAGGGGCGCGCCCGAGCCGCCAGTCAGTTCGGCGTCGGCCAGGATGTGGCCATCGACTTCCAGGGTCAGGCCGAGTTCTGCGGTTACGATCACCTGAGCGAGCGCGCCACCGTGGTGGCGATTTACCACGGCGGTGAGTCCTGCGACGCCCTGGATGCGGGCCAGGACGGGCTGGTGATCCTCGATCTCACGCCCTTTTACGCCGAGTCCGGCGGCCAGTTGGGCGACCGCGGCACCCTGACCGGGGAGGTGGGCGAGTTCGCGGTGACCGATACCCAGAAAAAGGGTGAGGGGGTCATCTGCCATCTGGGACGGGTCACGCAGGGTCAACTCTGCGTTGGCGACAGCGTGGCGGCGGCGGTCGATGTCGAGCGGCGCTCGGCCACCGCGCTCAACCACTCGGCCACCCATCTGTTGCACGCCGCGCTGCGCCAAGTCCTGGGCGAGCATGTGCAGCAGAAGGGCTCACAGGTCGGCCCCGAGCGTCTACGCTTTGATTTTTCACACTTCGAGCCGGTAACGCGTACACAGTTGATTGAGGTCGAGCGACTGGTGAATCGCGAGATTCGCCACAATCACATGGTCGAGACCCGCATCATGAGCCTGGAGGACGCCAAGGCCACCGGTGCCATGGCCCTGTTCGGCGAGAAATACGGCGATCAGGTGCGCCTCCTGCGGATGGGGGACTTCTCCACCGAGCTGTGCGGCGGCACCCATGTGAAGGCGGTCGGCGACATCGGGTTCTGCAAGATCGTCGCCGAGGGTGGCATCGCCTCCGGGGTGCGCCGGATCGAGGCCGTGACCGGGGCCAATGCGCTCGACTGGGTGCAGGCCGACGAGGAGCGCGTGTTGCGCCTGGCCGCGTTGCTCAAGGGCGCCCGTGAAGACCTGGACGAGCGCGTCGCGAGCCTCCTGGAGCGCAGTCGTACACTGGAGAAGGAGCTCGATCAGATCAAGTCACGCCTGGCCAGCACCAAAGGCAAGGACCTGGCGTCTCAGGCAGTGGACGTGGGCGGGGTCAAGGTCCTGGCCGCACGGATCGACGGGGTCGATCCCAAGGCGCTGCGCGACACCCTCGACCAGCTCAAGGACAGCCTGGGCTCCGCGGTGGTGCTCCTGGCCGCCGTGGCGGACGGCAAGGTGAGTCTGGTGGCCGGTGTCACCAAGGACCTGACCGCGCGGCTGCCGGCCGGCGACCTGATCCGCGAGGCGGCCGCTTTAGTCGGCGGTAAGGGCGGTGGCCGACCCGACATGGCCCAGGCGGGTGGCAATGAGCCGGACCGGCTGCCGGCCGCCCTGGCGTTTGTCGAGGGGTGGGTCAGGCAGGGGCTGGCTTGACCCCAGGGCGTTGCCCTGGGCTGGTATGTCACGCCCCTTCGGGGCTTAGTTAGAGATTTCGATGGCATTGATCGTACAGAAATACGGCGGCACCTCAGTCGCCAACACCGAGCGCATCCGCGCGGTGGCGGAGCGTGTCAAGCGCGGCCGCGACCAAGGTCACCAGGTGGTGGTTGTGGTCTCCGCCATGTCCGGGGAGACCGACCGGCTGATCGGGCTCGCCAAACAGATCCAGGAGCGCCCCGTTCCGCGGGAGTTGGACGTGCTGCTCTCCACCGGCGAGCAGGTGACCATCGCGCTGCTGGCCATGGCCCTGGATGCGATCGGCTGCCCGGCCCGCTCCTATACCGGTGGCCAGGTACACATCCTGACCGATAGCGCCCACAACAAGGCGCGGATCCACGACATCGACGCCGCCCGCGTACGCGCCGATCTGGACGCCGGTCGGGTGGTCGTCATCGCCGGTTTCCAGGGGGTCGACGCGCAGGGCAACATCACCACCTTGGGGCGCGGCGGTTCGGACACCTCCGCGGTGGCGGTCGCCGCCGCGCTTAAGGCCGACGAGTGCCAGATCTACACCGACGTGGACGGGGTCTATACCACCGACCCGCGGGTGGAGCCCAAGGCGCGCAAGCTCGATCGCATCACCTTCGAGGAGATGCTGGAGATGGCCAGCCTGGGCTCCAAGGTGTTGCAGATCCGCTCGGTGGAATTCGCTGGCAAATACAAGGTCCCATTACGCGTGCTCTCCAGCTTTGGCGAGGGTGCGGGCACACTGATTACATTCGAGGAAGACACCGTGGAAGACGCCCAGATCGCTGGCATCGCGTTCAGCCGCGACGAGGCCAAACTGACCGTGCTGGGGGTGCCGGACCAACCCGGCGTCGCCCACAAGATCCTCGGGCCGATCGCCGCGGCCAATATCGAAGTCGATATGATCGTCCAGAACATCGCCCCGGACGAGGCAAGCACCGACTTCACCTTCACCGTCCACCGCAACGACTATGAGCGCGCCCTGGAAATCCTCCAGTCGACCGCTACGGGGCTCGCGGCGCGGCAGGTGCTGGGCGATGCGCATATCGTCAAGATCTCCCTAGTTGGCGTGGGTATGCGCAACCATGCCGGGATCGCCAGCCAGATGTTTGCCGCGCTGGCCCGCGAGGGGATCAACATCCGGATGATCTCCACCTCGGAGATCAAGATCTCGGTGGTGGTCGATGAAAAATACCTGGAGCTTGGGGTGCGCGCGCTGCACGACGCCTTCGGGCTCGATCGTGCGCCGGCCTGAGGCGACGCGTTGGCCCCGATCTGACAGTTCGTCAGAAAAATGCAATAAATGCTTGGGTCTTACCCCAAGCATTGCTAAAATCCCGGTTGGGGGTAGATTGCCCCCAGCTTGGTCTGGGTGTGGTTTCGCTCACATGACCTGGCGCTGGACTGCGCTGCGGTGATGCCGGGTGGGCCACGTAGTCGGAAGATGGAAAGGGAGAAAACAGCAATGTTGATCTTGACTCGCCGAGTAGGTGAGACCCTTATGATCGGTGACGAGGTCACCGTTACTGTACTTGGGGTCAAAGGTAACCAAGTCCGCATCGGCGTCAACGCCCCCCGGGACGTGGCCGTGCATCGTGAGGAGATCTACGAGCGCATTAAGCGCGAGCAGGCGGAGGCCCATGGGGCCGAAGCCGGCGGCCAGGACGTCGAGCCTGAGTAACTGGCCAGCAGGGCGCGTCTGCGCTACAATGCCGGACTCGTGACGTTCACGAGTCCGGCTTGTCAGTCGGTCGACAGCACAGATTGGACCAGTTCAGTCTGTGGGGCAGGATTGAGGGATGCGCGATTGCGTTATCCCGGCTCCGTATTCGCCCACCACACGATTTTGTTTCCCGGAGAGATGGCCGAGTGGCTGAAGGCGCTCCCCTGCTAAGGGAGTATGGGTTAATAGCCCATCGAGGGTTCGAATCCCTCTCTCTCCGCCAAGTAACTTTTCAGGCTCCGACAGTTAAGCGGTTTTTTGAAAAAATCGCTTTCTACCCGCGAATCGACACACGAGACCGCAGGCGCTAGGGCCTCATCAGGGACTCTTCCAGTTGTGCCAACCGGCGGCGATCCTGGGAGGTTCACCGGCAGGCACGGCAAATCCGTTCTAGCCCGCCGTGGCTGGCCGTCCCCGCCGACGGCGGGAATTTTCGGTCATGCCCAGGTAGTCAAACACCAGGCGGACGTTGCGTGCCAGGCGCTGGATGGTGGCGGCGACGGTGTCGCGGGATTTCGCCTTGATGGCGCCGATGGCGAAGCGGCGTAAGGCGGTGATGTTCGCGGGACCGTGGCCGGTGCGGATGGTGCATCGGTCCTCGTCCCAGTTCCAGTCGAGGATGTAGTGGCAGCTGTTCTCGATGGTCCAGTGGCGGCGGTTGAAGGCCAAAATGGCGGCGGCTTCGGCGCTGTCCGGGGTATGGTCGGTGAGACCGTAGACGGTTTCGGTCGAGCGCTTGCCGGTGGTTTTCTCGATGACCTCGCGCGCGTCGAGGATGGGACGTGATAACTGGGCTTGGGCGTGGATGTGCAAGGGGCGGACAAAGACGCGCTTGATCGCCATGGGCGCGCCGCTGTAGCCCGCCCGGGTGCGGCGAAAGCCACGGG
>NZ_CAJAXH010000069.1 GCF_903946935.1 uncultured Thiodictyon sp.
CAGTGTTGGTACGATGTTGGGGGGGCAGGATAAAGGACATTTGTTGCATTTCTGGCAAGGATGCTGCCTCAGCAGCCACTGTGCGTCTGATCATCATCGCCAAACTGTGTATAGTGCAATATGTTGAGTTCAGGATTGATCTGCCCACGCTGTGACTTCGCTCTAAGCGAAGTTTTTACTTGACTGGCGAACCCTGGTCGCAGTACACTTCTTCCCAGTCGAGATCGAAACGGAGATATTCGCCACTCACTGGGCTGCACTAGGCGGCCCGAGGAAGGACTCAGAGCCTTCTAACAAATGGTCGGCTGTCCGACGCGGCGTCCCCGTGGTCCTCTGAGGCCGCGGATGACGTAGGCGCGGCGGGCGAAGCCGCGCCAAAGTGCATACCGGGTAAAAAACTGTCGTTCTCCGTCCTCTGTTCGGGCGACGGTCTTCAGCAATTGCGCTGACGACTGCAACAGAGGAGCTTTCCCATGAAGAACGATATCGACACACGGCAGGGGCGGTCTAAGACCTGTGGGCGTAAGGGCTGGCTGTGCTGGCTTCGTAACCCGCGGGTTCTCAACTTTCTGATCAAGTTTGGTTTGGTGATTTTCTGGATTCTAAAGTCATTGAACGAGCTGGTGAAGTTGTTAAAGAGCTAGGCTGCCAGCCCGGATATGTTACTTCCGAATCTAGTCACATCTATAAAGTTGCGGAGCAATGATCGGCAAAGCACTAAGAACAATGAGGGTTTTTCACGATTTGACGCAAAAGGATCTTGCCGAAAAACTTGAAATATCCACATCTCATCTTTCCGAAATCGAATCCGGAAAGAAATCTCCGACATTGTCGTTGCTAGAACGCTACGCGAATGTTTTCAATATCCCTATTTCATCTATCCTGTTTTTTTCTGAGAATATGGATCTGGAAAATCCACGACTAGAGAAAGCAAGAGTAATGATTTCTTCTAAGGTGTTGGCTTTATTGAATTTTATCACTGAGAGATCTGATTTATCTCATGTCGGTCGCTAATAAAAAATCGCCCTACGATTTGCGCCAGTCACCGCTCTTTCGCTTGCGTAAGAAAACCGAGCTTGCGGATTTGTTGCAGTTGACGTGCTCTCAGCTTGTGGAGTTGACCAGCGCGGATGATCTTTATAGCGAATGGGACCAGAGGAAAGGTAACGGAAAGATTCGTCGAATTGAAAGCCCGGAAAACAGGCTGGCACAAGTACAGAAAAGAATAGAAAAGGTTCTATCTCGTGTCGTACTTCCGGGGTTTCTTTACTGTCCTGTCAAAGGCAAGTCATACGTTAATAATGCAAGGCAACATCTCGAAGGCATCGAAGTCAGGTGCCTGGACGTTGCGGACTATTTTACTTCTACGCCGTCGCGACGCGTTTTCTGGTTCTTTGACAGCGTGATGGAATGTTCACATGACGTGGCGGGCATTCTTACCTCCTTGGCGACATATAAGGGACATCTTCCGACAGGTAGCCCTTTGAGTCCGCTGATGTCGTTTTATGCTCACTACGACATGTGGTTGAGCATCTGGGATCTGGCGAAAGCGGCTGGCTGCATAATAACTGTGTACATGGACGATGTTACGATTTCAGGGCCAAGAGTGCCGGATCGCCTGATATGGGAGATAAAGAAAAAAATTAGTCGAAATGGCCTTCGGTATCACAAGGAGAGGAGCTTTGCCGGTGGTCATGCGTGCGAAGTGACTGGGGTTGTTCTTGACCGCGGGGAATTGAAGCTGCCGCATAGACAGCATAAAAAGATGCACGAGTTGCGCCGCGAAATACGTGTTACGCCTAAGGTCGCTGAAATCGAGATATTGAATCGCAAGTTGCTCGGGCGTATAGCGCAAGCTAACCAGATCGCCCGAGAAAATATAAAGTAAAGCGCATCGCGTGCTGCACCCGTCAAGAAATAAAATTGTTCTCTATTTAAGGGTTGTCGAAAATGTGCGAGTGGCTATCCTCATAGAGTTCGAGAAGTCGAGAGTGCTGACAACAAAATGGAAACGAAAAACCAATGAAAACGGTTCGCGACGCCTGCCAGCTCCAACCGAAGGCACTCTCCATCAAGCTCAGTGATCAGATCGAGCAGCTCGATGAGCTGATCCAGGCCGAGGGCGATGGGACGGCCTTCTTTGCCAGGACCCATATCACCCAGGGCATGCAGGACCTGATTGCGGAGGGGATGGCGCGGCTCGCCGGCCACTCAGCCCAGGCCATCTTTCACCTGAAGCAGGCCATGGGCGGCGGTAAGACACACCTCCTCGTCGGGTTCGGCTTGCTCGCCAATAATCCGGCGCTGCGTAAGACCCACTGCGCTGGCGTGGCCCATGCGGAGGTCTTCGGGACCGCGGCGATCGCCGCGTTCAACGGTCGCAATAATCCCGACCATTTTTTCTGGGGCGAGATCGCCAACCAACTCAACAGGGGTGACGAGTTCCGCGCCTTCTGGACCGGCGGTCCCAAGGCCCCGTCCGAGGCAGACTGGCTGCGGCTGTTCGAGGGCGATCAGCCCATCCTGATCCTGCTAGACGAGTTGCCGCCCTACTTTCATTATCTGGACACGCAAAAGGTCGGCAATGGGACGGTCGCAGGCATCGTGACGCGCGCCTTCGCCAACCTCCTCACCGCAGCGGGCAAGAAACGCAATGTCTGTGTCGTGGTCTCGGACCTGGCGGCGGCCTATGCGACGGGCAGTCGCTTGATCAATGAAGCCTTAGCGGATGCCCGTTCGGAACTGGGCCGACAGGAGCGCAGTATCACGCCCGTCGATCTCTCCGCCAACGAGATCTACGACATCCTGCGCAAGCGGCTCTTCATCCAGTTACCGGACCAAACGCAGATCGATGACATTGCCGACGCCTTCGGGCGAAAGCTCGCCGAGGCATCCAAGTCCAAGACCGCCAGCCGTGGTGCGGAGGCCCTCGCCGACGAGATCGCCGCGACCTATCCCTTCCATCCCCGGCTCAAGAACATCATCGCCCTGTTCAAAGAGAACGAGCAGTTTCGCCAGACCTGCGGCCTGATCGAGCTCGTCTCCCGTCTGCTGCGCTCTGTCTGGGACCGTCCGGCTAATGATTGCTTCCTGATCGGTCCCCAGCATTTCGACCTGGGTATTCCCGAGGTTCGCGAGAAACTGACCGAGATCTCTGGCCTACGCGATGTCATCGCCAAGGACCTGTGGGATTTCCAGCAATCGGCCCACGCCCAGATCATCGATTTGCAAACCGGCAAGGAGTCGGCTACCCAGATCGGCGCGCTGCTGCTGACCGCGAGCCTGTCTACCGCTGTCAATGCAGTCAAGGGCTTGAACCGGGAGGAACTGGTCGAGTGTCTGGTTTCGCCGTTGCGCGAGCCGTCAGACTTCCTGGCCGCCTTTGAAGCGTTCGAGCAAATCGCCTGGTACCTGCACCACACCACCGAGGGCCGCTGGTACTTCGATCGGCAGGAGAATCTGACCAAGCTCCTTCAAAGCCTCGCCCACGATGCCCCGGACAACCAAGTCGATAACCTGATCCGCCATCGCCTTCAGTCCATGTTCAAGCCCGTCCGTAAGACCTGCTACGACGACGTGCTACCTTTACCCAAGCTCGCTGACGTGAGCGAGAAGGTGCGCCGTGGTCGCGTGCTGCTGGTGGTGAGTCCCGACTCCAAGGTCCCGCCCGAAGAGGTGCAGCGCCTCTTCGAAGGACTCAGTCAGAAGAATCACCTCTGTGTCTTGACCGGCGACAAGACCGCAATGGGCAGTGTCGAGAAGGCGGCCCGACAACTCTACGGCTCTCTGGGATCTCAGTAGGTCGCATAGTTTCTCAAAAACAGCAGGATAGAGCGGTTACACAAAAAGAAAACGGCTCTATGGCAACGTCTGAAAATAGCGTAAGCCTCTGATATAAAGGTTCGGCAGAGCAGTAATC
>NZ_CAJAXH010000070.1 GCF_903946935.1 uncultured Thiodictyon sp.
CGACCTTTGCCAGAAAATCAAAAACTTCATCGACTATTTCAACAAGACAATGGCCAAACCATTCCGCTGGACCTACCAAGGCAAGCCGTTGGCAGCCTAGCTTGACATGGTCCGAGCACTTTCATCCTGCGGTACTAGCCCGCCGTCACCGCCTCTTCCAGCGGCGCCACCATCACCACCCCGCCCACCCCAACCGGGCCCACTGGCACAATCGAGGACACCAGGTCGGCTAGCCTCGCCGCGAGCACCATTTCCGCCGTTACCCCCATTTCCTCCGCGACCACCGTTACCACCAGAGCCTCCGGACGCCGAGACACTAAGTCTTCCTTCAAACACTATGGCCTCAATTGCGACCGGGCCAATCGAAAGCCCTGGTTCGCCATTTAACCCGGACTGGCCATCCGTGCCGCCCGCGCCCGTTTGTCCAGCACCTGTTCCTGCGTGCCCAAGCGAACCATCAGCACCGTTTCGCCCACTCGCGGCAACTGCGGGCGCCTCAAAAGCAACAACGCTAGCGTCCTCTGCAATCAGCTTAGCGGCTTTGATCGCGAGTGGCTTTCCGTTCGTCACTAAGGTTCCCTTAACTCGGACCACATCATTTGGGTAATTCCATTCCGTAGAGCTTGCAAGCGATATCTTGTTCGGTCCACGTGAATCAAAGATTCGCTCCTTAGTAAGCGCCGTCGTATCTTCCTTCGTTTGCGCTGAACCCTTCACGTCCATCTTTTCTTTCGGCGGCACTTTGATGCTTGTTTGCGAGATGGCGTACGCGGAAACACCGGCCAAAATAAGAGCCAGAACGCAAACGACAATCGCCATCGTCCGGAAGCGCCGCGCCCTCTCATGGATCTGCGCGAGAGCGAGTTGGTATTTCTGCTCTTTGGTCAGCCCGGTTGTATCAACATCAAAGAATTCAAGCGTTGAGCGAACGAGGTCAGCGCGTTTGTCTTCTGAGGCGGCCTGAATAAGACGTTCGCGTTCCTCCGACTTCGATTTGTAGGCCCAAGCAATCACCGTAACCAAGAAGGCAACAAAGGTAAGACCAGTTGTGACGTACTGAATTGCTTCCCACATGTTTCGTTTCCTTAAGTTCTATCGCCTATGAAAGCGCTTAACCTGCTATTCCCTCCAGACAGGCCGCAGCCGGCGGAGACTGCGACGGACGACCTGGACGCCACACTGCACTATCCCTTCAGGGGACTGGACTGAATGCAGTCCAGCCCCCTGAAGACCTAATCTCGCACACGCCCGAGCCTACCCGGCCTGCACCACAAGAACTACTCCCCGTTCCACTGGGATCGCTAACTGGATCTGCTCTCGCATAAAGTCGTGCCTGATCGAACATGCGCCCGCGGTACGTGCGCCAAGTCGAGGACTTCTTGAAGGAGTTGCGCCCGGGGTCCCTCTCGCGACTGACCGAGGGGGAAGTGAGGGGCTACCTACAACAAGCGCTGAACCGGCCGACTTTCTTCGGCTGGAAGTTTCGCCAACTCTTCGAGCGTTTGCAACTTGTTTTTTCCGATCAGGCGCAAGCGGACCTTGATCGTCGTTCCGGCCAGTCGGCCATATACCGCGCGCTCGCGGGGTCCTAGCGGTTGCCGTCCCTGGCCCGGATTCCGGCGTCCCGGCCGGAATGACGATCAAGGCAATCGCGCTGGCGAATCACTTACCGATCAAAGCTCAGCACAAACTGATCGGGAAACGGTCCGTCGTAAAGAATGCCGCTGCACGTTCTTAAGTTCTTCAAGCGCAGCAAACTGCCGACCAACGTCGGGATCTGGATCCGATTGACGTATTCACCAAAACAGCGGTGCATGCCGTCGCCGAAATGCAGGTAACGATCCAGGGACCGATCGTCGCGCACGGTGTAAGGCTCCGGCCACGCCGTTTCGTCGAACATTGCCGAGGAGGTAAACGCGAAAACTTCCGTGCCTTGCGGAATGGTGACCCCGGCAATGTCGGCGCCGTTTTTGCAGTGTCGGCGCATTGCCGCCGCCATGGTATTGAAGCGAAACACATCGAAACACAGGTGGAGCAATTGCTCCTCGTTGTCCACTGCAAGCCTCGCGCGCTGCAGCACATCAGGCTTGTTCAGCAATTGCTCGACGATCAAGGTCGTGGCCATTGAGTTGGTATCCAAAGCGCCGACCAGCAGACCGGAAATGTTGCGGCGGATGCCGTCATCGTCCAGATCGTGCTCGCCATCCATGCCCATTTTGATGAACCGGGACAGAAAGTCATCGAATTGTTCGCCTTGCTGAAGCTGAGCCCGGCGCTCGGCAATGAGATTGAGCAGGTAGGGGCCCATTTCTCTGAACGACTGTTCTGCGGTCATCTGTATGCCGCGGTCATTGCTCAGGTTCAAGAACAGGTCGTGAAACAAGGATCGCAACCAGCGCATCACCGTGATTTCGTCCGGCCCAGGTACGCCGAGGTAATCGCGGACGACACGCCGGGCCACCGGCCGGGTCAATTGTGACACCATGTCGATACGGCCCACCGGTCGCGCGGCGCGGATCATGTCGTCGCAATGTTTGCGCACGATGCGGCGAATCAGTTGGTCTTCGCCGGATTGAATGACGCGCCGCACGGCGCCCTGCTCTTTGGTATAGGTTTCTGAACGATCCATCCCTAAGAAAAACGCACCATTCAGACGCTGCATATTGGGGGCGTTGATCTCCGCGATGGTAAATTCGGTATCGCGGGCCAGGGTTTCGCGTACATCCCTGTCGCGGGTAACCAGCACGCGCTTAGCCAGAAACAGTACCGGTTTATACTTGCGCAGCACGTTGAAAAACACGCGCTGTACCGATGGGCCGGTGAGCGTCGCCACGCCACGGGCCATGTAATAGCTGAAAAAATTTTCAGGGGTGGTCGAGGTTGGGTGATGATCCAACACGGGTTGCGGCGCTGGTCGATGTTGGCGGTACATGGTCAAGGCGAGAGCGCCGGTCGGCGTCGCGCGCAACTGATCGACGAACGCCTGGTAAGCGGCTGGCAATTCGTCCTTGCTCGGTTGGACGCCACCGAATTGCTCTGGCAACAAGACCGGCGCCGCCAACGCCGCCAGGCAATAATCGGCGATGGTGGGCCGACTGCCCAGCAAATACGCGCGACCATCGGCCAGCAAGGCATCAAGTTCCGCGAACACGGCTTCGATCTTTTGCTTGCTGGGCTCGATCGTGCCGGGATCGGCCGGCAGGACTTTTACCAGCGTATCGGCGATAAGCGGATAGGCCACTGCCGCGAGCCAGCGTTGCCAGCCAGGGACACCGCGCTGCCAGAACGTCAGCACGGTCTGCTTATGCGGCAATAGCATGGCATAACCGTAATTGCGCGTCGCCAGGCCCAGCTCATCCACCAAGACCACCAGCAGACGTTCGGTTTCCGCCAGCCCATCAGGATCACGAGGGTAAAGCCGCAGTTCAGCAGGCAAGCGCGCGTCAATATATTCCAGCGATTCGCGCAACGTACACAGCGCCGCCTCGCTGGTAACCAGGACCGGCATGGCCTGGGTGTCCGCGCCAGCCAACCAGAACGAAGGTAAATGCAGCATCGGCACATTGCCTTCCTCCCGATACGGCACGCCGCCGTAGTCGAGCATCCAGCGCACCAACTCGCTGATATGCGAAACCGGAATCGTCATCAAACGATTCAGTCGCTTGGATTTGGCGCCGCGCCGGGTGTTGCCGGGTTTGATCATGATTCCTTCCTCTTGCTTGTGACGCTCGCTATGTGATGGCTGACGCGCCACGATTGCTTGCAGCAGTCCTGGCGAGTCGCGAGGTTGCCTTCCCTGCCCTGGATTCCGGCGTCCCGGCCGGAATGACGCTCAAGCTCGTGGGTGTTAGCGGCCCCAAGCGATGAGGCCAATCGCGGTACTCGAATAGATGGAAGGCGGTGACGATCTCCAGGCCCAGCCCGCCGGCCCCCACCACACCCAGGGTGGTCGCTGCCCTGAGATTGTGCTCCCCGCGATAGACTGCAAGATCGATCAGGCGGGGCAGGATAGGTATTCCGGGATGGCCGGAGGCTCCGCGGGGACACGAACCGCGGTGGGGTCGATCTTGCCCGTCGGGCCGATGACCAATGTGTCCGGACGACTTGGCGGCCGGTTCCGCGGCTGCCCACCCACCCAGGGACATTGAGGCTACCAGCTCGGGAATGGATACTGAGTACCTGGTGAGCCTTGGCGGCGGATTGGCCAGTGGCGTCCCCGGCGCAAAGCGCCTGACACATGCGTGACACCGCTAGAGCGGCGTCACGAGAAGCTCATCCAGCGGAGATTGCTAGGCCGCAAGTCGGGCACACCAAGGTTTCCAATGGTCAGCGGGCGGCGATATTGCTATGCTCGCGAGCCCTCAACAGCGCCCATCGCCGCCCGACTGATCCATGAAAATCGCCATCGCCACCAAAGACTTCACCCGGGTCGCCGGCCACGCCGGCCAGGCCCGCCACTGGTTGCTCTACGACAGCGACGCGTCCGCACCCGAACCGCTGCGCATTGAACTGGCAAAGATGCAGGTCTTTCACCACTGGGAGGGCGATGGCCCCCATCCGCTGGACGGGGTCTCGGTCATCGTGGCCGGCAGCGCCGGGGATGGCTTTCGCCGCCGGATGGACAAGCGGAGCATTGACGTCCTGCTCACCGGCGAGTCGGCCGCCGACCGTGTACTGACCGCCGTGCTGAACGGCGAGGTCCTGCCCGACCCCACCTTCGACCCCAGCCTGCTCCTGTGCCGTTTGCGGGACATCTTCTCCAAGTACTAGCCTCGGTTTCTCATGGGTCTTAGGGCAAGGCGCCAAGATCGCCAAGATCGCCGCAAAAATATTTTGCCGCCGCGACGGACCTGACTGACAATTCGCAATGACTCGCCTCGCCGTCGCGCCCTAACTTCGCCGCGCGCCCGCGGTGTCGGGCCGCAACCGAGCCAGTCAGGCAGCGCCAGATTGCCCGGGGCACCAGCGCCACAGTGCCCGCAAGATGTTCAAGAGATCAAGCTCATGGGTCTGGCCCGACGCGCTGGCGCGCTGCGGCGAGGCCCGGTCGACCCAATGCTAATAACAAGCTGGGGCGCGCGCGGCCCTGCAATCGCGGAGGACAACTATCATGCATACACTTTCCGGCATCAGGGTCATCTTGACCTTGATGTTACTCACCGCCCTCCCCGCCCAGGCGCGGAGCAACTGGCCGACGCCACCCATCGAGGGGGACGCAGCCGCCCAGGTATCGGGTCCACTCACCGGCGGCAGCGCCGACCACAGCAAGTTTGAGGCCCTCAAGGGTCCCTTCGCCGACGGGCCAGAGGTCACCAAGGCCTGCCTGAGCTGCCACACCGAGAGCGGCAAGCACTTCCTGAAAAACATCCACTGGACCTGGGAGTACACCAGCCCGGAGACCGGTCAGAAGCTCGGCAAGAAGCACCTGATCAACAATTTTTGCACCAACGCCCGGGGCAACGAGGGCATGTGTGCCCAGTGTCACGCCGGTTACGGCTGGAAGGACGAGACCTTCGACTTCACCAACCAGGACAACATCGACTGCCTGGTCTGTCACGACCATACCGGCACCTACTACAAGACCCCCAACAGCAAGGGCAACAAGGCCTGTACCGTGATGTTCGAGGGCCTGCCCGCCATGGATCTGGCCAAAATCGCCCAGTCGGTCCAGCTACCCGAGCGCGCCAACTGCGGCGCCTGCCATTTCAACGGCGGCGGCGGCGACAATGTGAAGCACGGCGACCTCTCCTCCGCGCTCAAGCACCCGCCGCGCGACCTCGACGTACACATGTCCCCCAATGGGCAGAACTTCGCCTGCACCGCCTGCCATGTCACCAGGCACCACATCTGGGCCGGCAGCCGCTATGACGTCATCGCCAAGGACACCGCCGGCGCCGGGCGCCCAGGTCAACGCCGCGATGTGGCCACCTGTGAGTCCTGCCATACCGACGCCCCCCACCAGTCGGGCTCGGTGGAGCATCGCAAGCTCAACCATCACGTTGCCTCGGTCGCCTGCCAGACCTGCCATATCCCCCGCTTCGCCCGCGGCGGCGTGGCCACCATTATGGACTGGGATTGGCGCACCGCCGGCAAGACCAAGAACGGCGAGGGCTACCACGAGCACGGCTACACCCAGGGCAATGGCGAGGAGCGCTACACCTACAAGTCGATCAAGGGCACCTTCACCTATGATGAGAACGTGATCCCCACCTACGGCTGGTTCAATGGCCAGATGCGCTATACCACCGTCGACACCCATTTCGACGTGAAGGATGAGCCGATCCCGATCAATGCCTATCTGGGTTCCCGCGCCGATGGGCGCTCGCGCATCTGGCCCTTCAAGCGCATGCACACCTGGCAACCGTTCGACATGGGCAATGGCACCCTGGTCTATACCCACCTGTGGGGTGAAGACACCGACGCCTTCTGGGGCAATTACGACATGGGCAAGGCCGTCGCCCGCGGCATGAAAGAGTTTAATCTGCCCTACTCGGGAGAATTCGGCTATCTGCAGACCGTCTCCTATTGGCCCATCACCCACATGGTCGCCCCCAAGGAGGACGCGCTCGGCTGCCGTGAATGTCACGCGACCGAGGGTCGGTTGAGCAGCGTGAGCGGGGTCTATCTGCCGGGCCGCGACCGCAACCGCTGGGTCGACCTGGCCGGTATGATCTTGATCTTCGGCACCCTCGGCGGGAGCCTTTCGCACGCCGCGATGCGCGGGGTGAGCCGCTTCAAGAACCGCCGCCAAGCCAACCAAGACCACACCGGGGACAACTAGTCATGAGTATCCGTTCAGTCCTGATCTACACCATCTTTGAGCGCTTCTGGCACTGGGCGCAGGTGACGCTCATCCTCACCATGCTGATCAGCGGTTTCGCCATTCATGGAATCAATCAATGGATGAGCTTCGATGAGGCGGTAACCCTACATACCCTGGCCGCCCTGGCGCTCCTGACGCTCTGGGTGCTGGCCACCTTCTGGCTCTTCACCACCGGCAACTGGAAGCACTACCTGCCCACCGCCGCCGGGCTCGGTCAGGTGGTGCGCTTCTATTCCTATGGCATCTTCAAGGGCGAGCGCCACCCCTACCGCAAGGCCTATTGGCGCAAGCACAACCCGTTGCAGGCCATCGCCTACCTGTTACTGAAGAGCATCCTGTTCCCGCTCATCTGGGTGTCCGGGATCGTCTATCTGTTCTATTTCGCCTGGGGCGACACCCCCGGCGCCGCGGTCTGGCTGGGGCGGGTGGCCCTGATCCATACCGCAACCGCCTATGCCATCCTGGCCTTCGTCATCGTTCATGTCTACATGCTGACCATCGGTCACTCTTTCGTCGAGCATGTGACCCCCATGCTGACCGGCTTCGACGAGGTGGAACTCAACGCCGAGGAAGAGGCCTACCTGATCAAGGACGAGCCCAACCACATCCGCTGATCCGTACCCGACCACTTGCCCCTGGTGTCCAAGGCTTCAGCCTTGGTCCTGTCGGCCTTAGTCATTAATCCGGCCACATCCCGGCTGGCACTCGTCGCGGCCTGGGGGCCGCTCCTACGGCGTAGGAGCGGCCCCCAGGCCGCGACGGGCTGCGGCGTCGACCCGTGGCCGGAAATATGATCAAGGCCGGCCGACGAGTCAGCCTCAGAGGCTGACCTGTTCGAGTCGCGTGTCCTCCTGCCCTTGGTTTCGGATTTTCCCACCTATCGTCGCCTCGTCCCGGGAAAAATAATACATAGCATTTGCACTCCCGCGCTGTGTGACTTAGGCTTCCGCATTCGTCCATCCGGATTCTCCACGGTCGTGTGCTTGGCGGCTCGCCACGCGCCTTTACCTGGATAGATTCACTGAAATGGCAAACGTCGACTGACTCCCAGGTAAAACTGTGGATTTTTTATCATAATTAGGGTTTCCCGCGTCGGCGGGAGGATACAACGATGCAGATCACCGGGATGCTTTGGGGGGCCAAGCTCCTTGATTATGTGGACTATCCAACCGCGGAGGTGCTGGGTCCGGACGCGACCGGCACGCAGGTCAAGGACCTGATCGACCGCTGGGGCAGTGTGCTGATCAAGCCCATCTTTAAGGGTGGCATCGGCAAAAAGGGCAAGTCCGGGTTGATTGGGCGGGCGACCGACCTGGCCACGGCCATGCGCGAGAAGGAACGGCTGTTCTTCGTCGAGCACCGGGTCGGCAATCAAGTGGCCAAGGCCGAGGGCGTCACCTTCGAGGGTGCGGTCCCGGCCGAGCACGAGATCTATGTGTCGATCGCGGACGCGACCCGCTACCGTGCCCCGACGCTGACCATCACCCACCACGGCGGCGTCGACATCGAAGACCTGGCGCCCAACCAGATCGCGGCCATCCCCTTCGACGCCCTGACCGGTTTCAAGGGGTTCATCGTCGCCAATGCGCTGGACAGCATCGATGCGCCGCGCGAGATCATCAGCCCGCTGGTGCAGCACTTGCCAAAGCTGTGGGACCTCTTCAGCAACTACGGCATGAGTATGCTGGAGCTCAATCCGATCCGCATGATGCCGAACGGTCAGGGGCGCTTGAGCCCCGTCGCCTGCGACTTCAAATGCGCCTTCGACGGCGACGACCCGACCTGGCATCGGCTGAATCTGCCGGACAATCTGGAATCCGCGAGCTACTCCGCCTTCGAGATCGAGGTCAACGCGCTGCGGACCTACCAGGGCCAGTCGGACGTGTTCGTGATCAACGACCAGGGCACCATCACGGCCATGACCTTCGGCGGCGGTGCCAACGCGCTGGTCACCGAGCTGCTGGGCGAGGCGGGCAACATCTCCTCGGACTTCGGCGGCAACCCGCCGTACGAGAAGATGTACGACATCAGCCGCATCGTTTACAAGCACTGGCTCGAGCAGAGCAACGTACTGTTCATCATCGGCGGCAAGGCCAACAACACGGACATCTACACCACCTTCCGGGCCATGGCCGATGCCTTGCGGGACTATTTCAACAGCCACGGCCGGCGACCACTGTTCGTCGTCGTCGGACGCGGCGGACCGAACCTGATCCGCGGCATGGCCTATCTCAAGGACACCCTCGACGGGCTCGGGCTGCCGTATCGGATGTTCGGCCACGACTCGGCCATGAGCGGCGTGGTCAATTACGCCCGTGACATCGACACCTGGATGCGCACTGGGGGCCGCGCCGAGATCGCCCGCCAGATGGGCCTCTGCGCCGCCTGACGAACAGCCCGACCAACAGCCCGACCAACCCGCCCGCAGCACGAGATTCACTATGTCTGCCAACGACGCCCACTTCCTCGGCGCCATGCGCCGCCAGGGTATCCCCGAATTCCCTCATTTTTTCGTCGGCAACGGCAACCTGGCCCAGTTCGCCACCCGCGACGACCGGGTGTGCGTGTTGAACATCCTCGGCAACGAGAGCCGCACGGTAACCCCGATCAGCCATACCTACTCCGGCGGCAACGTGGTCTGCGGCGTGCAGCCCGGGCGCTCCGGCTCAGTGCTGAAGACCGAGCTCAACGACATCCCGGTCTACAACACGGTCGCCGAGGCCCTGGAGGCCGGTCACCGGTTCAATGTCGCGGTCGTCTATGTCCCGCCGGCCGGGGTCAAAGACGCGGTCATCGAGGCGGTGCGCGTCAACCCCGTGCTCACGCGCGTGGTGATCTTGACCGAAAAGGTCCCGTTGAGCGATGCCCGGATCATCCGCCAGTACTGTCAGCTCCAGGGCGTCGACGTCTTCGGCGGCAACTGTCTCGGCATCGCCGACGCCCACCAGCATGTACGCATCGGCGGCGCGCTGGGCGGCACCCATCCGGCCGAGTCGCTGGTTCCGGGCACGGTCGCCATCTATTCGAACTCCGGCAACTTCACCACCACGATCGCCGTCTACCTGCTGACCGCCGGCTGGGGGACCACCGTATCGCTGTCGTCCGGCAAGGACGTCTATATCCACTTCGCGGCCGCGGAGTTCACCAACGCCTTCCACAACGACCGCCGCAGCCATGCCGCCGTGATGTACATCGAGCCCGGCGGCTACTACGAACGGGACCTGGCGTTCGAGAAGCCGGTGATCGCCTGCATCGTCGGGCGCTGGAAAGACCGCTTGACCAAGGCCTGCGGCCACGCCGGTGCCATCGCCGGCAGCGGCGACAATGCCGCCGCCAAGGAACGCTGGTTCATGGAAAAGCTCGGCGTCGATGCCCTCTATACCGCCGACAACCCGGTCTTCTCGGCCAAGGGTGCGGTCGTCACCAATATCGCCGACATTCCGTCGGCCATGACCGCCGTCATGGCGTTGAATCGCCGCGAACCGGACTTCGCGCCGATCGGCGACCTGTCGATGAAGTGCTGGTTCGCCGATGACACCGGGCTCGCGCTGCCTTCGATGCTCGACGTCAAGGCGGTGCCGGCCGTCGAGCCCTACAAGGAGCAGATCGAGGCGGTCAACCGCCAGGTCGGCGTGATCCCGCCGCGGGAGGTCATGAAGGACGCCTCCGGGGCCTCCATGATGGACCCCCAGACGCAGATCACGCGCTTGCACGGCGCCAGCATCCTGGACCTCGCCACCCGTTCCTACGAGGAAAACCTGGTCCTGTCCCTGGTGCGCGAGTACCCCGACGACACCGGTCGCGCGCTCGCCAACGTCGCGCTGAACGCCTATGTCGATCTGCACGGCACGCCGCTGCTCGCGGCGGCGCACGCCGCCCGCGCGGCCGGCAGCAGCCCGAACACGGCGCTGTGCGCCGCGGTTGCGCTGCTCGGGCCGAACCTGGTGGCGGGTGCCCGCACGGCCGTGCAGACGCTGCTTGAAGTCTTTCGGCAATCGGGGATCACGGACCTCACCGATCCGCACGTCGCCATCGCTGCGCGCATCGCCGCCACCACACCGGAGCAGGCCGGCACCCTGCTCGCCGCCGAGCCGGACCCTTTGGCCGTGGCGATGCTCGCGGGTGCGCGGGCGCGCGGCGCGATCGAGACCGCCATCCTGCGCTACCTGACCGACCTAGCCGCCGCCCAGGACCGCCACCCGAGCGCGGACGCCGTGCTCGCCGCCATCTGCCTGCACCTCGCCTGGCGGCCGCTGCTGCACAAGCGGATCTCGGTGACGACCCTGGCCAACCTGCCCTGGCACCTGCGCGTCGCCGCGACGATGGTCGGCGCATCCGTGAACCCGGACCGCCAGAGCGCGGACAGCTTCGGCGGCGTCCCGGTGCGCTCCCTGATCGACGACTGGAGCTTCACCGAGACCGCCTACCTCGCCTTGCTGGCGCACCGGCCCGATGCCGAGGGCCGCTTTGCCTTCTCGGTGCTGCTCGGGCTCACCGCCTCGAACGGCCCCGGCACCATCTCGGCCCAGGGCGCCAAGGGCGGGGTCAGCGCGGACGGGCCGGAGATGCCCGAGCGCGTCCAGGTGAACAAAGGCTATCTCGGCTTCCTCAGCCACACCGGCTTTGCCCACGGCGGCAACGGCTTCGAGGCCATGCAATTCCTGATCGAGCGCTTCAGCGGGCGCAACCTGGCCGATCCCGGCGATCCCAATCATGGCCTGGACCTGGTCCGCATCGCCGCCGACTATGCCGTCGACTTCAAGCTCAACAAGGCCAAGGCCAAGGCCATCGGCAACCTGTCCTACGCCAAGATCCCGTGCGTCAACCACCCGATCTTCAAAGGCAAGGAGATCAATCTGGACCCCCGTGAAGTCTATGTCCGGGAACTCTTCGAGTCGCGCGGCAGCTATAACGTCTTCCACGAGTTCTACCACGAACTGGTCCATGCCCTGGCCAGCTATGGCGTCAGCAGCAACGTCTATTGCGTCAACATCGACGCGGTCATCGCCGTCATCCTGCTGAAGATCTTGTGGCGGCCCTACGTCGCCGGGGAGATCGACGCCGGCTTCCTCGAATACGGCGCCTTCACCACCTTCCTCTACGGCCGCACCATCGGCACGGCCGCCGAGATCGAGGACCACGCCACCCGCGGCCGCAATATGGACACGCGCACGGGGGCGAGCCAGTGCCGGTTCGTGGCCTGATCGGCCATCCGAGCCGGGCCGGCCGGGCGCGGCGGGCGGGGGCCTTGATCATTATTCCGCCCCCCCGCGAACATTCGTCGCGGCCTGGGGGCCGCTCCTACCCGCGTAGGAGCGGCCCCCAGGCCGCGACGGGTTGCCGCAACGACAGAGTGTCACGAGGGAGGGTGCGCCACACGCACCTTGATCAACATACACGGCTACCAGAAGGTCTGGAGTTGGAAGGCGCGATACTCGTCGAAGGCGGCATCTTTGGTCATCAGGACCAGCCGACGCTGGATCGCCTGCCAGATCAGCATCCGGTCGAACGGGTCCTTGTGAGCGATGCGCGGCAGGCGATGGAAGCTGGCGGCCTCGTCCGGCGCCAGCGGCAACAACCTGTATCCCATGTCTTGCGCGATCTCCGGCAAGGCGTCGGGCACGCAACCCGTGAGGGTCAGCTTGCCGATGCCCGCCTTCAGCGAGATCTCCCAGAAACTGACGCTGCTCACGTAGACCGGATTCTCGGCGTTCGCGAGTAGCGCCTGGGCGGCCCGGCTGAGCCGCTCGGGCGTGAACACGCTCCACAGGAAGCTGTGGGTATCCAGCAGGTAGCCGGTCATAGGCACAACAGGTCCTCGTCGGTGACTGCGAAGTCCTCGGCGATGTGGCAGGTCGCCTGTCCCCGCATGAGCCCGAGTGGGCGGACGGGAGGCGCGACCCGGGGCTGCGCGCGCGCACGCAGGAACAGGATGAAGTCCAGGGCCTCCTGGGCCTGCTCCGGGGGGAGGCGGCTGAGTTCGTCGAGGGCCTGGGTCTCAATGGCGGTTCTGGTCATGGCAAGGCGCTCCGGGGGTGAGGACGCTTAGGCCCATTATATGGCCAACTTCGCGATAGATGGGGGAGCCCCGCAGGCCGGGCCGGCGGGCGGGGGCTACCCGCTGAAGCGTCGGCCTCCGGGTTGAGTCGGGGCTCGGGCCGGCTTGGGCGGGGGCCTTGATCATTATTCCGGCCACCCCGCGAACTTTCGTCGCGGCCTGGGGGCCGCTCCTACCCGCGTAGGAGCGGCCCCCAGGCCGCGACGGGTTACCCCAAGCGCCGGCCTAGCCGAAGCGATGACCAAGGCCGCGAAACCCATCCGCCCCGCCGCGCCGGACCGGTAGCGCGAGGAGACGGCCCAAGCATTCGGTGCAGGCTGGGGTGACGAAGGAACCCCAGCGTTAGCCGCCGCGCAACTGCGGAATGTTCGGCCTCCTGCATTGGCCAACCCACGCGCTTGTCGGCGCCGAATGCCAAGAAGCTGCGACACCAATCCACAAGGAGTTGCAAAGTGTCAAAGGTTTGGCGAAACTGCCAGTCGGCAAGTTGCCCTTTGGCTCGACAGGTTTTGGGGGTAGCCGATCACCTGCTCGGCCGTCAGCCGGTACAGGGACTCCGGACGCAGCGCCTTCAGGAACGCCTCGACCCGGAGCAGGTACCAGGGCCGCATCTTCTCGGGCACACCGTGGTGGATCAGTAGATTCCGGTAGCGGTGCCAGTTGGAGGGGGTGCCGTCTTGGCGGCGGGGGCGCGCGGGGGTGGTGGCCATGGGCGGGTGCCAGGATGCTTTTGGGTACTAGACTCGATTCAGTCGAGTACATTAGTATCCTCGTACAATCTAGCCCACAAGCGGCCCGCGCCAGCCCAGGCCAGCTGCGGCCCGTCTCGAGCTGGAACACGTTAGGCTTAAGAAGAGCAAGACGAATGAGTAGAACTAAGTTTTGTGGATATGTGATTCTTTCAGGACCATTTTCGTTTATTGCCCTTCTTTTTTCACTATTGTCTAACGCTAGTTTCGCAGGCTCATTATATAGTGTGGCTGATGTCGCGAGCGATGATGTGTTGAATGTTAGGGTGAGCCCTACACCAAGAGCGTACATCGTCGGGGCGATTCCTCCAAACGCTAAGAATATCGAAGTGACGGGGCCGGGAGTTTCAAACGGTCGTACTCTCTGGCTGCCTATCACATATAAAGAGATGCGTGGCTGGGCAAACGCGAAATATCTGGTTAGGAACGGTTCACTAAGAAGTTACTCATGTTAGCTCCGGCGATCTATGTATAGCGGCGGCCACTCAGTTGAAAAACCGAGGTCTTCCTGCGATCATGGGCGTCGGATCTTTGGACACCGGTCGCTACCATGAACGAG
>NZ_CAJAXH010000071.1 GCF_903946935.1 uncultured Thiodictyon sp.
CCGGCCACTTCTCAACATGGAAGTAGCGCAGGATCTTTGCTTCGAGTTCCTGGGAGATGGTCACGGTCGACTCCTCGTCCGGGCCACGCCCGCGGGACTCAGGGGCTCTGCGCCCGCGCACGGGGTGGCCATTGCATTACTGGCCCATCGCGGCGCTGGCGCAAGAACCCCAGACGGACAAATGCCGAACACCTGCGCCCGCAGAAATGACAGCGCAGACCCTCAGGGGCAGGCGTTGGAGCAGGCTCAGGGGGCGGTGCCCAGGCACGCGACTCGGGGGGCAGTGAAACATCCAGGGGCGGGGCGAGTGAACCCTGATGCGTCACTTTCTGCCGCCGGTTGCGGTAGCGACGCTGGCGTTGGGCGTGCTTCATGCGCCCGCGGCGGCCGCCTTGATAACGCGCCCCGGCGGCACGGCGCGACGCCCGCCGCGCCGCCTGGGCACAGTCCCGGTCGCAGTAACGATTGCCGTGATCGCAGTGGCGACAGATCGCCACCTGACGACCGCAATGGGCGCAGTTGAACAACCGGGCAGTGTCCAGCATCGACAACCCCTGCCGATGAATCCTGGATCGTCGCCCACCAGCGGGCGATACTTACCCACGGTACGTGCCACGCACGCTCCGGGGTACGGCACTGGGTAAGACTGTGGCGGTCGCGACCAGTGCCGTACCTGTCTCAACGGCACTGATGCTGTAGACCATGGCGCGGCCCTTGTCACCTCCCGCGCGCTGCCGCTCGCCCGCGCGGCACCGTCTGCGACCAGGCGCGTGGGCCGCGTCGGCTTTGCGCCGGGTCCGTCCCCGGCTGCGCTTCGCTCCGCCGGGGACGGACCCGGCGCAAAGCCGCAGCCACGCCGCCGCAGGGCCAGATACTCCCCCTTCCCCCCGGCTACCAGCCTCCCTATGTCCCCCAGCGACCCGACCGCTCTTCACCACCCTCGTTGGCGATTACCCACGTCATTCACAAACTATAGGCGGGTTTAGGTAGCCATCGACATGCCGAATCTGTTTAGCGTTCCCCGCGCCCGCGGGGATGAACCGAATCAGTTCCTGACACCCGGCGGGGGGGGGAGGCGTTCCCCGCGCCCGCGGGGATGAACCGTCGCCAGAAGAAGGAAGACCCGTGCCATCTGGGCGTTCCCCGCGCCCGCGGGGATGAACCGCACGGTCGCGAGGTGAAGGCCGACAATCGCGGCGCGTTCCCCGCGCCGGCGGGGATGAACCGGCGTTGCGCAACGGTTGCGCAACCCCCTGAGCGCGTTCCCCGCGCCCGCGGGGATGAACCGTGGGAGCGGATGAGTAGCTGGCGCGCGAGCCAGCGTTCCCCGCGCCCGCGGGGATGAACCGGGCGTGTGAGATGTTGGCGACGGGGTTGGAGGGCGTTCCCCGCGCCCGCGGGGATGAACCGTCATAGGATTTTATCTCCGGGAATTTAGGAACGCGTTCCCCGCGCCCGCGGGGATGAACCGTCGGCGACCGTCGTCGGTCGCGTGTTTGGGTCTGCGTTCCCCGCGCCCGCGGGGATGAACCGACAGCGAAACCAATACCAATCGAAACGGGGGAGCGTTCCCCGCGCCCGCGGGGATGAACCGGCCATCTGCCGGCGGTTCATCGCCTCAGCCAACGCGTTCCCCGCGCCCGCGGGGATGAACCGACACCGTCCGGCGCCTGACAATGCCAGCGGCCGTGTTCCCCGCGCCCGCGGGGATGCCGATGCCGCACCCGCATATAGTGAGAATTGCTTTATTGTTCCACAACAATCAACTCTGAACTATACTTGAGGTATCGCGATGGGCGAGCCCACTTAAGGCCAGCCATGGAGGCACCAAGTTGAGAGGCCTTTGAGGGGTTGAAGTGGCAAGGCGCCCCATCGGCCAGCCTGAGCTTGGCGGGAAAAGCGCAGGAACCGCACCGTCGGGGGTCCGCCAGGGCCCAGGCGAGACTGGAATCGGACCAATGGGAGGCGCGTCGGTCCAGGTGCAGACCGGGTGAGGACTGACGCAAGACGCACTGGGACCAGTGGACGTTGGAACCGTGTGGCTGAGTCCTCCCGCCGTACCATTCCAAGCCTCAGCCGCACCATTCCAAGGTTCAGCCGTATGGCCAAAAGACAAAGTATTTTATGTTCTTAGGCGGCGTCCACACGGTGTTGCGTTGCAACCGTGCGGCTGAGTCCTGGAATGGTACGGCTGAGTGTTCCACTGGCGCCAGTGAGCCTTAGAATGACACCAGTGCGCCTTGGAAGGAGACGGCCCGGTTCTGGAATGGTGCGCCGCCAAGGCCGGACGGCCCGCCGCGATCCCCGACAGGGGCGAGGGAGCGCCGCAGTGTCCCAGCACAGTCTGTCAGGAGGAACGCCATCATGGCAAAATCCGATTTTGTTCCCAATGCAGATCATGATCTGACGGTCTTTACCCGCCATTTTGTCTCAAGACTGGCGCCTGAGGTGGCGGTTTTCGGTGCGACGCCGGAAGATTTGGCCATCGTGAGTGGATTGAGCGATGCGTTTCAGGCCAAGATCGACCATGCCAGCGATGCCGCCGCCGCGGCCAAAGAGGCGACGACCGACAAGAATGAGACTCGTCACCAGCTTGAGGCGGAGCTGCGCAGACTGGTCCGGCAAATCAAGTCGCATCGCGGCTATACCAAGAAGCAGGGTGATGCACTCGGGATCGAAGGGCCTGAATACACTGTCGATCTCGCTACCGCCAAACCGGACTTGGCCGGGGTCGATCAGACCGGGGGTGTGGTCAGCTTGACCTTCACCCTGTATAAGAGCGACGGCATCAATATCTATGGCCAACGCG
Organism: uncultured Thiodictyon sp.; assembly: GCF_903946935.1. GTDB lineage: Bacteria > Pseudomonadota > Gammaproteobacteria > Chromatiales > Chromatiaceae > Thiodictyon. The sequence continues at coordinate 2,810 of NZ_CAJAXH010000071.1, forward strand.
AAGGCGATCCCGATTGGGTCTTGATGGGCCGGGCCGTCGCCTCGCCTTACATCGATCAACGGCCCTTGCTCCAGGTCGGCAAGCCCGAGCTGCGCCGCTATACCGCGGTATATATGCTGAAGGACAAACAAGTCGGCATATTCAGCGATGACCTCGTGATCAATTGTGCGCCCTAGAAGCAGGTGATTGATCGCTTGCATCGCCAGTCAATCAGAATAGGGTAATGGCTCGGGCATCGGGTCATTACCCTTTGTTTCACGCGCGCCGCTTTAATCCAGTCGCTAGGCATTGAGCCTTGCGACGCGAACGATCGAGGTTCATGCGCCAGTCTGCCGCAGTTGGGCAACTCGCGAACAGGCGTGAATTGCAATAGCCCTTCGTTTACGGAGTTGAATTGCAATCCGACTCAAGAACTGATGGTGATCAGCCCAGCGGACTGCGCAAAATATCTGCGGGCCAATGTCAACCCGGCGCTCACGGCCAAGCATGTCTGCTTAAATTGCCATGACCTAGACAGGGCCAAGGCTGAAGCCTTGGACTCCAGAAGGTGGTCGCTGGCCGGAATGACGATCAAGGCCCCGTGGGGCCTTGATCATACGCTCCCGGCGCGGAGCGCCGGACACAGGCGTGACACCGCCCGAGCGGTGTCACGAGAGTCGGGCACGCTAGCCGCAGGCCGCAACGATCAACTAAAGTAGGACTTGACCCGCTCGATGGAGTCTTTGACGCCAACCTTGAGTTCCTCCCACTTCACCTCGGCCTCGTCTTTGAGCTCCTCCCACTTCTCGTCGGCTTCGTTCTTGATCTCCTCGCGCCGCGCGTGGCCCTCGTCCCACTTGGCGCGCAGCTCGGTAATCTGCTCCTGGACCTTGACCTTGGCCTCTTCCGAGGCCTCCGACGCCTTGCTGCCCAGGGCCTCCAGGTCGACCTGCCACTCGTCGAGCTGGGCCTTCATCTTCGCCAGATATTCTTCTTTAGTCAGCATGATCTTAGCTCCTCTTAAGATAGAAATGCGGATCGGGACACCCAAGGCCGCGCCGCGGCCGGGGGCCCATTATATCCGCCCACGCCGGGTCGGCGGTCGATCGCCCCGCGGCCCGAACCGCTGACGGTCGGGATAGCCCCCCCGGCTAGGGGCTGAGTCGTACCCTAATATCGGTGCATAATGTGCAGATACCAATACCGGCACCCCGGCACACACGGAGCACGAACATGAGCACCTCCCCCACACCCACCCCCCAGGTCCAGGTCCCGCCCCACCCGCAGTGGCCGGCCTTGACCGCGGACGCAAAGGCGCAGTTGACGACGCGAATCAAGGCGCTGCTGGCCGAACAGCAGGCGGTCCTGGTCGCCCACTATTACACCGACGCCGACCTCCAGTCCCTGGCCGAGGAGACCGGCGGCTGCGTGGCCGATTCGCTGGAGATGGCCCGCTTCGGCGCGGCGAGCGACGCCCGCACCCTGGTGGTGTGCGGGGTGCGCTTTATGGGCGAGACGGCGAAGATCCTGAACCCCGAAAAACGCGTGCTGATGCCCGATCTCAAGGCCACCTGCTCCTTGGACGAGGGGTGTCCGGCGGACCGCTTCAGTGCATTCTGCGACGCCCACCCGGACCACACGGTAGTGGTCTATGCCAACACCAGCGCCCAGGTAAAGGCCCGCGCCGACTGGGTGGTCACCTCCAGCATCGCGCTGCCGATCGTCAAACACCTGAAAGCGCAGGGCGAAAAAATCCTGTGGGCGCCGGACAAGCATCTGGGGCACTACGTCGAGCGCATGACCGGGGCGGACATGCTGCTGTGGGACGGCGCCTGTGTCGTCCACGAGGAGTTTAAGTCATTCGCCCTGGAGCGGGTGCGCCGGTTGCACCCCACGGCGGCGGTGTTGGTCCACCCGGAGGCCCCGGATGCGGTGGTCGATCAGGCCGACGTGGTGGGCTCCACTACCCAGTTGATCCGGGCCGTGGTCGACCTGCCTAACCAGGAATTCATCGTCGCCACCGACGCGGGCATCTTCTGGAAGATGCACCAGCTCGCCCCCCACAAGACCCTGATCGCGGCCCCCACCGCCGGCGAGGGCGCAACCTGCGAGAGCTGCGCCCACTGCCCCTGGATGGCCATGAATGCGCTGCAAAGTCTGGAGCAGGTGTTGCTCCGACAGGATCAGGAGGTGCATATCGAAGAATCGGTGCGCCAGCGTGCCGTGCTGCCGATCCAACGCATGCTGGATTTTGCGCGCGCGCAGGCCACGCGGGGCTGAGACCGCTCCCACCGGTCAGCGCTCGAATTTATAGAAAATATCCCCGCCGGGGGTATCGCCGGTCTCGGTCTGGAGTTCGATGCTGTGGCTCAAGTCATAGCGCAACTTGACCGAGTCTTTGCTGTCGCCGATGCCGCTCACATATTCCATATAGATCTTGGGCGCCACATAGGTCCCCACCGAGAGTGATTGCCCCCCCCCCGCGTCACCGCTGGGTGCGACCCCGGTCAACAGATATTTGGTGATGTCTGCCTGATTCATCCCCGGGTCGCTGTCGGAGAAGAAGGCAAGTTTGGAGCGACGCAGGGTCCCGACCACCCGGACCCCGGCCGTGAGGCTACCGCTCTCGCGCTGGGCCATCAGCAGGAGCCCGGGGTTGCCGATGGGGCTCTTGGCATAGACCAGCCGCCCCTGGGTGATGGTGAGCGGCACGCCCAGATCGGCGCCCAAGCCGCTCAACAGCGGGATCAGGTCGGTGCCCAGTGCGGCCCCGGGGGAGAACCGGTAACTCCCGTCCACGATCCCTAGTTGACCGTCGCCCAACATCTCCTGGCCTGGGGCCTGGAGGACCCGCAGGTCGCCGACCAGCCGCCCGCGCACCCCGAAGGCGTCGATGGTCACGTTGTCGCCCAAGACCAGGCGCAGGTTGAGATCCAGCGGAAAGGGGGGCTTGCCGGCCCCGGCCTGGTCGACCAATACCACGTCCGGGGAGGGCGTGAGGGTCCCCGCCGGGATCTTACGCGGCCGGATGCGCGCCTCAGGGACGGCGATCTCGCCCCGCACCTCGGCGCCCGTCGGGCTCAGGTTGACCTCGATGGCGGGCGAGACCAGGACAAAATATTCTTTGGTATCGGCCACCCTGAGCCGGTTGCCCGTGATCTTTAGCTGGCCGCTCACGCCACTGGCGGCGGTGTGGGCCTCGCCGGTCAGCGTGAGTGGACGCCCGCCGATGCCACCCTGGCCCTGGATGGTCAGGTGCTCCAGGTTCGGCGCGATGACCGTCACGTCCAGGTTGGCGATCTTGGTCCCGGTCAATGGCAGCTCGGCGCCGAAGCCGTGCAGACTGCCCCGGCCCTTGACGCCGGGCCGACCCAGGGTGCCGCCGAGGGCGAAGTCGAGTGCCAGGGTGCCAGTTACCCCGGTCAGGTCCGGTACCAGGTTGGCGATCCGCGCGAGCCCGCCGATGTTCCCCTGGACCCGGCCGCCCAGCGGCTGATTCGGGCGCGCCGGGGCGTCCAGCCGCCAGCCCGGCAGGTCCACCGTGCCGCCGAGTTGGCCCAGGCCGGCGAGCGGCAGGTCGAGCCGGGCCCCGAGCCCCCGGGCGCCCGCGTCCACGGTGAGACGGGTGCGCGAAAAATCCAGGTCTTCGGAGCGGCCGCCGGCCATCGCGAGCCGCAGCAGTCCCTGCGGGACCTCGGCCACCAGGCGGCCGGTGAGCACTGGACCCTTGGCCGCAAAGCGCCCCTTGACCCGGGCGCTGCCCTGCGCGGCCAGCGTCGGCGGCAGCAGCCCCTGGACCAACTCGGCCCGCAGTGGGTCAAGATCGATGTTCGCCGACCACTGACCGGCCTGCGTCTGCTCAAAGCCGACACAGCCACCGGAGCCCTGGCCGTCGCGCAGACACAAGGGGCCAGCCGCCATCTGGGCTCCCGCCAGGCGCACCGGCATCGGCTTCTGGAGACGCCAGTTGCCATAGGACTGGCTGTCCAGTTCCAGCCGGCTCAGACTCCCCTGATAGACCGTCTCCTTGAGCCCGCCGGTCGCCTCCAGGCGGATCGTCAGCGGTTGGCCGGTGGCCGCAACGCTAAGACGATGGCTCGGCAGGCTGCCATCGCCGCGCACCTGCAACCGGTCCCAGCGCAGACCCCCGGCCGCCAACCCCTGGCCGTCCAATTGGATCCGCAAGGGTCCACTGGGGCCGAGCGCCAGGTTCAGCGAGCCGCTCAAGTCAGCGATCCCCTGGCCGTTGAACTCCGCGTCCTTGGCCTTGAGCTCCAGGCTCAAGCTCGGCGCCTTGACCGCCCCTTGCACCTGGCCCTTGGCCTGGAAGCTCCCCTTGGCCCCCGGCAAGAGACTTGCGAGGTTCGGCGAGGCCAGGTCAAAGCGCACATCCAGTCGCTCGGCGATCACGCCATCCACCCGCGCGGTGCTGGGGCCGGAGGAGGCGTTGAACCCCTCGATCCGGATCGTCCCCTCCGCCATCCGGACTTGGCCGGCGGCGGCGATGGGATAGCCGCGCAGGGTGCCCTGCAAACCCGCAAGCACCGCGGTCAGATTCGGTCCCTTAGCCTCCAGGGTGCCGCGGCTCGTCACGCGACCGTCGATCCGGCCCGGCCAAGCGGGTGCATAGGACCCGGGGTCGAGACCGGTCGCTGTCAGGTCCGTCTCCCAAGTCACCGTTGGTGCCCAAGTCGCGCGGCCGCGCCCCTCGATCCGGCCCTTGAAGATATCCAGACGCAGCGACTGGACGTCGGTCCCCTGCGCATCGCCCTTCCCTCCCACCGCCAGCCGGGCCGGGGGCAGGCCGGGCCCCTGAGAACTCAGCATCAGGTCATAGCCGAAGCCGGCGAGCCCTCCCTTGGTGTCCAGCTTGAGAAAGATCCGATCGGTCACGCCGGGCGCGAGGTTGGCCGGGTTCAGGTCCTGGCCCCGCACCTTGAAGTCCCAGGCCAGGTCCGGCGCCCAGTTGAGCGCCCCGGACGCCTCCACGGCCCCATCCAGGGTAACCAGCTTCAGCGCCGCGATCCGCGTCCCCTTGGCATCCCCCTGGCCCTTCAGCGTCAGGTCAACCGTCGGAAAGGCGGGACCCGCCACCGCCCATGCAAGGTTATAGTCATAGGCATCGAAGGTCCCGGAGGCGTCGAACCGCCCCTGGGGTGCCGTGGCGACCAGGTCGCCGGTTAGCGGCCAACGCAGCCGCTCCCAGTCGCCCGCCATCTGGAAGGTGCCGGGGCTGGCCTTGAGGTCGAGACCGCCCTTGGCATTGAACCGCGCCCCGGAGACCGACTCGGTCAAGGTCAGGGTACGCAAATCGAGCCGCTGGTCCTGCCAGCCGGCATCCAGGGCCACCTGGAGGTGGCCGAAGTCCGCGCGGTTCGGGGCCGTACCGTCCAGGTTGCCGGTGAGGGTGGACGCGTCGAGATCGCCATGGGTCTCGAGCCGCCCGCGCACCGCGATCTCCGGTGCGTCCGCCTGAAAGTCCGGCACCCGTACCCCTTTGACCTGCACCACCGCGTCCCAGCGCGGGCGCCCCAGTATGTCATCGAGATGGGCCGCCAACCCGAGCTCGACCGAGCCGGTCAGGTCGGACGCGACGGTAAGCCGGGCCAGGTCCCCTTTAAGGTGTCCCCCGCCGTCTATCCGAACCTTCGGCAATTGCGTCAGGGTCCAGTCCAGCGTCAGGTCCAGCGGATATTGGTCAGTCAGTTGGGCCTGGCCCACCACCTTGGCCGTCAGCCGCGACTCCGGCAGGACCAACTCCAGTGCCGCCACGTCGAGTTCGCTGCCCTTCAATCGCGCCGCCAGGGTGCCCCGCTCCAACACGAACAGTGGCTGCGCGGCCCCGCGTTGCAGCACGCGCAGGTTCTCCACCACCGCCTCCCCGAGCTCGACCTCCAGGGGTAGCGCGATCTGCGGCAAGGTGATGAGGGTGAACTCGGCGGCCTGGCTGGGGGTCGTCACCACCTCGATATCGCTGGCCGCGATCCGCGCGATGCGCAATGTCCCGGTGACTGCGGCCAGCGGCGACCAATCAAGGTCCACGCGGCCCAGGTGCAGGTCCATGTCGACCAACTTGATCGCCACGGACTCCAGATGCAGCGGTCCCAGGACCCGCCCATCCGCCTGGCCCACCTCGATTACCCCGGGGGCCAGCTCCGCCGCCAGCGCCAACGCCGTGCGCAGTCCGGTCTGGGTGCCGAGGAAGAACCCCAGCAGCACGACCGCCAGCAACAGCAATTCAAAGGTGAACAGGCCGAGCCACCGCAGGACGCGGATAACTGGATGGCGACGGCGCCGACCGGGCGGGGTGGCGGTGTCGGCCGCCGCCGCTTCGGCCGGCGGTGGGGCTGAGTCGACGGGTTCCTCAGTGTCCTGGGTCATCGGTGGCGCCGTGGTCAGTGATCAAGAGTCAGTTGCAGCGGATGCGTGCGGCGGGGCCGGTCGGCAAGCCGGAGCCGCTCGTCGGAATAAAGGATAACAGATGACCTTGTTTTGCGACCCGCACAAGCCCCGAAGGGGCGCGACATACCAACCCAGGGCAACGCCCTCTCGGAATTTTACTTGAAAACTTTACGGGTATTTCGGGCTTGACAACCCACGGCGCCGTTCCATATTCGACCAAATCAATCAACTTCTCGGGGATGTCGATGTCAAACATAGCCGGCAAAGCCTATGCAATGAATGTGATCACACCCGTACGACCCTATTTGGTCTGGGTCAATAAGGTCATCTTCTGGGCGGCCCTCAAGCTTCCCAGCACCTTGAAAGGCCTGATCACGCTGTCGCTGATCCATTATGCGCGCTGGGTCATCATCGGGAAGAACCAATTTCCGCACCTGGCGCCGGAGCAGCCGAAGGAAGACTTGAGCTACTGCTACATGCTGTTCTTCAGCAATTTCAACGGCAGTTGGGACCAGTATGTCGACTCATTCACCTTTGCCATCCCCTCCGGGCTTGATATGTTTTGGAAGTGGAATATCCGCTACCCGAAATCCGTGGCGCTCACGCCGTTCCACAAATACATCCAGTACAACCAGATCGAAACCCTGCACTACTACAACGGCTATCCGCTAGCCACCTCCAACGACGTGAAGAGTGCCAGCGCGGTGAGGGACGCATTGATCGCCTTCGACCAGACCGCGGACCAAGGGACCGACGCCGAATTTATCAAACGCTATCACACACTGTTGCGCGGTTTGCAGCACGACCTGGGCGACATGTATCCCACACCCATCGTCAGCATGGCGGCCTACCAGGTGGAAAAACGCACACGGTGGCACGCCAGTCAGTTGAGCGCCCTTACAGCCGATCGAGTGCAGCAATCATGACCAATATCAGCGGTAATGCGTACGCCTTGACCATCCTCTCCCCGATCAGGACGGGCGTGGTGAAGGGCGAGGAAATCGAATATGCGGACAAGGTCAGAGACCTGTTGGAGAGCTGGAACCTGTTACCCAACAGCCCCATGACGCAGGTGCCCCAGACCTATTTGTGCCGCTTCTTTGTGTTGGACGATGTGTACACCGAGTCGCTGCCCGGCGCCAGCGTGATGGACACCTTTGCCGATGTGCTGCCGGTGGTCCCGGACGGGGTGCGTCGCCGCATCTTGCCCAAAGAGGATCGCCTGAAATCGCGGTATCTGGTGTTTTCCAGCAATTTTTATGGCGGCCCTCAGGGCGATGTGGACGGCTACCTGCGCGGCATGTGGAATGCCATCGGCGAGCACATCAAGGACCTATGGGGCTATTGCTACGGCTTCGATCAGGTACGCGATGCCGCCACCTTTGTCAGCTACATGAAAAAGTGCCAACTGCCTGTCACGCTGTTCTTTGTCGGCGCCAACGACGAACCGCTGCCGGCGCAGTTGAAGGCGCTCTATCTCAAGCAGGAATTCGCCAGGTTTGCGGTCGCGAATCAGGGGTTGGAGGCGGCCGTCTTGAGGGCAAACTACCAAGCCTTCATCGCGCGCGTGGCGCCAACCAATCTGAGCGGCCCGACCTGGGAGCCCGGCCAGTACCGGCTATAGCGGCGCATCGCGGCTCAGTCAACCACCCGTCAGGAGTCAATGATCGTGACCAAAGAACTGGATCTGCTCGATATTCAGGGCAATGTGCTGCGGGTATACGGACGCTTTCGCTACCCGGTGGCGCGCTATGTCTTCTTGAACCTGAGAGACTCGGCCAAAGGCCGCGCATTTGTCGGCGCGGTGACCGGGCGGGTAACCACCTCCGCCAATTGGGGTCCGGGCCCGGACCAGGTCCCGCAACCCGACTGGACGGTCAATATTGCCTTCACCTACCAAGGCTTGAAGGAACTGGAACTGCCCAGGACCTCGCTGATCGGCTTCTCGCCCGAGTTCGTCGCGGGAATGAAGGGCCGCAAGGACATTCTGGGCGATGACGGTCCCAGCTCGCCGCAGTACTGGGACCCAATCTGGCGTGAGAACCGCGAAACGCGCGAGCAAGACGTGCATGTCTTTATCTCGCTCAACGCACACACTAAGGGCCTGCTGGAAGACGGCTATGCGTGGTTGAAAGGTGTTATTGAGGCAACGCAAGGCGGCGTGGTCTTGCTCAGTGGCCATCTGGGCGACAACCACGCGGTCATGGACTACCAGGACGGCCAGGCCGTGATGGAGAACGGTCAGCCCTCGGCCAAAGAACATTTCGGCTACACCGACGGCATTGGCGACCCGGTGTTCGAGGGTCTGCCGCGCGGTTCGGCGTCGGTGCTGGGGCGCGGCAAACAAATGGCAGATGGCAGTTGGGCGCCGCTGGCCGTCGGCGAGTTTCTGCTGGGCCACATCGACGAGGCGCAGGAGTATCCCCCCGCCCCCAATCCCATCCTGCTGTCGCGCAACGGCACCTATATGGTCTACCGTAAGCTGCATGAGAACGTGGGCACCTTCAACGCCTATCTGGACGAGCACGCCAAGCACTTCCCCGGCGGCAAGGAACTGCTGGCGGCCAAGTTTGTGGGGCGCTGGCGCGACAACGGCGCACCGCTGGTCAAGGCGCCGGACCAGGCCAGCAAGGCGGCGTTCGACGCCCAACTGGCCGCCGCCGACCCGCAAGGCCAGGACGCGCTGTTGAGCAGCTTCACTTATGACGATGACATGAGCGGCGGCCGCTGCCCATTCAGCGCGCATATTCGGCGCATCAACCCGCGTGCCTCATTGGAGTTCACGCGCGACCCAACGGATGTACCCGGCTCATTGAAGGTCAGCAAGGACGCGTTCGACACGCCCGGTGCGTTGACCAACCGGCGCCGCATCCTACGCCGCGGCCTACCCTACGGTGAGGTCAAGGACCCCACCCGCGACGATGGTAATCATGGTATCATCATCATGATATTGAACGTCGACATCAACCGCCAGTTCGAGTTTGTGCAGCAGCAGTGGATCAACTACGGAAACGACTTCAAGGCCGCCAACGACAAGGAGATTCTGCTGGGCAACCACAGCGCGGACGAACGCTTCGCCAGCAAGGCCGTGATCCAGGTGGACCCGAACGGCGACGACCCACCGTATTTTCTGTCCAAGATTCCGCGGCTGGTGGAAACGCGTGGCGGAGACTATTTCTTTGTGCCAAGCATGACGGCCTTGCGAATGATCGCCAAGGGCTTGGTTGACCCGACTTGAAAGGGTACGGCCGCGGATAGCCGTCTCACCATCGGCTGTCCGCGGCGCCTGCTTGCTGCATTTGACTTAACAACGCCCTATGAAGAGAGTTCCTTGCTCGCCAATCCCATCCATCATGAACACCCCTACCCCTTCTTCAGCGTCGAGCCGGCCTTTTCCACGATAGACTGCGCCCATCTGGAGGGGATTTTCGAGCAGGACCTGCCCTGGCTGGCGCATGGGGGCTCGTTCTACGAGGTCCGCAATTGCGACGCGACCGACCGCTTGGCCCCGGAGTTTCTCGCCGCACTGGCGCGGCGCATGCGGACCCTGACCGGCCTGCCGCTCACCGACCGGATCGCCGCCACCGCGCAGACCATGGCGCCCGGTGCGCGCATCGGCGTCCACACCGACCGGCCCTTGGTGGGATGGGAGGCCGCCCGGCTCGTGGTGCAATTCAATCGCGGTTGGCAGCCGGCGGATGGCGGTCTCCTACAGGCGCATGATGACGAGGCCGGCACCCGGGTCTGTGCCAGTGCGCCCCCGCGGTTCAATAGCGCATTCGGCTTCGGCATGCACCAGGGCTCCTACCACTCGGTAACTGAAACGACGCGGCCACGACGGACCTTCGTATTCAATTTCTGGCATGCAGGCAATTCCCAGGAACTGGCGGACGCGGTAAAGACCTTGTTCGCCGCAATGCAGTTCGGCGCACTCCCAGGGCTATTGGACCCGGATCGCGTTGCGGCCGAAGAATCACTCCCCGAAGAGCAGACCTACCGGGCGCTGGCCGTCGCCACCGCACTCCAGCGCTGGGGCCTGCCGGAAGCGGTCATACGCGGCGGCTATCGGGCTGCGACGGGTCTCCAGGCAGCACCGGCCACGGACTGCGCCGACGGGGTGGCGATTGCCCTGGCCCAGTGGGCCGCACAACTCTATGTCGAGGACTTCGATCTGACACAATGGCAACGATTGAGCCTCGCGCTGGCGGCGCCCCCAGCGACCCATCGGTCGCCGCTCGCGGCCTTTAGTCAGATCGCATTCCCGGGACTCCGGCCAATGGAGGTCGAGGCTTTAGCCGGTCCGGCCCGCAGGCGCCACTGATATCTATTGGATATGTCAGGAGCCGCCACCGGCTAAAGCCTCGACCTCCGGTTGCAGAACTAGCGGGGGCAGCGGACTATTTCTTGTCGTCTTCGTCCTCATCCTCGTCGTCCTCTTCTTCGTCCTCCTCCTCCTCCTCCTCCTCATCATCATCATCATCCTCATCCTCATCCTCATCGGTCTCTTCACTGTCCGCCGGGGCCTGCCAGCGCTCAATGAGTGAGTCGATGAATTTGCGCTCGGCCCGCTCGAGTCCATCGGCCGCGGCGGCCTCCTCGATCTGGTGAGCGATACCCGCGAGTACGTCGTAGTCGAACCATTCCCAGATCAGATCGATGGACTCATCCAGCAGGTCCTCGTCAGCAAGCAGGCGCCGCGCCTGCTTGAGGATGCCGGCGGCATTGCGGTTACCGCCGGTGAACTCGATCACTGGCTCCAGGTATTGCTTGACCACCTCCAGTTCATCGTCGCTTACCTCACCGTCCGCACCGACCGCGGTGAGGAAGATCAGCGCCAGCCGCTGCTCGAACGGGCACTGGCCCATCGCCTCGAGGAAGTTCCCGTAGGTTTCCTCATCCATCGCCGCGAGCGCGTGCGCCGCCTCCTCGAGCACGGACTCATCGTCGTCGCTCCAGGTCGCCTCGTCCCGTGGCAATTCGTCGACCCGCTCGATGATCCAGCAATCGCCATCGTTGTATTCCGGGCTCATCAGGTAGCGATAGGGGATATAGCAGTAGCCCTGATCGCCCCACGCCGTCCCCCAGGAATTGCGTACGATAAAGACCTCATCGGGATCGGAATAACCCACGCAGAGCATCGCATGGCCGGCGTGGGTCCCCCGTGCCACCTCGGCCCCGGACGGTGTGGGCACCAGGCCGGGCTTGCGGTGTTTGTCGAATGAATCGAAGAGCTCGAGCCCGAAAATGATCGGATTGCCGGCGGCCAGGGCGGTCTTCCATGCCGCGAGTTCGACCGGCACGAGCCGGGCGTTTTCGACCACGAAGCAGGCGCCTTCGTCATAGGCATCCGCTTCCGGCTCAGTATTGACTGCCGACTCGTCGAAGACCCAGGTCGTCTCGGTACAGGCCCCGTATTGTTTGAGCCCATCGATCACATCCGAGATAGTCGCGCCTTCATCGTCGATCTCATCCGGGTCCGCAACATAGCGCGCATTGTAATAGATATAGAGCCGGCTGACGTCCTGCGCGACACCCTGATGGCGCTTGAATAGATACTCGAAGGCGCCGGCCGTGGCGTTGGCGGTACAGCTATTGGTCTGGCCCTGATCCTCGACGCTGGTCATCTGCGGCCGCAGGTCCACCTTGGCCGGCAGGGTACTCAGCCCGGCGCTGTGCTTGTTGTAGGTCTGGATTCCGGCCTTGGGCTGGGAGCGTTGGTAGCCCTTGATGACGCGCTCTGCGCCATCGGCCGCCACCAGTTTGAACATCTCGGATAAGATTCCCATCGCGATGAGGCCTCGTCTATAGGGAAAGGTGCGGCGCTGGGCCGGTAATCCTGGAAAGAATCATTGTCCGCAAATGAACGCAAAAAACGCAAATAAGATCAGGCTCTTTACCTCAGCCGCACCATCACCCGCGAGGAGACTTGGTGGCCTGGTCCAACTGAATAGTTATTGCCTTTCATTTGCGTTCATTTGCGTTTATTTGCGGACGAACAGTTCATGTCAGGCCACCGGCTCCGGGCGTTCATCCAACCAGGCCAGGAACAGTTTGTATCCCAGCACCAGCACCACGGCACCGACAAAGAGTCCGATGATGCCGCCGCTGAGGAACCCGCCGATAGCCCCGACAAAGATCACTGCCATCGGCACCTCCACCCCGCGCCCGAGCAGGATGGGCTTGAGGATGTTGTCGATGGTGCCGACAAAGACGGTCCAGACCAGGAAGGCCACAAAGGTCAGGGTGCTCGTATGGAAAAAGACATAAACCAGGATCGGCAGGGCCACCGGAAGTATCCCGATCTGCACCACACTCAACAGCAAGGCCAACAGCGCCCAGACCCCCGCGAGCGGGACCCCGACTGCCAGCCAGCCAAGACCCGCCAGGAGCGACTGGATGAGTGCCACGCCCAGGATGCCGCGGGTGACACTACGCACGGTGGCGGTGGCGAGCGCGGCAAACTCCACCCCCCGCTCCCCGGCCAGCCGATGGGCGATGGTCTGGGTGGCCCGCCGCGCGGCGCCCTCGTGGGCCAGCATCACACCGGCGATGGCGATGGCAAAGATGAATTGCACGATGCCCATCCCCGCCCCGGCCGCCATCCGGCCCAGCCAATGTAGGACCATCTTGATCTCAGGCAAGGCCCGACGCATGGAGTCCACCAGATTGTGCGAGGCCTCGCGCCAGAAGCTGTCGACGGTTCCGCCCACCACGGGCAGGCCCGCCACCCAATCCGGCGGCAGCGGCACCTGGAGCTCGCCCTCGCCATAGTCACGCATCAGCGCGTGGATGCCATCCACCACCGATCCGCTGAGGAGCACCGCCGGCACCATCAGGGTCGCGAACGCCAGCAAGGACAGCAGGGTGGCGGCCAGCCCGGGCCGGGCGCCCAAGAGGTCGAGTAGCCGCCCGTGGAGCGGGTGCAGCCCGATGGCGATGATCATGCCCCACAGGGAGGGGACGATGAAGGGTCGCACAATATCGAAGCACCAGGCCGCCAACATCGCGATCAGGGCGAGGCGGATGAAGGTCTCGATCGCCCGGTCCATAAACTGTCGGTCGGCTGGGGTCTCTGGCGCCATGGCGTTGCATCCTCGTGGTGTCAGTGCATGTCAGGGGCGCCCAGTTTAGCCCGGCGACGCGCGCCGCGCATGGGAACGCCGACATTTGTCGGCGACGGCGCACAGCGCCGCGGTGCGGCGGCATCCCCACGCGGCGCGTGGGGACGAGGGGGTTGCGCGTGGGGACGCGGGGGCTTACACGGCGGCCAGTGCCTGGGCGATGGTGTCGATGAGTTGCTGCGTGCGGGCCTCGTCGGCGGCGGCGCGGCCCTGGTAGTGGCGGTAGTCGCGCAGGGCGGCCTGGGCGTAGGCCTGGGCGCGGCGCAGCAGGTCGCGGCGGCGGGGTTGGGATTGTTCGTGTTCGGAGGCGTTGAGATACAGGAGGGACAGGTTGCCGCGCGTCTTCCCGGCGTTGTAGCGGTTGCCGGTCTGCTCGAACAGGTGAGCGGCCTGCTCGCAGTGGCCGCGGGCGGGCTCGGTCTGGCCGACTGCCGCATATAAGACGCCCAACGTTTGGTGCATCGGCCCGAGGTCTGTGATGGCGTCGGCCGGGCAGAGGTACAACGCCTGCCGATACTGCGCCTCCGCCGCCCTGGGCGTGGCAGAGCAGCACCCCTCGTCCCTGGTAGCCATAGAGCGCCCACAACCCCTGCATGGCGGAGGTGACCGGCGACCACCAGCCCAGCCGCCGGGCCAGCCAGCGGGCGTGCAGCAGGTTGGACTCCTCAAGTGCCAGGGGCTTGATCACCTCCCGGTTACCTTCGTTGTGCTGCCTATGGTAGTAATCGCCCAAGGCCCCAACCGCGTCGACCCAGGCGCGCTGGGCGGCCTCGGTGCCGGAGCGCCCGCCCTCACCGTCATAGTGCCGCCCGAAGACCTGCCGCAGGAACCAGGGCAGGGCCGGGTGGATGCCGTACCAGGTGCCGCCCAGCGGGGTCAGCAGGCCGGTCTCGGCGGCGCGGCTCAAGAGGCCGGTGAGGCGGGCCTCGTCCTGGCCTTGCAGTTCCGGCAGGGCGTGGTCGCCTTCGCCCATCATGCGCAGTGCGCGAACATCCACCACCCCCTGAAACAAATGCAGCAGCGCGATGACCGGAAGTTCCTCCGCCGTGAAGGCATGCCGAAAGCCATAGTCCAGCGAGGCCCCCAGCGAGCGGTCGCGGCCCTGGGCCGCGTCGGCGTCCTGGATGCGCTGCTCGCCGTCGCGGATGGCCTGGATGAACACGGCGATCGGCCCCCGACCGCGCAGCCCCTGGCGGATCGCCTGGCCGATGAGGACCCGCAGCGTCAGCGGGTTGCCGGCGCAGTAGTCCAGCAGCGGCTGCCAGTCGGCCAGCTCGGCGCGGTTGAGTCCCCGGTCCTGGCCGAGCGTCAGGGTCAGGGCGGCGGCGTCCGGGCCGGTCATGCGCGGCATGGGGATGCGCCGCGGGATGCCGCCGAGCCAGCCCTGCTCGTCGCGTCGGGAGGTCAGGAGCAGCCGGGCCTTGGTCGCCGGGTCCAGCGCGACCTGCTTGAGGAAGGCGGCGAGCTCGGCCTGCTCGGCGTCAGTCCAGGCGGACTCGGTGCCGGCGGGGAAGCCGGCGACCTGTTCCAGGTTGTCCCAGACCCAGAGCACCGGGACCTGCCGCAGCACTTGCAGGATCAAGCGGCGGCGCTGGTCGGGGTCGTTGACGGCGTGCCACTCGATGCCGTTGGCCTGCAACAGTGGGGCGACGTGGCGACCGAGCTGGTTGAGCGCGTCGGTGAGATCGGTGTGGGTCTCAAAGGAGGTCAGGAGGACCAGCTGCGCATCGCCCAGCCCGCCGGTCTGGGCGTACCAGCGGGCGAACTCGACCGCGGTGCTGGTCTTGCCCTGGCCGGCATAGGCGTGCAGCAGCACAACTTTCGCCGAGTCGAAGGCACGGTCGAGCAGCAGCAGGGTCTCGTCCCGGCCGATGAAGCCCTGGTCCGGGACATAGCGCAGCAGGTCCGGGTTGCGCTGGACCGGGTCGAGTTCCGGGTGCTCGCCAAGGGCCAGCGGCTGGTCGGCCGGGAGCAGCGGGCGGTCGAGCGCCTCGTAGACCACCGGGACGAACCAGTCTTGCAGCGGGCGCGGTTGCAGCCCGACCCAGCGCTCGGGGTTGCGGTGCAGGTGCTTGCGCGCCTCGCTCGCCGCCTGGCCGAAGCCGCGGCCCTTGGCGAGCGCAGCATAGAGCTCGCCGACATACTGGGCGGCGGTGACGACAAAGACGCTGTAGCGCATGCCGAGTACGGCGGGGATACCCTGGTCGACCACGGCTTGGGCGAGCGAGCCGATGGCGCGGACCTCATCGTGGACGGTGGCCGTATCGGTGGGGCTTTCGGTCGCCTCGTGCATGGCGGACTGGCAGGCGTTGAGTACCAGGACCGGGACGCCGGTGTCGTGCAGCAGTTGGCCGAGTGCGGCACCCGGGACCGGGCGCATCTTGCGCTTGGCCGTCGGGTGCTCGAAGAGCAGATAGCCGTGCTTGCCGGTGCCGTTGGCGCCGAGCGTGAGGGCTGAAAGGTCAGCCAGGCCCAGCTCGGTCAGCAGGGCCTGATCGGCATAGACGCCGTGCCCGTCGAAGTGGACGCAGTGGAAGGGGCGGCCGGCCTCCTTGGCGTCGGTCAGCACCTGCTGGAGTTGCTCATAGGTCGGCGGGCGGAGCGCCGTGATGGCGACGCGCTGGCGGTTGTCGCCCAGGCCTTGCAGCAGGCGGTTGGCCACCGCGCGCAGGCCCACGTCGTCGGTACCGTTGGGGCGGCAGACCACATAGAGCAGCCGGATGCGGCCGTCGTCCACCGGCGGCACCGGGACGAAGCCGATGTTGGGGTCGGACTGGACGCGGACGAAGGCGCGCACCCGCAGCGCGATGGCCGAATCGGACTCCGGGTCGCGCATCAGCTCCCAGGGGATGCTGGCGGCCTGGGCGATGCCGGTGCTGATCTCGATGCGCAGGTCCTCGAGCTGGTCACGGATGGCAAACCAGATGGCCTGGGTGTTGCGGTTGGCGGCGAGGACCAGGTCATAAAGCGCCTCGCCCTTGGCCTTCATCAGGTGTTCGATCTGCTCGACCTGGACGGCCTCGGTCGCTGCGGCGTGCTGGAGATAGTCCTCCAGATACCAGCGCAGTTCCGCCTGCTCCTGGTCGGTGAAGGCAAAGGCGATGGTCGCCTCGGCCTCGATCTCCGGCTGATCGGGGCGCAGCAGGCGCAATTGAATCGGAAACCGGCCGTCGACCGGCGGCCGTTGGCGAATGCGCAGGGTGGCGGACATCCTCTCACTCCTGATCCTCTGGGGGTTTCGATTCGATCACGCTGGGCATTCTACCGGAAGGCGGCAAGGGGCACGATGGCCGCGCGTCGCGGCGGCGAGCGGTCCGCGCAGCGGACCCTACGGGCTGCCGTGGGCCGCGCTCGGCGCCAACATCCCCTGTTGCACGATAAAGGCGGCGATCTCTTCCACCCCCTGCCCCACCCGCAGATTGGTGAAGAAGAATGGACGCTCGCCGCGCATCCGCCGGGCATCGCGGTCCATCACCGCCAATGACGCGCCCACCGCGGGCGCCAGGTCGATTTTGTTGATCACCAACAGGTCCGAGCGCGTGATACCGGGGCCGCCCTTGCGCGGGATCTTCTCGCCCCCGGCCACGTCAATGACATAGAGTGTGAGATCGGCCAACTCGGGGCTGAAGGTGGCGGCCAGGTTGTCACCGCCGCTCTCGATAAAGATGAGATCCAGGTCCGGGAAGCGCGCCTGCAGGTCCTCCACCGCCGCCAGGTTCATACTGGCGTCCTCGCGAATGGCGGTATGGGGACAGCCGCCGGTCTCCACCCCAATGATGCGCTCCGCCGCCAGGGCCTGGGAGCGAATCAGGAACTCGGCGTCCTCCCGGGTATAGATGTCATTGGTGACCACCGCGATCTCATAGCGGTCGCGCAGGTGCTTGCAGAGCGCATCGAGCAGCGCCGTCTTGCCGGACCCCACGGGTCCGCCGACGCCGACGCGCAGGGGGGTTGAATCGGGCATAGGAACCTCGTCTTGGTTTCAGGATCTGAACAGGCGCGTGTATTGGGTCTCGTGGGCGCTGCTGGCAATGGCCAGCGCCGCGCAGGAGGCGCCGATGTCTTCATCGGGCAGGGCCAGCGCCGCCGCCACCGTGCCCGGGATCAGGGCCGCGAGTCGCGCCAGCGCCTGTTGACCCTGGGTCTGACCCAGTGGGACACACTTGACACCCGCCAGCACCAGGGTCTCGATCCAGGACCAGGCATAGCCGGCGGCGACACTCCGCGGTTCGATCTGCCAGGCGGACGCCGCAAAGGCGAGCCCTGCCGTGCCGCTTCGGCCCAGCAATCCCCGCCAGTCGCGTGCCCCGGGCAGGTCCCAGGCAATCAGCAGGTCCGCCAGTGCGCGCCCGCGGTTGGCCTCCTCTAGGCGCAATTCGGCGGTCTCGCGACTGGCGATCAGGCGGTCGATCAGGCTGGCCATGGCCGCCGGGTCCAGCGCCCCGGCCGCGGCCTGCATCCGCACCAGCAGCGGCAGGTCGACCCGCGCCAGTGCGGCGCCCAGTTGGTCGCCGACCCAGGCCTCCAGGTCCGCCGCGGTGCGCAGCCAACCGGCATCCACCGCCCACTCGATGCCCTGCGAATAGGTGAAGCCGCCGACCGGCAAGGATGGGCTTGCCAGTTGCAGCAGCCGCAACAGTGGCAGGTCAGTGGTCATGCCCGTGGCCCTGGCCACCGTAGGCGCCGGGTTCCGGCTCGAAGGGGCCGTCGTCGACCCGGACTGGTAGTCCCAGACCCAGCACCAGGTCGTCGAGCACATGGTCGTGCAGATAGGAGAGCCGCCCCGGCTCGATCTGGAGGGCCACATGGCGATTGCCCAGGTGATAACAGGCGCGCGCCAGCGCCAGTGCGTCACCGCACTCCACCCGGGAGAGGCACTCCGGCGCGGCTCGAACCAGCACCGACTGACCGTCCTCGCTCGCCAGGCAGTCGCCATCGCGCAGGGTGGTGCCCCGCGGCAGCCGGATGCCCGCCTCCCGTCCGTCGTCCAATACCACCACCAGCCGGCTGCGCCGGCGTTGGTCGAGGGTGAGTGTGACCCTGGGGGCGCCGGCGGGCGCTGAGTCGGTCTTGCGGGTGAATTGGATCATGGCTCAGAAAAGAAAATACCGCTGCGCAAAGGGCAGCACCGCCGCTGGTTCGCAGGTGAGTAACTGGCCGTCGGCGCGGACCTGGTAGGTCTGGGGGTCGACCTCGATGGCGGGTTGCCAGTCGTTGTGGATCATGTCGGACTTGCGCAGTGTACGGGTCCCTCGCACGGTGCCGATCAGGCGCCGCAGCCCCAATTCGCGGGCGACATCGGCGTCGGCGGCCCAACCCGAGAGGAAGGTCATGCACGTGGCCTGGAGCGCCCTGCCGAAGGCGCCGAACATGGGGCGATAATGGACCGGCTGAGGCGTCGGAATGGAGGCATTGGGGTCGCCCATGGGGGCGGCGGCAATCAGCCCACCCTTGACGATCAGGCTCGGCTTGGTGGCAAAGAAGGCGGGACGCCACAACACCAGGTCGGCGAGCTTACCCACCGCCACCGATCCCACCTCATGCGCAACGCCATGGGCGATGGCCGGATTGATGGTGTACTTGGCCACATAGCGCTTGGCCCGCGCATTGTCATGCGTCGCCGGGTCGCCGGCCAGCGCGCCGCGCTGCACCTTCATCTTGTGGGCGGTCTGCCAGGTGCGGGTGATCGACTCGCCCACCCGGCCCATCGCCTGGGAGTCCGACGAGATCATGCTGAAGGCGCCCAGGTCGTGCAGTATGTCCTCCGCGGCGATAGTCTCGCGTCGGATACGCGACTCGGCAAAGGCCACGTCCTCCGGGATGGACGGCGACAGGTGATGGCAGACCATCAGCATGTCGAGATGCTCATCCACAGTATTCACCGTATAGGGTCGGGTGGGATTGGTCGATGAGGGCAGCACATTGGGCAGCCCGGCCGCCTTGATGATATCCGGGGCATGGCCGCCGCCGGCACCCTCGGTATGATAGGTATGGATGGTGCGGTCCTTGAAGGCGGCAATCGTGTCCTCTACAAACCCGGACTCATTCAGGGTGTCGGTATGGATGGCGACCTGTACGTCATAGCGATCCGCCACCCCCAGGCAGCAATCGATGGCCGCCGGGGTGGTACCCCAGTCCTCATGGAGTTTGAGCCCCATGGCCCCGGCGCGTAGCTGCTCCTCCAGGGGGCACGGCTGGCTGCCGTTACCCTTGCCCAGGAAGCCCAGATTGACCGGCAAGCCCTCGGCCGCCTGCAACATCCGGTGGATATTCCAGGGCCCCGGGGTACAGGTGGTGGCATTGGTGCCGGTGGCCGGACCGGTGCCGCCGCCGATCATGGTCGTCACCCCCGACATCAGTGCGTCCTCCACCTGCTGGGGGCAGATAAAATGGATGTGGCTGTCGATCGCGCCGGCGGTGAGTATCTGACCCTCACCGGCAATGATCTCGGTCGCCGGGCCAATCAGGATATCGACCCCGGCCTGGGTGTCCGGATTGCCCGCCTTGCCGATGGCTGCAATGCGCCCATGCTTGATACCGACATCGGCCTTGACGATGCCCCAGTGGTCCAGTATCAATGCGTTCGTGATGACCAGGTCAGCCACGTCGGCGGCATGGCGTTGGCATTGACCCATCCCATCGCGAATCACCTTGCCGCCGCCGAAGGTGACCTCATCGCCATAGACGGTGCGGTCCGCCTCGACCTGGATGATCAGTTCAGAGTCACCCAGGCGGACCCGGTCGCCGGTGGTGGGACCATAGAGTGCGGCATAGGCGGTGCGAGGGATGCGACTCATGGTTTCACTCCGTCCACTGCGCCCATGATCCGGGCATTGAAGCCATAGACCTGACGGTCTCCGGCATAGGGTACCAGGTCGACGGTGCGGGTCTGGCCCGGCTCGAATCGCACTGCGGTGCCGGCCGGGATGTCGAGGCGCTGGCCACGGGTGGGTTCCCGGTCGAAGCGCAGCGCGCTATTGGTCTCATAAAAATGATAATGCGAGCCGACCTGGATGGGCCGGTCGCCGGTATTGGCGACCGCCACGGTCAACGCCGGTCGCCCGGCATTGAGCTCGATCTCACCGGGGGCGGTGAGGATTTCGCCTGGAATCATGTAGAGTCTCCAGCAACCATCAGACGATGGGGTCGTGGACCGTCACCAGCTTGGTGCCGTCCGGAAAAGTGGCCTCCACCTGGACCTCGTGGATCATCTCCGGGATGCCATCCATCAGGTCCTCGCGCGTGAGCAGGGTCCGGCCATAATCCATCAACGCGGCGACCGAGCGGCCATCGCGGGCGCCCTCCAGGATGGCACAACTGATATAGGCCACGGCCTCCGGGTAGTTGAGCTTGACCCCGCGCGCCTTGCGCCGTTCAGCGACCAGGCCGGCGGTGAACAACAGGAGTTTGTCTTTCTCTCTGGGGGTGAGTTCCATGGCCGCCTCCGGGACGGAATCAGTGGCTAGCAAACAAAAAAGCAGTTAAGCCGCACATGAACGCAAATCGACGCAAAATAAACCATGGACTATTGATTGACCATGAAAATGCGTGGCTCGCCCGCCGAGTGAACGGGTCGCTTCAACAGACTATGGATAACCTTATATTCATTTGCGTTCGTTTGCGTTCGTTTGCGTTCATTTGCGGCAAGACATTCTTTCTAGCATAAGGGCTCCGAGCGAGCAGGCCCGGGCACCCGATCCGTCAGGTACACCAGATGCGTGGCGGGCAGGCCGGGCGCCCGAGCAGTCTGGGCCGAAGTATGCCCCAAAGCAGGGTGAAAAGGCGATTGACCGGCTCGGTCCCAATGGCCAGACACCGGGCAATCAGCAGGTCGCCCACCAGGGTCGCGCCCCAGAGCAGGTCGGTCGGCGGCACCGCCTGGGTGCGCACGGCGGCCAGGTCTGGCGCAGCGGCACCGGTAGCCAGCAGGGTGCCGGTGACCGGATGGCCGCGAAGCCCGGTGGGTCCATCAAGCCCAACCCCGTCGCCGATCCACAACCGCTCCAGGAGCAAGGGGACGCCCGCGCGTCGCAGCGACAGGCGCAGGTCCGCACAGCCGCTCTCGAAGCGCTCCCCCACCGCCGGCCGCCCCAGGCTATGGACCTCCCAGCCCAGAAAGCGCGCGTCCGCCGTCAGTTCGACCTGGGTGTTGAGCCGCAGGTTCGCCCCCGGGAACAGGATGTTCTCCTGCGGGAACCATTCCAGCACCCCGCCCGCGGCCACGCTCAGACGCTGGGTCAGCTGTGCGCATGGACCGGCGCTGCGATAGAACTTGGTGGCCCCCGGGGTGGTGAACAGCGTATGGGCGCCCTCCCCGACGTCAACCGCAACATCTAACCGGTCGCCACCCACCACGCCACCGGGCGGGTGCAATAGATAGATGTGACAGGGGCCACCCTCGGGGTAGAAAGGGCGCTGGACGGTGAGCGGGCCGAACTGGCGCTTGTGGGCCAGGACGGTACGACCGCCGCGCTCGGCCAGGCCAAGCTCGAGGCTGGCTTGCCAGCCGGGGGTTTCCGTGGGGATTGCGGTCTGGCCGGGGTCAAGGAGGCTGGACAAAGACGCTGGATCTCCTTGGCGAATGGCGCGAGACGTTGGGGTAAGATGGGCGAGCCAATCAGCCACCGCGAGCGATCAGACGATGGAAGCCCTGAAACTGCAAACAGTCGATGACCTGTTCCAGGCGGACGACGAGCGCGTCGAGTTGATCGACGGGGAGATCGTCTACCGCCCCATGGCACGCTTCGAGCATGGACTCGCCCAACTGGCCGTGTACGATGAGGTCCAGGTGTTCAAGCGCCGATCCGGCCCGGGCGGCTGGTGGATTGTCACCGAAATCAGCGTCCGCTACAGCGAGCATCAATGCCCCTCTCACGACCTTGCCGGCTGGCGCAAGGAGCGGGTGCCGGAACGCCCCAGCGGTATCATGACCCTGTCCCCGGACTGGGTGTGTGAGATCCTCTCACCGGGCCATGAGCGCAAGGACACCGTCCATCACCTGCTACTGCTCCAGCGCGCCGCCGTGCCACACTATTGGATTCTGTCGCCGGAGGACCGCACCCTCATCGTCTATGCACTGGATGGCGACGCCTACCGCTTGTGTTGGTCGGTCGCCTATCGGCCGCCGGAGACCCCGAATCGGGCGCGTATCCCGCCCTTCGATTCGATTGACATCGACCTGGGTTACCTCTTCGGGGAGTCGGAGTAAACCAGATCAAAGTGCCTTGCTGGTCAGCCGGGCTTTTTCGGGCAATCCTTGCAGCGTTTGCCTTCTTTGTACTTCTTACAGCATTTATCGGATTTCTTGCTCATGGCGCGGCGCCGGTCGTCGTGCCCACCTGCTTGGCCAATGCCGCGAGTTCGTTGTCGATCATCAACAGGCCATAGCCTTGGTCGCCGAAGAGCCGCAGGCGACCGATGATGTCGTTGACCGTCGCTTCCTCCTCGATCTGCTCGGTGACGAACCACTGTAGAAAGATCGCGGTCGCATGGTCCTTCTCGCTCAGCGCATGATCCAGTATGGTATTGATGGCGCTGGTCACTGCGCGCTCGTGTTCGAGGGTGCGCTCGAAGATACGCAGCACACCGTCAGTCCCCGTCTCCGGTGCCGCGACCCCCGTCAGGACGACCGCGGCATTCTGATCGATGAGATACCGGTACATTTTCAAGGCATGGGTCAACTCTTCGCCATGCTTGGCCATGAACCAGGCGGCAGTCCCCTTGAGGTTCATGGTTTCAGCCCGCGCCGACAGCGCCAGATAAAAATAGGCTGAATAGAACTCGCGATTGATCTGTGCGCCGATCAGCGCGGCCATGTCTTGTGAAATCATCGGGGTGGTCCTGCTCAAAAATCGTGGTGTATAACGCAACGGGTCTGGGTGCCACATTCAACCCAAATCCGGGAATTGCTCACGCCAAGGCGCCAAGCCCGCCAAGAAATATAGATGGGGTAGACCCAGCATCCAGATCAACCGCCGGGTGAATCGCCCAGCACAGATAACGCACTGGAAAACCTTGGCGAGCTTGGCGCCTTGGCGTGACAACCGCTCTTTCCAGGTCTAAACCTTCACGTATGAAGATGCCCTCGGGTGCCGCCTTTTCAAGCTAGACGTTCAGATACTGCCGCACCAGATCGTCGCCAAGCTCGGCCATCGCCCCGCTCGCCATCAGCCGGCCGCGGTCGAGGATGACAAAGCGGTCGGCAACGCGGCGGGCGAACGGGAGTTTCTGCTCCACCAGGATCACTGTAAGACCCAACTCGTCGATCAGACGCCGTATGATGTCGCCGATCTCGGCCACGATATTGGGCTGGATGCCCTCGGTGGGCTCGTCCAGGATCAGTAACTTGGGGTCGATGACCAGCGCGCGCCCGATCGCCAGTTGCTGCTGCTGACCGCCGGAGAGGTCGCCGCCGCGGCGCCCGAGCATCTGTTTGAGGACCGGAAAGAGCTCGTAGATGAAGGCCGGCACCTGGCGCTGGCCATCCCGTCTGGCCGGCAGCCCGATGCGCAGGTTCTCCTCGACCGTCAGCAACGGGAAGATCTGCCGGCCCTGAGGGACATAGCCCAGACCCAAGCCGGCGCGCCGCTCGGCCGGCAGCCGGGCCAGGTCCTGCCCCTGGTAGAGCAGCGCCCCGGAGCGCACCGGCAGCAGCCCCATGATGCACTCCATCAGGGTGGTCTTACCCACCCCGTTGCGGCCCATGACACAGGTACACTCACCGGCCGGCACCGCGAAACCCAGGTCCCAGAGGGTGTGACTCTCGCCATAGAACTGGTTCAGCCCTTGGATGTTCAGCATCGGGTCACTCACCAAGATAGACCTCGACCACCCGCGGGTCATGCTGGACCTCGTCCATCGAGCCCTCGGCGAGCACGGCCCCCTGATTCAGCACCGTCACCCGCTTGGCGATGGAGCGCACGAAGTCCATGTCGTGCTCCACAACGACCACCGAGTGCTTGCCCTCCAGTGACAGGAGCAACTGCGCGGTGCGCTCCATCTCCTGGTGGGTCATGCCGGCCACCGGTTCGTCGACCAGCAACAGGAGCGGATCCTGCATCAACAACATGCCGATCTCCAGCCACTGCTTCTGGCCGTGGGAGAGTGCGCCGGCTGGGCGTCCGGCGTGCTCGTTGAGGCCGATGATGGTCAATACCTCGTCGATACGGTCGCGCTCTTCGCCCGAGAGTCGGGCGAAGAGTGTGGGCCAGACCCGCTTGTCGCCGGCCATGGCGAGCTCCAGGTTCTCAATCACCCGATGCTGCTCAAAGACCGTCGGTTTCTGAAACTTGCGGCCGATACCGGCCTGGGCGATACGCGGCTCGTCCAATTCCAACAGATTGATCGACTGACCGAAAAAGACAAAGCCCCGATCCGGCTTGGTCTTGCCGGTTACCACGTCCATCATGGTGGTCTTGCCGGCCCCATTGGGTCCGATCACACAGCGCAACTCGCCCACGTCGACATAGAATGACAGGTCGTTGAGGGCGCGAAAGCCATCGAAACTGACCGTGACCCCTTCCACATAGAGCAGGGTCTGGTGCGAGATATCCAGGGTCTCGGCCAGCGTCTTGCCCGGATTGAGATATTGCCAACGCTCCACCTGTCCGCCCATCAGCCGGCCCTCCGCAGGGTCATCAGACCCGCGATGCCACGTGGCAGAAAGAGCGTGACCAACACAAACAGCCCGCCCAGCGCAAACAGCCAGGCATCGGGAAAGATACCGGTGAAGACGGTCTTGCCATAATTCACCAACAAGGCCCCGGCCACCGCCCCGTAGAGCGTGGCGCGCCCGCCGACCGCAACCCAGATGACCAGCTCGATCGAGTTCAATGGCGAGAATTCGCCGGGATTGATGATGCCCACCTGCGGCACATAGAGCGCCCCGGCCACCCCCGCCAGCATGGCGGAGAAGGTGAAGATGGCAGCCTTGGCCCGCTCCACCCGGTAACCGATGAAGCGGGTCCGCGACTCGGCATCGCGAATGGCCACCGCCACCCGTCCCAGGCGTGAACTGACGATGTAGCGGCTCGCCAGATAGCCCAGTGCCAAGGCCAGGGCGGAGGCGATGAAGAGCCCGGCACGGGTGCCATCCGCCTGGAGGCTGACACCCAGGATATCCTTGAAATCGGTCAGGCCATTATTGCCTCCGAAGCCCATCTCATTGCGAAAGAAGGCGAGCATCAAAGCATAGGTGAGTGCCTGGGTGATGATCGAGAGATAGACCCCGGTAACCCGCGAGCGGAAGGCGAGATAGCCAAAGCAGTAGGCCAGGACCCCGGGCACCAGGATGGCCATCAGGGCGGCGAACCAGAACCGATCGAAGCCATGCCAGAACCAGGGCAACTCCGGCCAGTTGAGAAACACCATAAAGTCGGGCAGGGTCGGATTGCCATAGACCCCACGATCCCCCACCTGGCGCATCAGATACATGCCCATCGCATAGCCGCCTAGGGCAAAGAAGGCCCCATGACCCAGGCTCAGGATCCCCAGATAGCCCCACACCAAGTCGACGGCCACCGCGAGCAAGGCATAGGTGAGGTACTTGCCGAGCAGTGTCACCGTATAGGTGGAGACATGCCAGGGGCTCGCCGCCGGGACCGCCAGGCTCAGGATGGGGACCAGGATACCCACCGCCAAGAGTACGGCGAGCATGACCTGACCGCCCGTATCGCCTCTCAATGCCTTGACTATCCTCATGCCGGTATACTCGAAGCGCTTGGGATGAAGAATTTGCGTTCATTCGCGTTCATTTGCGGACCATCATTCTGTTCACCCCTCCGCCGCCCGACCGCGTTGGGGGAAGAGCCCGCGGGGTCGCTTCTGAATAAACAGGATAATGAAGACCAGCACCAGGATCTTGGCCAGCACGGCGCCGGCCCAGGGCTCCATGAACTTATTGGCAACCCCCAGCACGGTGCCGCCGATCAGGGTTCCCCACAGGTTACCCACCCCGCCGAAGACTACTACCATAAAGGAGTCGATGATGTAGGCCTGCCCCATGTTGGGACCCACGTTGGTGAGCTGTGACAGGGCCACCCCGGCAACCCCTGCGATCCCGGCGCCGAGCCCAAAGGTGAGGGCGTCGACCCGCGCGGAGCGCACCCCCATGGCGCGGGCCATGGCCCGATTCTGCGACACCGCCCGCACCTGGAGCCCCAGCGCGGTGCGCTTGAGGATCAGCAGCAATGCCAGGAAGACCAGCATGGCAAACACCAGGATATAGAGCCGGTTGAAGGTCAGGGCCAGCCCCGGGTTGAGTTGCCAGGAGCCGCTCATCCAGGAGGGATTCTCCACCGTCACGTTTTGCGCCGACACGGTAGTGCGGACCAGTTGTTGGAGGATCAGACTGATGCCGAAGGTGGCCAGCAGCGTCTCCAACGGGCGACCATAGAGGAAGCGGATGACGGTCCGCTCAATGGCGACGCCGAAGAGTCCGGCGACGATGAAGGCGGCCGGGATGGCGATGAACAGCGAATAATCGAGCAGCCCCGGCATCGCCTGCTGGACCAGATAGGTGGTATAGGCCCCGAGCATCATCAATTCACCATGGGCCATATTGATCACACCCATGACGCCGAAGGTGATGGCCAGCCCGATGGCCGCCAGGACCAGGACCGACCCCAGGCTCAAGCCGAAGAAGAGGGTCTCAGCCCGAGCGTTCCAGGCTACCCGCGCATCGATGCCGGCCAGCGCCTGACGGGCGGCGACCGCCACCGCGGGGTCGAGCGCGTCGGTCGCGAGCAGGGTCGCCAATGCATTGCGCGCCTCGGGATAGAGGCTGCCGTCCAGGTGGGCGATGGCCGCGCGTTGAGACTCGGCGGTGCCGACCTGGAGGTCTGCCACCGCCATCGCCAGGTCGAGCGTTGCACGCACCCGCGTGTCCCGCTCCTGCCCCAGGCGGGCGCGCAGGGCCGCCACCGCCGCCGGGTTAGGGTCCTGCATCAGCGCCCGCGCCGAATGCAGCCGCACCTGCGGATCGGGACTGCCCAGGCTTAGTGCGGCGATGGCACCGCGCAGCTCGGTGCGCAGCGCGTTGGTCAGCGTAATCTTTTTGATTGAGGCGCGGTCGACCTCTCCCAGGTCCGCCCCGGTGATGGGGTGGATCGACCGAACAACAGACCCCGCTGAACGCACCAGGACGACGGGCGGATCGCCCTCCCTGGCATAGAGGTCGCCTACCAGCAGACCCTCGAGGATCGGGAGGGCCCGCACCTCACCGGCCGCAACAATGGCCGCCACCGCCTGCTTCTTCACCGGCAAGGCACGGTCGGCCAACCCCGGCAAGGCGTCTTCCAGTGTGTCGGCGGCCGCCGCACCCAGCCAGAGCAGACCAAGGAGGGCTATGGCCGTGATGGCCCGACTGATTCGGCAGTGACTGCGTGGCATGGCATGACCTAAATCGGGAAACGCAATGGCTCTTTCTCGTTCCCACGCTCCAGCGTGGGAATGCCGTGCGGGCGCTGCGCGTCCGCTCTGGCGACGGGACGCGCAGCGCGAGCCCCATCGCCCTACTTCGCCTTGGTCCCCAGACAGGTCTTGGTCTTGGTGTTGTAGTTGCCGCAGTTGATCGGTGCGGTCCAGTCGGCCTCCAGGTCCTTGGAGCCCGGCAGGTAATTGGACCAGGCGTCGCCGGGGACGGTGCCCTTGGTCTGCCATACCACGGCGAACTGACCGTCATCCTGAATCTCGCCGATCAGCACCGGCTTGGTGATGTGGTGATTGGGCAGCATCTTGGCGATCCCGCCCGTCAGATTCGGTGTTTCCAGCCCGATGATCGCCGCCGCCACCTTGTCCGGATCGGTGCTGCCGGCCTTCTCCACCGCCTTCACCCACAGGTCGAAGCCGATCATATGGGCCTCCATCGGATCGTTGGTGACCCGCTTGGGGTCCTTGATGAACTCATGCCACTGCTTGATGAAGGCGGCATTCTCCGGCGTATCCACACTCATGAAATAGTTCCAGGCGGCGAGGTGCCCGACCAGCGGCTTGGTATCGATGCCGGAGAGTTCCTCTTCACCGACCGAGAAGGCCACCACCGGGATCTTCTCGGCCGACACGCCCTGATTACCCAGCTCCTTATAGAATGGGACATTGGCGTCGCCGTTGATTGTCGAGACGACCGCGGTCTTCTTGCCGGCGGAGCCGAACTTCTTGATCTCCGAGACGATAGACTGCCAGTCGGAATGACCGAAGGGCGTGTAGTTGATCATGATGTCCTTGGCGGCCACCCCCTTCTGCTTGAGATAGGCCTCCAGGATCTTATTGGTGGTGCGCGGGTAGACATAGTCGGTGCCCGCCAGGACCCAGCGCTTGACCCCCTGGCTCATCAAATAGTCCACCGCCGGGATCGCCTGCTGATTGGGCGCCGCACCGGTGTAGAAGACATTCTTGGAGGACTCCTCGCCCTCGTACTGAACGGGGTAGAACAGCAGCCCGTTCAACTCCTCGAAGACCGGCAGGACCGATTTGCGCGACACCGAGGTCCAACAGCCGAAGACCACCGCCACCTTGTCCTTCTCCAGCAGCTCGCGGGCCTTCTCGGCGAACAACGGCCAGTTGGAGGCCGGGTCCACCACCACCGCCTCCAGTTGCTTACCCAACAGACCGCCCTTCTTATTCTGTTCGTCGACCAACATCAGGACCGTATCCTTGAGCGTGGTCTCGCTGATGGCCATGGTGCCGGAGAGCGAGTGCAGCACCCCGACCTTGATCGTGTCATCCGCGGCCTGCGCCGGGACCAGGCTCGACAACCCCAGGGCCAGGCCCGCGCCCAGCACCAGCCGCTTGATAAAATCGCGTTTCCGCATCGATGTGACTCCCCCGGTTGTGGCGATGAAGACAGGGGCCGCAAATTGGACCCGCACCAAGTCAATTAGCAAATCTTGGGCCAATCGGCGTACACCGCTGATCTGCTTGCACCCTACCCCCCTCGTGGGGGAATACTGGGGTGAGGCGCAGCGGCTCGCGGGAATAATGGTCCGGCGGACAAGCGGCAGTCGCCCTGTTTTGGTGCGACCGCTCGGTTCGGGTGCTGCAATGCGCCTTACGACCGCCGCGCCAATACCGCCGACATCCGCTCCAGTTGCCCGGACCACCAGCGATCGGCCACGGGGTCGTGATTGGTCGACAGGGACCAGAGCTTGAGACGGGGATGGACCTCCAGCATGGAGAGTGCCGCGCTGGGGTCGTCGCTGACCACGGCACCCGAGTCCAGGAACCAGAAGTCGCCCCAGCGAATGCAATGACTCATGATGTTATGACCGACCAGGACCAGGTCGACCCCGGGCACCTGCCGTCCCGGCAAGCCATGGATCGCCTGGTTGGCGCTCGTGCGCGACCAGAGGGCGATTTGGCGGGCCTGACCCCGATCGTCCTCCAGGGCCGCGAGCCATTGCGCCCAGTCATAGCCCGGGGTCACGTCCGCATGAACCAGGCCGATCCGCCCCACCCCGGTGGTCAGTTGGCAGGCCCACGGCAGGGCGGCGAGCTGGGCGCGCACCTGGGGGGAGTCCCAGGGATAACCGGCGGACCAGTCGCCGCCGTTGATGATCCATTGCAGCCAAGCCCCACGGTCCTCGACTGCATCGAGCATGAGCTGCTCGTGGTTGCCGCGAAGGGCCCGGAACCAGGGTTGCTCCAGGAGTGCGAGACACCGCTCAGAGTAGGGCCCGCGGTCGATCAGGTCGCCCAAGGACCAGACCAGATCGCACCCCGGGTCAAAGCCGGCGCGCTCCAAGAGCGATTCGCAGGCATGGGCCATCCCGTGGAGGTCGCCAAGTACGAACACGCGGCCAGGATGCGAAGCAAGATCAAGACGTACGACAGGCGACACGGGGTTTCACTGCATCAGGTTGCGGACCGTTGGGGTGGGATCTGAGCGGAAACCCCCTCGCGGTCCAGACTAGGAGGTGCGCCCTGGGCCAGCTAGCCGGCGGCCCGCGACGATGGTCGCATAGAACGCGAGCAACCGCTCTGCCATCGCCGGCGCGGACCAGGATTGGGCGTAGGCCGTACCTGCCCGACCCAGGGTCGCGCGCCGCTGCGGGTCCGCCAGCAGCAGCGCCGCCTGGTCGGCGAACGCCTGCTCCTCTTCCGGGGCAATCAGGCAGCCGGCCCCCTCCACCAACACCTCAGCGGTTCCCATCACTGCGGTGGAGACCACCGGTACCCCCAGCGCCAGGGCCTCCAGCAGCACCAGCCCCTGAGTCTCGGTGTTAGAGGCGAATATGAAGGCGTCACCCGCCCGATAACAGTCCTCCAGCTCACCATTACGATCCAGATAGCCGACGAACAGGGTGTTCTGTGCGAGCCCCAAGGCCTGCGCCTGGTCCTGGAGTTCACGCCGCGCCGGACCCTCGCCCGCCACCACCAGGAGGACATCCGGAATTGCCTGCTTGACCCGTGCCAGCACCCGCAGCAGAAAGTCGACATTCTTCTCGAAGGCGAGTCGGCCCACATGCACCAGCACCGGGCGCTGCAAGGGAATGCCGTGGCGGGCGCGGAACGCGGCCCTATCCCCCCGGCCGAATTGATCCAGCTCGATCCCGGTGGGGATGACGGCGCAGCGGGTGGTTACCCCGTAGCGTTGCAGGATCGAGAGCATTGCCTGGGACGGGACCACCAGTGCGTCCACGTCGTTGCATTGGGCGGCGGAGAAGCGCCGGGCGGCAAAACGCAGCCAGGCGGGGGGGATGAGGGGGACATACTTGTCCAGGTATTGCTCGAAGAAGGTGTGGTAGCTTTCCACCGTCGGCACGCCGAGCCGCCGCGCCAGGGCGACCCCGCTATAGTGGGCGATGAAGGGGGTATGAATATGCACCAGATCGAAACCCCGACTCGCCAGGTCCAGCCGGTGTCGGCGCAAGGCGCGCACCCGCAGGAGGCGATCCTCCGGGTCCAGGGGTAGCGCCCGCGAGGGGATGCGCAGGACCTCGAATGGCTCGGGCGCGCAGCGTCCGTAGTCCGGCGCGATCAGGGTCACCGCGTGCCCCTGCTCCACAAACTCGCGGGCAAAGGTCTGGATTGAGGTCGAAACCCCGTTTACTCGCGGGAAATACACGTCGGAGATCATCAACACGCGCATGGAGGGACGCCCCGATCATGGGTAAACTTCTAATGGTATCGTCTTGCCCCCGCTCCCGTCTTGAAGGAATGATGACATGACCCCTGTGCCGCCCCCTCCAGTCAAGTCCCAACCCGTCTGCGGCGCCAGCCGCGCCGCCTTGGCCCTGGCCCTCGGCCTGACCACTGCCGCCGCCGCCGCCGGCCCGACCATCTGGGGCTATGGCGTCAAGCCCTGCCGCGACTTTCTGGCCGCCGCCCCCGGCGACACGGCGCCGAGCGCGGTCGGCGGCAACGAGTATCTGCGCTATCGCGAGTGGCTCGCCGGGCTCGTCACCGGACTCAACCTGGCGACCGCCACCGACGTCCTGAGCGGCGCCGAGCTGGACGCCGCGCTCAACAGCATCCGCGCCCGCTGCCAGGCCCGCCCCAGCGACGACTTCTTTAGTGCCACCATGAATCTGGTCCGTTCACTGAGCCGGACCAAGGGCAAGGCCCCCAAGTAATCGTCCGCTTGACCCGGCGGCACCCCATGCGCCGGAGTGCCCGCCTGTGCTATCGTGCGCCCCAGTTTGCGGTTGCGGCCCCGGAGGCGCACCGGCCATCCATCCGGAGTTGACGAGTCGTGCGCAGTGTGGTCTATCCTGGGACCTTCGATCCCATCACCAACGGTCACGCCGACCTGATCATGCGGGCCGCCCGGCTCTTCGACCGGGTCGTGGTGGCGGTCGCGGCGGACACCGGCAAGGCCCCGACCTTCACGACCGCAGAGCGGCTCGCCCTGGTCAACGACGTCTTGGGCGGCGACCCGCGTGTGGAGGTCGTCTCCTTCAGCGGGCTGCTGGTCAACTTCGCCCGCCAGATGGACGTCGGGGTGATCATGCGCGGCCTGCGGGCCGTCTCGGACTTCGAGTATGAGTTCCAACTGGCCGGCATGAACCGCCGCATGGCCCCAGACATCGAGACCCTGTTTCTGACCCCGGCGGAACAGTATTCTTATATCTCGTCCTCACTGGTGCGTGAGATCGCCCGGCTGCGGGGCGATGTCTCGCCCTTCGTCGCCCCCAGCGTTCAGGCTGCATTACGCGAACGATTTGGATAACATCTGCGGATCGGAGCGCGGCCGGACCCCGCGGCAACACCCAATGTCGGCGAAGTGTCCCGCGCGACCCACTGCCAGGGCGCCAGCGTCGGCACCGATTATTTTTTGCACTACCCAACCAACCACCATCAAGCGCTTTGCGTGCTTCCGAACGAGAGGAGTTTTCTCATGGCTTTGCTGATCACCGACGAATGCATCAACTGTGACGTGTGCGAGCCCGAGTGCCCGAACGACGCCATCTCCCAAGGCGACGAGACCTATGTGATCAACCCTGACCTCTGCACCGAGTGCGTGGGCCACTACGAGACCTCCCAGTGCCAGGAGGTCTGCCCGGTGGACTGCATCATCAAGGACCCGGCCCACGAAGAGACCCCGGAGCAGTTAAAGGCGAAGTTCGAGCGCATCAGCGCGGGCTGAGGCAGCGGGCGGCGGGTTCCCGCGGCGGGACCCGCGCCGCGCCCGTCTCGCACCAGGGGCGCCGCCGGGCGCCCTTTTTTTTATCATAGAAATTACGTATCCCGCGCTGGGCGCGGTTTAGATGCAGGCGTGACGGGAGTTGGAGGTCGCGAAGCGGGCAGTGGGTCGAGCGGTCGAGCGCGAGGTCGCACCGCGGGCGGCGCGGCGAAGCAGACGAAAGACCACGGCTTCCCCAATGGGCAGTACCCCCACCGCGCTGTCATCGCTACGCTGTCGCACCATGGCCAAGAACAGCTTGAGCAAAGTACGCGTCGCGATCGTCGAAGATGACGAGAGCGCTCGACGCTCGCTCGCGCGGCTGTTGCGCGCGGCCGGGATGCAGCCGACCACCTATGCGTCCGCCGAAGACTTTCGCGCGGATCTGCCGCAACCGTGGTTTGCGTGCCTGTTGCTCGACGTGCAGTTGCTCGGCATGTCCGGGCTCGACCTGCAACGGCAACTGGCGGCGGAGGGCGTGGCGACGCCGGTGTTCTTTATCACCGCTCACGACGATCCCCGGGCGCGGGAGGAGG
Source organism: uncultured Thiodictyon sp. (assembly GCF_903946935.1). Lineage (GTDB taxonomy): Bacteria > Pseudomonadota > Gammaproteobacteria > Chromatiales > Chromatiaceae > Thiodictyon. The sequence goes on from NZ_CAJAXH010000071.1 coordinate 36,466, forward strand.
CGATGGCCGGCGGGTGCGCGGGGTTTTTCCGCAAAACGGACGCCGGGAGCGCTCTACTCGACGCCATTCGGCGCGTCGTCTAATATTCCGCCATGAATTGGATCACCATTGCCTGGCCGATGGTAGCGTCCGCCTGCCTCACACTGGGGCTGATCGAGTTGCGCATCGGCCTGACTCAACCGCCGCGTGCGGCCCGCCTGCTGTTTGCGCTCAGCGCCTTTGCCGTCGCCGGCATTGCCGGTTTGGAGCTGGCGTTGACGCGCGCCGACAGCTTGGCCGACTGGTGGCCGTTGATGCGTTGGCTGGACATCGCGGTCGGCGTGATGATGGTCTCGCTCACCGCGTTCATCTGGGTCTATTTCGGCACTGGCAACACGTGGCTCGCGCTCGCCGTACCGGGCCTCTATGCCGTCGGATTGGCGTTCGACTATTTGTCCGGATCGGGGCCCGGGTCGGGCATGACCTACCAGCAGATCACCGGTTTCAGAACGGTCGAGACCTTCGGCGGGGTCACCTTCAACCTGGCCGAGGGTGTGCCAAACCCCTGGAATGTCTTCCCCTATCTGGCGGTCCTGGTGCTGATCGTGTTCGTGGTGGATGCCTCCGCGCGATTGTGGCGCCGCGGCGGGCGCTGGCGCGCGGCGGTGGTCGGGGGCGCCGTCGTGGTGTTCTTCCTGGTGGGCGGCGGCCAGGCAGCCTTGATCGAAACGGGGGCCGTGCAGATGCCCTACCTGATCAGTTGGGCCTATCTCGCCATCCTGGTGGCGATGGCCAGCGAACTGCACGCCGACGTGTTGGCGGCGGCACAGCTTGCCTCCCGATTGCAGGACAGCGAGATGGTTCTGCAACGGTTGCGCAGTCAGTTGGCCCACGCCAGCCGTGTCTCGCTGTTGGGACAGCTCGCCTCCGCGCTCGCCCACGAGCTGAACCAGCCGCTCGGGGCCATCCTGCGCAACGCCGAGGCTGCCGAACTATTCCTGGCACAGGAACCGCCGGATCTGGATGAACTGCGTGCCATACTGGTCGACATCCGCCAGGACGACCTGCGCGCCAGCGGCGTGATCGAGCGGCTGCGCAGCTTGCTCAAACGCCGCAGCCTCGCCCCCTGCGCCTTGTCGGTGGGCGACCTGTTGAGCACTGTTGCCGCACTGACGCGCGGCGATGCGACGGCACGCAAGACCCGCCTGGAGATCGCGGCCGCCCCCGGGTTGCCGCTGGTCATGGGCGATGCCGTACACATCCAGCAGGTGCTGCTGAATCTCGTGCTCAACGCGATGGATGCCGTGGGACACCTGCCCGCCGAGCGGCGGCAGGTCACGGTGGGGGCGCAACGCCGCGACGAGCGCGACCTTGAAATGACCGTCAGTGACGGCGGGCACGGGATCGCGCCAGAGCAACTCGGGCAACTGTTCGAGCCGTTCTTTACCACCAAGCCGCATGGCATGGGCATCGGGCTCGCAATCTCACGCACCATCATCGAGGCCCACGGTGGGCGCATCTGGGCGGAGAACAACACCTCGGCAGGCGCGACCTTCCGCTTTACGCTCCCGTTGGTGGAGGAATCAACCGCACCGTGAACGACCCCAGCGCGAGAGACCACGGGCCGGTGGTCCATGTCGTTGACGACGACGCCTCCTTTCTGGTCGCCGTCGGGCGCCTGCTGCGGGCGGCGGGCTGCACGGTGCGGACCTTTGCCTCGGCCGCCGAGCTGCTCGCCCAGCTTGGTGACACCGCGGGTTGTGTCATCGCCGATCTGCGGATGCCGGTGATGGACGGCCTCGACCTACAGCAAGCGCTGTTGCGGCAGGCGAATGCGCTGCCGGTGATCTTTCTGACCGGCGAAGGTGATATCCCCACGAGTGTGCGTGCAATGCGCCACGGTGCCGAGGATTTCCTCACCAAGCAAGCGCCTCAGGAGGACCTGCTGGCCGCCGTGGACCGGGCGATCGCCCGCGACGCCCGCCAGCGTGCAGAAGGCGCCCGTTTGCGCGCGCTGCGCGCCCGGCTCTCTACCCTCAGCCTGCGCGAGCACGAGGTGCTACAGCACGTCGTGCGGGGACGGCTGAACAAGCAGATCGCGGCCGACCTCGGGATCGGCGAGCGCACCGTCAAGCTACATCGCACGGCCATCACGACCAAGCTCCAGCTGCGCTCGGTGGCCGAGCTGACCCGTCTGGTCCAGGAGTTGGGTGTATTAGTGGAGCACCCGCCGACCTGCCCTAAAGGGCAGTAGTCGCAGCGCGGGCGTGCGGCTAGGCTGCCAGGAGCGGCGCCGGCTGAACCGGCTGAACGTGCCTGCAAACTCTCACGGCCATGCCACTCCATCTGTTTGAGGAACGCGTGTATGCAACGCAAGAAACCATCGGTCGTTGAATCGGCCTTGACCCCCGGGCTGAGGACGGCGTGCTCGGTCCTTGCCTTGACGGTCTGTCTGAGCGCCGTCAGCGCCCAGGCCGCCGACCAGGGCGCGCGCCGCCATGCCCGCGGCGCCTACGACACTGTCACCGCCACCTACGCGGTGGTCGACGGCGACGAGATCGATGTCATCAGCGAGCGTTTCGAGATCCCGGTCGCGGATCTGAAGGCGCAGAACAAGCTGTCTTCAGACGCGGTCAGGAAGGGGCAGAAGCTGGTCATCGGCACCGCCACCGAGGCGGCCCCTGTTGCGCACAGCGTCGCGACCGCGGGCGACGGGAAGAAGCCCAACATCCTCTTCATCATGGGCGACGACATCGGCATTATGAACGTCGGCGCCTATCACCGCGGGCTGATGGTTGGAGAGACGCCCAATATCGACCGCATCGGTCGGGAGGGCGCGCTGTTCCAGACCTATTACGCGGAACAGAGCTGCACGGCTGGACGCACGGCCTTTTTCACCGGCATGCACCCGCTGCGGGCGGGCATGGTGATGCCCCAACTGCCGGGTGCCACGAGCTCCCTGCTGCCCGACACGCCGGCGCTGGCCAAATTCCTGCACGATCTCGGGTACAACACCGGCGAGTTCGGCAAGAATCACTTAGGCGACAAAACGGCCTCGCTGCCGACGGCGCATGGCTTCCAGGAGTTCTGGGGCTACCTCTATCACTTGGATGCGATGCAGGGGGTGAGCTTCCCCGACATCAACAAATCCCCAACCGATCAGACGGTCGTGCCGCCCTGTAAGAACAGCCCGGTCCCCGTGCTCGCCGACCCGCCCGGCGCGGTCGATCCGCGGACCACCCTCTGCCTGACCCCGCCGCGGCCCATCATCGCCTGCAAGTCGTCCGACGGAACGGAAAAGAACCAGAGCTGCAAGGATGAAGGGCCCCTGACGCTGGAGCGATCGAAGACCGTCGACGAGGAGATCTCGACCAAGGTGATCGACTATCTGGAGCGTAACGACCCCAAGAAGACCGGGAAGCCCTTCTTCGTCTGGTACAACCCGGCGCGTATGCACATCACCACCATGCTCTCGCCCAAGTACGAGGCGATGCTGGGCGAGCAGGGCGGCAAGGACTGGGGCATCAACGAAGTCGGCATGAAGCAACTCGACGACAATATCGGCTATGTCCTGAAGAAACTAGAGGAGATGGGCGAGCTCGATAACACCATCGTCGTCTTCACCACCGACAACGGTGCCGAGGCCATCACCTACCCGGACGGCGGCGTCACGCCCTTCCGGGGCGGTAAGCTCACGACCTGGGAAGGCGGAATGCGCGCCCCGCTCGTGGTGCGGTGGCCGGGACACATCAAGCCCGGGACGGTCAACGACCAGATCGTCTCCGCGCTCGACTGGCTGCCGACCTTCGTGGATATCGCGGGCGGCCCCAAGGGGGACGGACTGAAAAAGCAGATCGAGGCCGGCAAGTACCCCGGTATCGTCAAGACGACGCTCGACGGCGTCGACCAGCGCGACTATCTGGAAGGCAAGGGCGACTCGGCACGCGACTACTTCTTCTATTACACCGGCGTGCATCCGTCCGCGGTGCGCTACAAGAACTGGAAGTTCTACTACACGATGGCACCCTCGTCGTCGACCGGCGGCCTGACGGGCGTCGTGACCTATCACTGGACCCAGGTCAACAACATCAAGCGCGATCCCTTCGAGCAGGCGGTCGCCGAGGATCAGAAGACCCTCCTGGGCTATGGGGGCGCCCTGGCCGCGCCGAGCACGGCCTATATCTATGACTGGAACCTGCTGCCCATCGGGCAATTGATGTGGCTGAAGGAACTGGAGACCTACCGGGCGTTTCCGCCGCTGCAAACGCCGGCGAGCTACAACCTTGATCAGGTGATCGAGGCGATGAAGGAGGCAAAGCACATCAGCCACGCGGGGGAATAGTCGCAGGCAGTGCCTGGCACCTCGGGGATTGGGCGGCCCGCACGGGTCGCCCGCTGTCACCTATAGCGGAGAGACCACCGATGAAACCCATACCCACCCTGGCCGCGTTCACGCGCCTCTTGGCATTGGGCGCTCTGCTCCTCCTGGCAGCCCGCGCCCAAGCGGCGACCGATCCGCTACCCTCGTGGAACGATGGCCCCGCTAAACAGGCCATCGTTGCCTTCGTGAATGAGACCACCGACCAGTCGAGTGCGACGTTCGTGTCGCCCGCGCAGCGCATCGCCACCTTCGACCAGGATGGCACCCTGTGGGTCTCGCACCCGATCTACACGCAGGTGATGTATTGCCTGGATCAAGTCCCCAAGCTGGTCGAGAAAAAACCCCCGTTGCGCGAGATCGAGCCGTTCAAGACCGTCTTATCCGGCGACCGTGAGGCCATCGCGAGCCTCCCGATGAAGGACCTCGAAACGATTCTTGCCGCGACGCTGACCGGCATGTCGACCGACGCGTTCCAGGCCGAGGTGAAGGCGTGGCTCGCCAAGGCCCGCGACCCACGCTGGCATCGACCCTTCACCGCGTTGACCTACCAGCCGATGCAGGAGCTTCTGCACTACCTGCGCGATCATGGCTACAAGACCTTCATCGTCACCGGCGGCGGTCAGGACTTTGTGCGCGTCTATTCCGATGCGGTCTACGGCATCCCTCCGGAACAGGTCGTGGGCAGCGCCGGTGTGACCAAATACGAATACGACAAAGACGGCAGGCCGTTCCTGATCAAGGAGCCCAAGCTCCTGCTCAACGACGACCATGCCGGCAAGCCCGAGGGCATTCATCTCATGATCGGCCAGCGTCCCCATGCCGCCTTCGGCAACTCCACCGGCGACCGCCAGATGCTGGAATACACCAAGGCCGGTGACGGGGCGCGGCTATCCATGCTCGTGTTGCACGACGACGCCGCGCGCGAATATGCCTATGGCCCGGCGCAAGGGCTGCCTGATACCAAGGTCGGCAGCTTCAGTCAGGCGCTGTATGACGAGGCGACGCAGGCGGGCTGGACGGTCATCAGCATCAAGAACGATTGGAAACGCGTCTTCGTTTTTGATCAATAACGCCGGGGGGCAAGCAATATCAGGCCTACCAGCAATTGCGCCATTACTATCCGAAGGACACGACCCAATCGACGATAACACCGAATATACACAAGAGCGACAGTTGGGTGGTTGGCGGGTTCGGTATTGGCGAGCGCGCTGTTTTCGACCGCGCCGACGCTGGCCGAGACGATCAGAGTGTGTGGGTCATGAGCCCCCGCTCGCCCAGGGTGTCGTGCGCCAAGTCCAACAGGTGCCGATGGTGGGTGAAGAGCAGCACCTGGCCACCCGCGGCGAACCGGGCGAGCGCCGCCAGACACTGGGCGGCACGCGTGTCGTCCGAGGTCACCAGGACATCGTCCAGAATCAGCGGCAGTTGGGGGTGGGAGCCGCGCCGCAGTTCCAGCGCCGCCAGGCGCAGGGCCAGATAGAGCTGATCGGCGGTCCCCTCGCTCAGTGCCTCCACCCCCAGCGCGACGGCATCGTCCCGCACGGCGCGCAGCACCGCGCGCTCACTGCCCTCGTCCGCCACCAACCGGACATAACGGCCGCCAGTCATGAGTGAAAAATAGGTCGAGGCCAAGGCGACCATGGGCGCCTGGGCGCGCTCGCGGAACTGCTCCAAGGCCTGCGCGAGCAGCGCGTGGGCGAGCTTGAGTTGCGCCCACGGCCGGATGGCACCGCGGTAGCGGGCGGCGGCGGACTCCATCGCCTCGCGCGCACGCGCCGCCCGATCCGAGGCGTCGATGGCCTCCAGCGCCTGGCGCGCCGCAACCTCGGCCTGACGGGCCTTGGCCTGCTCCCGTTCCAGGCGTGCAATCTCGCCCTGGCAACGCTCGCGCTCCGCGTCGATGGCCATGCCGTCCTGGTCGTTCAGGTCCGCACGCAGTGCTGCCTCGGGCCGCGGTGAGGCCAGGGCCAATTGCTCGCGCTGACGCTCCAGGGCAGCGCGCACCAGGCGTTTGCGCGCGGCGCTGTCCTCGATCGCCGGCAGTTGCGCGACCTGCGCTGCGCCGGCCAGGTTACACAGACGTTGTAGAACGGCGGTCTGGGCATCCTGTTCGGCGGCCGCCCGCTGCCGGGTCTCCAGTGCCCGGGCGCGCTCGCGGGTGAGCGTGAGCCTGTGCTGGTCCTGGGTGCGGGAGTCGGCGAGCCGCTGTTTGAGGCGCTCGGCCGTGTCCTCCGGGAGCCCCGGCGCGGCCTCGCCCAAGACGGCCGCCAGTCCGGCCGCCTGGGCCGCGAAGTCGTCCACCTGCGCTAAGTGTTCGGATTGGCGCCGCTGCGCCTCCGCGAGCTCGGCGGACTGGCGCCCCAGGGCATCCAACTCGTCGAGCCGGGCCTTCAGCGCCGCGGGGGGACTGCCCGGGGCCAGTCGCAGCCGTCCATACCAGACCTGCACCGCCGCCAGGTGCCCAGCGAGTTCAGCCACAGCCGGTTGGATCGACCCAGCCACCTTGTCCGCTTCCAACTGGCGCTGGCGTGCCGCCTTGAGTCGACTCTCGTGCTGCGCCTCGGCCTTGGTCGCGCCCCGCTCCCAGACCGCGGCGCGCTGGATCAGTGCAGCGAGCTCGGCACCCAGGACGCTCTCGCCAGCGGACTGAAGGGCCGCGGCCAGGGCCGTGCGGGCGCCGTCCAGATCGGCTCGCCACTGCGCGCGCTCGGTGCGCGCCTGCGCCAGCCGCTCGGCACCCTCCAGCGCGCTCTGGCGCATCGCCTGCCACTCCAGCAGTGCATCGGGGTCCAGGTCCGGCAACTGGGCACGCACCAGGCGTGCCGACCAGTCAGCGAGCAGTGCCTGCCGCTGCCCGCCGAGCACACCCAGTTCCGCGGCGATCGCCTGGCGCCGCTGCTGCATGTCACTGAGCCGCCCGACGCATTCTTCATAGGTCGCCGCACGCGCCGCGTCGGCGCGCAGCAGGTCGGCCTGGCGGTCGGCCTGCTCCTGGGCGGACTCGAAGGCCTCCGGCAGCGGCCGCTCGGGGTCGAAGACCGGACCCAGCACGCCGGGCTGCGCGCTGCGCTCGATATAGGCGCGGCGGATCAGCCCCCACCCCTGGTCGCGGCGCTCGCGGGCCTGACGCAGGGTCGCGGCGGTGACCACCTCACCGGCGGCGGCCAGGGTCGCTTGGCGCCGCCGCTGCACGTCCATATCCTGGATCAGTCGGCGGTCCTCCTCGCGCAGCGCGGACTCCGCCTGGTCGAGCCCGATCCGCTCCGCACGGGCCGCCGCGATGGCGGTCGTGAGCTGCGGACGGGCCTGCCGCAGGGCGTCGACGCTGCCCGCGCCGAGATCGGCCAGGGCCTGGGTGAGGTGGGCACTGAGCCCGGCAATGCCCTGATCCAGATCGGCGCCGCGCCGATGCGTGTCACCCAGCCCCTGGGCCTGGCGCAAGGCCAACCCCAGCGCCTCGCGGGTCTGGGCGTCCGGCGGGGGCGGCCCCTGCTCCTGTGGCCCGGCCTGCGCCAGTTCGGCCGCCCGCTCGCGCAGGCTGGCCAGGCGTTCGCCCAAGAGCGCAATGGCCCCCAGGTGGCCGTCCAGGGTGATACGGTCGGCCGCCGCGGGCGCCGCCTTGACCAGGTCGGCCGGCGACTCGCCCGGGGCAATCTGCTCGGCCCGCGCGGCGAGCTCCTGGGCGATCTGCGCCGCACGCGCCCCCTGTCGGCGCGCCTCGACCCGGCCCTGCGCCGTGCTCTCCAACCGGGCGGCCAGGCGCTCGATGGCCTGGGCGTGTTCCAGCAGGGGCGCCTCGATCTTGAGGCCAGCCAGGGCATCGGCACAGCGCTTGAGCTCAAGCTCGGCGCCCCGCAGGTCCTCGCTGGCGCGCCCGAGCGCCTGCTCGGCGGCCAAGCGCTCCTCCCGGGCGTGCTCGGGGAGGTCGGGGACCTGGCCCAGGGCGGTCAGTTCGTCCGCCGCCCGGTCGTGGTCGCGCAACAGCGGGGCGACGGTGCGCAGTTCGGTCAGGGTGTTCTCGCGCCGACGCTGGGTCAAGAGTGCCTGGTCGATGGCGGCCAGGGAGTCGCACGCGCCATCGTGCGTACGCTTGAGCGACTGCCAGTCGGCGGGCTTGGTCAGCGCCTGTTTCCAGGCATGTCGTTGCTCATCGAGTTGCCGCTTCGCCTCGTTCATGACGGCGTTCACGGAGCGGGGGCTGTAATACTCCTTGGCGTCCGCCTCCAGGCCAGCCAGGACGGCCCTGATGTCGCGGGTGCCGGCGCTGGCCTCGAACAGCGCCGCCCCCAATTCGCCCTCGCCCTTCAATAGTCGGTCGCCGCCGGCGCGCAGGCGTTCGTGGTTGAGGCCGAACATCGACTCGAAGTCGGCCCGGGTGAGACCGCCGGTGAGCGCCAGTTCCAGTTCCGATCCGGCCTCGGCCGGCTCGCCCGGGGCATCGGCCGCAGGGTCGAAACGCGACAGGGTCGCACGGTTGCCCTTGCGGCGCAGCAGCCCAAGGGTGCGTCCGGCATCGTCAACAAAGACCCCGGCGATACGCAGTTGCTTGTATGGATGGATGAATCCGTCCGGGCTTTGCGCCGGGATGCCGAAGCGCAGGTCGGTCATTGCGCGCAGCGCCGAGGACTTGCCGGCCTCGTTGGGGCCATAGATCAGGTGCAGATTGGCGGGCGTGCCGGTGAAATCGATGACGCAGTCGGTGAATGGGCCGAAGGCATGCAGCCGCAGTTGCACGAGTCTCATGGTTGCGCCCCCGCCAGCCGGGCCAACACGGTTGCCTCGGCCGCGCGCAGCAGCTCGTGCAGATCGGCGCCACGATCGAGCCGCGGGACCTCCTCGCCCGTCACCTCCGGCGGCAGTGCATTGAGTAGGCCGCCCAATTGCGCCTGCGCCAGCTCGGCCAGTGCGGCCGGGTCGGCATGCAGCGCATCGACCAGCCGGACCAATTCGCCCATCGCATCCTCCCGCCGGGCAATCCGGTCGCGGTCCAGGGGCGGGGTCAGGTCCAGGCGGACCTGTTCGATCCAGACCTCGGCCGCGGCCACGTCCTGGGCGGCGGCCCGGATGGCGGCGTCCAGGGTGCCGGGGCGGTCGGCCTCCAACGCATAGAGCCCGGTGCAGCCGGTGAGCGTCACACGCACGGCATGCAGCAGGTCACCGGCGCCCGCCAAGCGGGGGGCCAGCGCCTCGCGGAAGGCTGCGCCCACGGACTCCAACCCCTCCATGCCCGTCAGGTCCAGCGTAAGCCGATGCCAGCGCACCAGGTCCAGCGGCACGAATTCGGCGGCGATATGCCCCGCCTCCACCCGCACCAGCTCGCAGCCCTTGGTGCCGGTCTCATTCGCATGGCGCCCCTGGAGATTGCCGGGGTAGAGGATCCGCGGGGTTTCCAGCACCTGCTCGCGGCAATGGACATGGCCCAAGGCCCAGTAGTCGTAGCCCTTGGCGACCAGGGTGTCGACGGTGGTGGGAGCATAGGTGTCGTGGCCGGGCCGCCCGCTCAGGCTGGTGTGCAGCAGGCCGATGTTGAAGAGCCCCGGCACGGCCTCCGGATAGCTGGGCACCAGGTCCGCATCCTCGGCCCGCTCACGGAAGCTGCGCCCGTGGATCGCCACCCCTAGTGCGTCCAGGCGCTCGGTATGGGCGCCGCGACTCTTAAACACCATCACATTGGGCGGCAGCGTCAGTTGACGCGAGATGACTCCCTGGGCATCGTGATTGCCCTGGACCATGAAGACCCGGATGCCGGCCCGATCCAATCGGACGAGCTGTTCGCGAAAAAAGAGCCCGGTGTGGAAGTCCTGCCAATCGCCGTCATAGATGTCTCCGGCGAGCAACACAAAGTCCACCGGTTCAGCCAGGGCCAGGTCGATCAGTCGCTCCAGTGCGCCGCGGGTGGCGGTGCGCAGACGCTCCAGCGGGGCGCCCGCATAGCGCGTCAAGCCCCGCAAGGGGCTGTCGAGGTGGAGGTCGGCGGCGTGGATAAAGCGCATGGGTTCAGCCTGAGCACCAGCCCCTAATGGCCCGGCTGAGGATAGGTTCGGTCGAGCAGGTCCGGATAGACCGACCGCCAGAAGCCGCACCGGTGCGCCTGGCCCGCGTCGAACCAGCCGGTCTTATAGGGCTCCAGCCGCAAGACCGCGTCTGCGTCTGCAAAGGGCGTCCACTGCGGGACGCCGACCGCCGACGGGGTTCCGGTACGGGCAAAGCTGGTCCAATAGGCCATCATCTGTGCAGCCAGCGCCTGCTGCGATTGAGTCAGCGGGGCGGCGTCGCGTTTCATGGTATTGGAGAAGCCGGGGAACTGATAGGGCAACTCGGACGAATGCACCGCGCCCATCGCAATCCCCGGGTTGGCCACCACGTCGGGTGGATTGGGATCGGCAAACTCGTATTCATAGACAGGGACGTATTGAGCGGCCAGTTGCGCCGTGCGCAGATAGATACAGTGGTTGAGCCCAACCGACGGATTGAAGTCGGACTGCATGGACCCGAGCTGGGACGCCGCGGACACGCGATTGTCCAATGGATATTGGGCAGCGACGCGCTCGCTGCGCTCGCCATAGGTCTGCGCCAGGCGTGCGGCGAAATTGTCGCGGGTCGTCAATTGGCCGGCGATCAGCTCATAGGCGACATACAGTCGCTGCTCCTGGGTATTGCCGCCCTGGATCATGGGCACCCGGACGAACCGGCCGGTGGCCAGCGCCTCGTCCCCTTGCAGTGGCTGCGAGCGGGTCCCGTAGACGGGGGCGAAGGCCAAGAGGTCAGTGCCCGCCGCCGCGGTCCCGGCCGCAAGCAGGTCGGCCACCGGCTGCTGGCGCAGGCAGGCGAGCACACCATCGCCCGTACAGCCGCGGATCTCAGCCACCCGCCGGCCGACGCTCTGGGCCGCCACGTCGACGTGACGCAGCCGGTGCGTACAACCGCCGCTCTGGATAATCGCCTTGTGAAACAGTCCCTGGGTCTGTTCCGGCGCCATCAAGTGCATGCACACGCTGGACGCGCCCGCGGATTCGCCGGCGATGGTGACATTGTCCGGATCGCCCCCAAAGGCCGCAATGTTGCGTTGGACCCAGCGCAACGCGGCGCGTTGATCCAACAGACCATAGGCCCCGTCGGTGTCGGGATCGAATGCCGGGTGGGGCATGAAACCGAAGACCCCGAGACGGTAGTTCATCGACACCACCACCGCGTCACCCGTCTTGGCCAGTGCGCTGAGGTCGTAGAGCCCGCTGGACCCGCCGACGAAGGCGCCGCCGTGAATCCACACGATGACGGGCCGTCGACCCGCCGGGACCTGTCCGCCGGGCGCGGGCGTCGTGACGTTGAGATACAGACAGTCCTCGTCGGTACTGTCCTCAGGAATGCCATAGCGCGCCGCCTGGGGACAGAGCCCGCGATAGCGCGTGGCGTCGAGCACGCCCGACCAGGGCGCGAGCGCCTGCGGCGGCGCCCACCGCCGCTCGCCCACCGGGGGTGCCGCGAAGGGGATACCCTTGAATTCGCGGACGCCGGCGCCGATGGTCCCCGCCACGGCGCCCGTATCGGTCACGACCACCGACGGGTCCGCCGGGACCGCGCCGGGGTCTTGCGCATGCGCACCGAGGATTCCAGTCAACAGCAAACACGCCGCCAAGGCCGTCTGGGCCGCTCGACTTAAACCGGATGGGTCATGCATATCGGGACTCCTGGGGCATCGAAGTTGCCGCCTAGTCTACGCCGACGACAACAGACAATGCCCCTAAGGTCAGCGCGATTGGTAGTGGCGGGTTAAAAAAGCTGCCCCGCCATGGGCATCCCCGGGTGGACGGTCGTGCCGACCGCCCCCCTCACTCCGGTGGCTGCGTGAGCACTGACCCCGGGCCTGCACCCTCGCCCCAGGTCTCGAGGTGCCAACCCTCGCCGTCGCAATGGAACCAATTGAGCGACCCATTGGGAATCCTGAAATCGCGCGGCGCGCTCAACACCCGGCCGGTGGCGCGGCGATAGACCACGTCGAGCACACCGCTGTGGCACATCACGGCGACCGTCTGCCCGCGGTGTTGCAGCACCAGCCAGTCGATCCCCGCGGTCACGCGCGCGGCGAAGCGGCACAGTGACTCCCCGGTCTCAAAGTCGTATTCGGGATCGCGCGCCAGGTAGTGTAGATAGGCGCCCGGATAGCGCTCGGCCCCCTGTGCTGCGGTGAGGCCCTGGAAGATGCCGAAATGGCGCTCGCGCAATTGGGGCAGCAACCGCACGGCATGACCTTCGCGGTGCGCCAGCACCTGCGCGGTCTCGGTCGCCCGGGCCAGGTCGCTGCTGTAGATCGCGTGGAAGCGCTGGTGCGCCAGCTTGAGGGCCAACGCCTGGGCCTGCGCGCCCCCGGCGGCGTTGAGCGGGATATCGGTATGACCCTGGATGCGCCCTTGCGCATTCCACTCGGTCTCACCGTGGCGGATGATGCAGAGACGCGTCGGGACCGGTTGGGAAGGCCGCGTGGACATGGCGATTTTGGTGGGCAAGTGTAAGGCTTTGCTGGGCGGACGGCTATGACCGCCATGCAGTGTTGCCACCCCCTCCGGCTGAAGCCTCGACTGTTGCATGCAGGTCGCGCAGCGACCTCGTGGGAGCGGCTTCAGCCGCGACGGGGCGCGGCACTGCCGCGCGTCGCGGCTGAAGCCGCTCCCACGGTGGACGATTTGCGGCGACTAATCCTCCGGCCGCATGTGCGGGAAGAGCAGGACATCGCGAATGGAGGGCGAGTCGGTAAAGAGCATCACCAACCGGTCGATGCCGATGCCCTCCCCCGCCGTGGGCGGCAGGCCATATTCCAGGGCGCGGATGTAGTCGGCGTCATAGAACATGGCCTCGTCATCGCCGGCATCCTTTTGCGCCACCTGTTCGCGGAAGCGCTCGGCTTGGTCCTCGGCGTCGTTCAGCTCGGAGAAGCCATTGGCGATCTCGCGTCCGCCGATGAAGAACTCGAAGCGGTCGGTTACCAGCGGGTTCTGGTCATTACGACGCGCCAGCGGTGAGACCTCGGTGGGATATTCGGTGATGAAGGTGGGGGCAATGAGCTGGTGCTCGCCGGTCTGCTCGAAGATCTCGATATGGATGCGGCCAAGCCCCCAGTCGTCCTTGGGCTTAATCCCTAAGGTCGCGGCGCTGCGGCGAGCGGCGTCCAGGTCGTCGATGTCCGCCGGCGTAAACTGCGGGTTGAAGCGCAGGACCGCCTCGCGCACCGTCAGCCGTTCGAAGGGCTGGCCGAAGTCGAAGGCAGTGCCCTGGTAATTGAAGGTGGTGCTACCGATGACCGTCTCGGCCATGCCGCGCAGCAGGTCTTCGGTGAGATCCATCAGGTCGCGGTAATCGGCATAGGCCTGATAGAACTCCAGCATGGTGAATTCGGGGTTGTGCCGGGTCGACAGCCCCTCATTGCGGAAGTTGCGGTTGATCTCATAGACCCGCTCGAAACCGCCGACCACCAGCCGCTTGAGATACAACTCCGGCGCAATCCGCAGATACAGCTTCATGTCGAGCGCGTTGTGATGGGTGACGAAGGGACGCGCAACGGCGCCACCCGGGATCACGTGCATCATCGGCGTCTCGACCTCAAGGAAGGCACGCTCATTGAGATAGCCGCGGATATAGGCGATGATAGCAATGCGGGTGCGGAAGGTAGCGCGGGTGGACTCATTGACGATCAGGTCGACATAGCGCTGGCGGTAGCGGGTCTCCATATCCGCCAGCCCATGCCACTTCTCAGGCAACGGCCGCAGGGCCTTGGTGAGCAGGCGAATGGATTCGCAACGCACCGACAGCTCGCCGGTCTTGGTCTTGAACAGGGTGCCTTCACAGCCGACGATATCGCCGATGTCGAGCTCGTGCTTATAGCCGGCATAGGCCACTTCGCCAAGCGCCTCACGGGTCACGAAGAGCTGGATACGCCCGGACATATCCTGCAGGTGCGAAAAACTCGCCTTGCCCATCACCCGGCGGCTCATCAGCCGACCGGCCACGGCGACCCGCACCGGCGTATCATTCGCGGCCCCGGCCGGCCAATACTCATACTCGGCATGGAGATCAGCGGCCAGCGCATCGCGCCGAAAATCGTTCGGGAAGGCCTCACCGCTGGCCCGCAACGCGGTGAGCTTCTCGCGCCGCTGGGCGATCAGCTTGTTGTCGTCCTGGCCGTGCTCCGCCGCGAGCGCCGCGGTTGCCGCTGCGTCAATTTCCTCATGCATCGCCACTCACTCCGTCCGGTTACAGGCCGCTCTTCAGGCTTGCTTCAATAAAGGGATCGAGATTGCCATCGAGCACCCCTTGGGTGTTGGCAATCTCCACATTGGTGCGCAGGTCCTTGATCCGGGACTGATCCAGCACATAGGAGCGGATCTGGCTACCCCAGCCGATATCGGACTTGCTGTCCTCGACGATCTGCTGGGCGGCGCGCCGCTTCTGCATCTCGAACTCGTAGAGCTTGGCCTTGAGCTGCTTCATGGCCTGGTCCTTGTTCTTGTGCTGCGAGCGCTCGTTTTGGCACTGGACCACGATGTTGGTCGGGTTGTGGGTGATGCGTACGGCGGACTCGGTGCGGTTGACGTGCTGGCCGCCGGCCCCGCTTGCCCGGTAGACGTCGATGCGCAGGTCCGCCGGGTTGATCTCCACCTCCACCGTGTCGTCGATCTCCGGGGAGACGAACACCGACGCAAAGGAGGTGTGACGGCGGTTGCCGGAGTCGAAGGGCGACTTGCGCACCAAACGATGGACGCCGATCTCGGTCCGCAGCCAGCCGAAGCAATACTCCCCTTGGAAGTGGATGGTGGCGGACTTGATGCCGGCCACCTCGCCCTCGGAAACCTCCAGCAGTTCAGTCTTGAAGCCGCGCCGCTCGCCCCAACGCAGGTACATACGCAGCAGCATCTCGGCCCAGTCCTGGGCCTCGGTCCCGCCGGAGCCGGCCTGGATGTCGACATAGGCGTTCTTGTCATCCATGGGGTTTGAGAACATGCGACGGAACTCAAGGCCAGCCACCCGCACCTCACAGCGGTCCAGGTCGCGGAGCAGGTCGGTCGCGGTCGCCTCGTCGTCTTCCTCGGCGGCCAGGGCCAACAGGTCATCGGCATCGGTTAGGGCGGCCTCCATGTCGTCCACGGTCAGCACGACCGCCTCCAGGGCTGCGCGCTCCCGGCCGAGGGTCTGGGCGCGCTCGGGATCGTTCCAGACCTGGGGGTCGGCGAGCTCGCCCAAGACCTCAGTCAGCCGCTCCTGGCGTTCCGCGTAGTCAAAGATACCCCCTAAGGGACGCTACGCGCCCCTTCAGGTCATTGATCTGGTGGGCGATCGGGTTGATGTCGAGCATGATTCACTCCGGTGGGTCGAACCGCTAAGTATACGTGCAGCGAGTGGTTTCGCGCCACGGAAAGCGCCAACACTAAACCGACAGAGTGCCACGGTCGGCTATACTCAGTCCCATGCCAATCAACCGTATCCGACCCTAATCATGGCACGCCTACCTCGCTTTGTCCTACCCGGCTTCCCCCAGAACGTGATCCAACGCGGCAACAATCGCCAGCAGATCCTGTTCAAGGAGGAGGACTACTGGTTTCTGCGGGAGAAGATCGGCACTGCCGCGGCGAAATTTGACTGTAAAATTCACGCCTATGTCTTGATGCCCAACCATTTTCATCTACTCCTGACCCCGTTGAGCGAGGACGGCATCGGCAAGATGATGCAGTATGTCGGGCGCTACTATGTCCAGTATTTCAACGAAGGCAACGACCGCACGGGCACCCTGTGGGAGGGCCGCTATCGCGCCACCCTGCTCGACCCCGCCGACTGGCTGATCCCGGTCAGCCAGTATGTGGAGAACAACCCGGTGCGCGCCGGACTGGTCAGCGACCCCGCCGACTACCCCTGGTCCAGTTTCGCGGCCAACGCCAACGGCGCCGAGGACCCCATGGTAACCCCACACGCCGCCTATGAGCGCTTGGGCCGCAGCCCGAAAACGCGCCAGGCGGCCTACGCCAAGGGGTTCAAGACACCCCTGGACGAGCCCAGATTGACCCGCATCCGCGACGCGACCAACAAGGCCTGGGTGCTCGGCGATCCCGCCTTCTGCAACCTGGTGGAGGAGCGGTTGAACCGGCGCGCCACCCCCCGGGCACGCGGCGGCGACCGGCGCTCCGCCGCTTACCGGGAGGCCGCCGGGCGCGCCTGAGCGAGCCCGGGGAACCGCGTCATGACACCCGAGGCGATCGCCGCCGTCTTCCACCTCTATGACGTGCCCCTGTGGCTGGTTACCGCCAGTCACGCCGGCCGCCGGGGCGGTCTGATCGCCACCTCGGCGGTACGCGCGTCCATCGTCGCCGAGTTGCCGCGGATGCTGATCGCCATCGCCCGGCAGCACCACACCTGGGGCCTCATCGAGGCCAGCGGGCGCTTTGCACTGCATCTGCTGGCGGAGTCCGATCTGGACGCGGTCTGGCGCTTCGGTCTCCAGAGCGGTCATCAGGTCGAGAAGTTCGCGGACCTGCCGACGCTCAACACGCCCGACGGCAACCCCCGCTACCCCGGTTGCGCGGCCTGGCTCGACTGCCGGGTGGAGGAGCGTCTGGAGATCGGCGACCGCAGCGTCTATCTGGCCCAGGTCACCGGGGGCGAGGTGTGCGGCGAGGCACCGGTGCTTGGCGTCGCGGACCTGCTGCGCGCCGCCCCGCCAGCGCAGCGCGCAACGCTCGATCGACTCTATGCCGTGGATGCCGCCAGCGACGCCGCCGCCATCCGCGCCTGGCGCCAGGCCAAGGGATCACCGTGAGAGTCGCGCCGGGAGCGCGCTCCAATCCCCCCGCTTTTTTGTGGGGCGGGGTGGGGGAGCGCCCGGCATGAAGCGGTCGATTACGCGACGGTCGCGATGATCTCGCCGACTAGACTCAATCGACCAACTGCCCCGTAAGCACCCGCTCGAAGGTCAAGCCCCCGCCGGCAAAGCCGACCTCGATCAGGTCGCCGGGGCCGAATTTACCGGCCAGGATCTCCTGCGCCAGGGGATTCTCCAACTGGTCGCGGATGGCGCGCCGCAGGGGGCGCGCACCATAGACGGGATCGAACCCCGCCACCCCCAGGTGGTCCAGGGCCGCCTCGCTGAAGTTCAACTTCATATCCCGCTCGGCCAGACGGTGCTGGAGATATTGGACCTGAATCCCGGCAATCGCGCGGATCTGGGTGGCGTCCAGTGAATGGAAGACCACGATCTCGTCTAGCCGGTTGATGAACTCGGGTCGAAAGGCGTGACGCACGATCTCCATCACCGCCTCCTTCATCCCGGCATAGTTGGCCTCGCCCGCCCGCTGCTGGATGATGTCGGAGCCCAGGTTACTGGTCATCACGATCACCGTATTGCGGAAATCCACGGTACGACCATGGCCGTCGGTCAGCCGCCCATCGTCCAGCACCTGCAACAGCACATTGAATACATCCGGGTGGGCCTTCTCCACCTCATCCAAGAGGATGGCGCTATAGGGGCGGCGGCGCACCGCCTCGGTGAGATAGCCGCCCTCTTCATAGCCCACATAGCCGGGCGGTGCGCCGATGAGCCGTGCCACCGAGTGCTTCTCCATGAACTCGGACATATCGATTCGCACCATCGCCTCCTCGGTGTCGAAGAGGAACGTGGCCAGGGCCTTGCACAGCTCGGTCTTGCCCACGCCCGTCGGACCCAGGAACAGGAATGAACCGATCGGCCGGTTGGGGTCCGAGAGTCCGGCCCGGGAACGACGGATGGCATCGCTCACCGCCCGCACCGCCTCCCCCTGCCCCACCACCCGCTTGCCCAGTTCCTCCTCCATGCGCAGGAGCTTGGCGCGTTCACCCTCCAGCATCCGCGAGACCGGGATGCCGGTCCATTTGGAGACGATGTCCGCGACCTCCTCTTCGGTGACCTTATTGCGCAGCAAGCGGGGCTCACCCTGCTCGGCCTGTTCCAGCTCGGCGGCGCCGGCCAATTGCTTCTCCAGCTCAGGGATGCGCCCATAGGCCAGTTCGGACATGCGGGCCAGGTCGCCGGCGCGACGCGCCGTCTCCATCTCGATACGCGCCCGGTCGAGTTCTTCCTTGATATGGGCGTTACCCTGGACCGCCGCCTTCTCGGACTTCCAGATCTCATTCAGATCCGCGAACTCACGCTCCAGCCGTTCGACCTGGCCTTCCAGGTCCGCCAGGCGTTTCTTGGAGGCCTCGTCATGCTCCTTCTTGAGTGCCTCACGCTCGATCTTTAGCTGGATCAGCCGACGATCCAGCTTATCCATCTCCTCCGGCATGGAGTCGATCTCCATGCGTATCTGCGAGGCGGCCTCGTCGATCAGGTCGATCGCCTTATCCGGCAACTGGCGATCCGCGATATAGCGGTGCGAGAGTGTCGCCGCGGCCACAATGGCGGGGTCGGTGATCTCCACCGCGTGGTGGACCTCATAGCGTTCCTTAAGACCTCGCAGAATGGCGATGGTGTCCTCGACATTGGGCTCTTCCACCAGGACCTTTTGAAAGCGCCGCTCCAGTGCGGCGTCCTTCTCGACATATTGGCGGTACTCATCGAGCGTGGTGGCGCCGATGCAATGCAATTCGCCGCGGGCCAGCGCGGGCTTGAGCATATTCCCCGCATCCATGGCGCCCTCGGCCTTACCGGCGCCGACCATGGTATGCAATTCATCGATAAAGAGGATGATGTTGCCTTCCTGGCGGGAGACGTCGTTGAGTACGGCCTTGAGCCGTTCCTCGAACTCGCCCCGGAATTTGGCCCCGGCAATCAGACCGGCCATATCGAGCGACAGCAGGCGCTTATTCTTGAGCCCCTCGGGCACCTCGCCGTTGACGATCCGTTGCGCGAGCCCCTCCACGATGGCCGTCTTGCCCACCCCGGGCTCGCCGATCAGCACCGGGTTGTTCTTGGTCCGCCGTCCCAGCACCTGAATAGTCCGGCGGATCTCGTCGTCCCGACCGATCACCGGGTCTAGCTTGCCCTGCTCGGCCCGCTCGGTCAGGTCGATGGTGTATTTTTCGAGCGCCTGGCGCTGCTCCTCGGCGTTCGGGTCATTGACCGCCTGACCGCCACGTACCGCAGAAATTGCCTTCTCAATCGCCCCCTTGCTGGCACCCGCCTCGCGCAGGGCAGTGCCGAGTACGCCCTTATCCTCCAAGGCTGCCAGGACGAAGAGTTCGGATGAAATATATTGATCGCCGCGCTGCTGCGCCAGCTTGTCGGTGTGATTGAGCAGCCGGTTGAGATCGTTGCCGACATGGACATCGCCAGCCGCCCCCCCCTGCACCGTCGCCAACCGATCCAGTGCCTCACCCAGGGTGGAGCGCAGCCGGTTGGCGTTCACATCCGCCTGCACCAGGAGGTGGCGTACCGTGCCGCCCTCCTGATCCAGCAGGGCCGTCATCAGATGAATGGGCTCGATGAACTGATGATCGCGCCCCACCGCCAGGCTCTGGGCGTCCGCCAGCGCCATCTGAAATTTCGCCGTCAGTTTATCCATGCGCATCGACTGTCTCCGGAGCTTTAACCTGAAAAGAATCTCTGTCCGCAAATGAACGCAAAAAACGCAAAAAAAACGTCCGCAAATCAACGCGAATCAACGCGAAGAGACGGCCTGGGCGTCGAGCGTGCCGACTCGACGCTCCAGGCCGGGCGGCCCTTATTTGGGCGTCTCGATCGTGGCCGTCTTCTTTAATTCCTGCACCTTGGCCATGACCTGTTCCTTGGTTTGCACATCCTTCAGATACTGTTCGATCTTACCCTTGACCTGATCGAATGGCAGGACACCGGCCGCGGTCTTACCCGTCGTCTTGATGATGTGATAGCCAAACTGAGTCTCAACGACACCGCTCACTTCACCCGGCTTGAGGGTAAAGGCGACATCCTCGAACGGTTTGACCGTCTGGCCCCGAGCGAGCTCACCCAAATCGCCACCCTGTGGGGCACTGGGGCAACTGGACTCTTTCTTGGCCAGTTCGGCAAAGTCGGCACCGCCAGTGACCTGCTTAAGGATACCCTCGGCCTTCTCTTTCGCCTTCTGCTTCTCTTCGGGCGTGGCCTTGGGATCGACCCCGATTAGTATATGGCTGGCATGGATTGATTCAGGCGTCTTGAACTTGTCAAGATTCTCGTCATAGAACTTCTTCGCCTGCTCTTCGGTGATCGTGATCTTGGAAGAGACCTCCTTCTCGATGTATGAGCTGATCACGACATCGCGCTGCATAAAGTCCTTGAGGTCCTGCTCCGTGATCCCGTTGGCGACGAGTGCCTTATCAAACTCTTCGGGGCTGGGGAACTGGGCCTTGGCCGCCGCCAGTTGATCCTCGACCTTCTTGTCGAGGTCGGCGGGCGACTCCTTCTTGGCCGCCTGATACAGCAGTTCCTCAGAGATCATCTGGTTGAGCGCCGCCTCCTCCATCTTCTTTTTCTGGGCGGGGTCTGTGGGGGCCTGCGTGTGGGACTGACCCAGCAGCGCCTCGGTGGCACGGTCCAGTTCGGCTCGGGTAATCGCCGCGCCGTTGACCGTAACTATGACCTGGGCGGGGTCAGCGGCAGGCGCCGCCGGCGCGGCGGGTGCGGCAGGCGCCGCGGCAGGGGCCGCAACCGCCTCCTTAGGCGGCGCATCGGCGGCAGCGGCGATGCCTGCGCCGCTCAGGGTCGCCGTCAAGGCGGTCACTGCAATCAATCCGGTGGTGGAACGCATGCGGGAAATCTCCATGGCAAGGGGCATTGGTAAACCATAACTATAACAATCTTAGATGACCGGGCGAAAGCTGTTTTTTCATTCCCAGTCATCCCCATCGGCGGCGCCAACACGTTGACAGGCTTAGTGGTGTCTGACCAAAGGGTCGCATTGGCAGACCAGAACCGATCGCACTCGCTCCCGGCGCCAGCCGCTCCGACATTGTTTCGCAGACCGCGCACGACCGCGGCGCCTAAGTCCCCGCGGCAGGCGGCGAAACCTGCCGCGGGATGCCGGCAGCCGAGGACGGCCGCAACGCAAATCCACGAGCCAGATAAATGGCGATGGTTGACAAGAAAACAATCGCGATCCTGGGTGCCACCGGCGCCCAAGGCGGCGGCTTGGTCCGGGCGATCCTGGACGATCCACACAGACCGACTGCAAGACTTCCGCAGGAGTCTGCCATGGCCAACTGCTTCCTCTGCCACCGCAAGTCCGACGCCGCACTGGTCGAGCGCCTCGCCGTCGAGCTGCGCAACGCCGGCCATCAGGTCTGGTTCGACGAATGGGAGATCGGCATCGGCGGGTTCAAGGCTTGCTCAGGGCCATGCGATGAGTGTCAAGGTCTTGATCGCCCACGCCAAGATGCATTCCCACGCGGAGCGTGGGAACGAGTAGCAAGCAACCATTGAGAGGCAAGCAATGTACGTCATCGCACAATTCACGGTCATCCCCATCGGTACCAGCACCTCACTCTCAGGCTATGTGGCCGCCTGCGAACGCGTCCTGGCAGCGACGACCGGCATCAATTATGAGATGCACGCCAACGGGACCAACCTGGAGGGCGAATGGGAGGCAGTCATGGACGCGATCAAGCGCTGTCATGATACCCTGCACGGAATGGGTGTCCCGCGCCTCTCGACCAATGTCACCCTCGGTACGCGCACCGACCGCCCCCAGCGCATGGTTGAGAAGCTATCCAGCGTGCGGGCGAAATTGGCAGACCAGAGCTGACGTGGCTTCGTCGCGGCTGAAGCCGCTCCCACATCACGCAGGGCCATCCGCCCCCCGCACCAGCGCCAGCATGTCCGCATAGCTCAACCGCCCGCCGTCGCCGGCGCCTTCAAGCAGGCCGTCGGCCAGGTCGCGCTTGGCGGCATGGAGCTTGAGGATCTGCTCCTCGATGGTGTCCTTGGCCACCAGCCGGTAGACGGTCACCGGGCGCTCCTGACCGATACGATGCGCTCGGTCGCTGGCCTGGTCCTCGACCGCCGGGTTCCACCAGGGGTCCATGTGGATCACATAGTCGGCGGCGGTGAGGTTGAGCCCGACCCCGCCGGCGCGCAGGCTGATCAGGAACAGATCGCCCTCCCCCGCCTGGAAGGCGGCGACGGCGGCGCGGCGCTGGGCCTCGGGGGTGGAGCCGTCCAGGTATTGATAGCGGATACGGCGGGCGTCCAGGTGCGCGCGAATCAGCCGCAGGTGATCGACGAACTGGCTGAACACCAAGGCCTTGTGCCGGTTCTCCAACAGTTCCTCGACGATCTCGGCGAAGGTATCCAGCTTCGCGCTGGGCAGGTCGCTGCCGGGCAGGGCCAGTTGCGGATGGCAGCAGGCGCGGCGCAGCCGCATGATCTCCGCCAGCAGTTGCATCCGCTGCTGGCCGGGATTGGTCTCCGGGTTCTCGGCGAGCCGCGCGAGGGCCTGCCGGCGCGTGGCCTCATAGAGCGCCTGTTCGCCCTCGCTCAACTCGATCTGCAAGGTGATCTCGGTGCGCGGCGGCAGTTCGCATAAGACCTCGCTTTTCAACCGGCGCAGGATGAAGGGACGCAGCAATTGGCGCAGGCGCGCCCGGGCGCCCTGATCCTTGTTCAACTCGATCGGGTTGGCGAAACGCCGGTTGAAGGCCTCCAGTGACCCGAGTAGCCCCGGGTTGATGAACTGGAACAGGTTCCAGATCTCGCCCAGGTGGTTCTCGATCGGGGTGCCGGTGGCGATCATGCGGAAGCCGGCGGACAGGCGCATGATGGCCTGGGAGCGCTTGGTCAGGGCGTTCTTGAACGCTTGGGCCTCGTCGGCGACGATGGTCTCCCACTGCACCCCCGCCAGACCCTCGGCCTCGGTCTGCAAGAGCCCGTAGCTGCACACAATGAGATCAAAGGGACCGGCGTCCTGCAACACCGCGGCGCGATCCCCGGGGCCGAAACGCTGGGGCCGCAGCGTCGGGGCAAAGCGCCGCGCCTCCTCGACCCAGTTGGCACAGACCGACATCGGCGCCAGCACCAGGGTCGGGCCTTGGGGCGCCCGCGACAGGATCAGAGCGAGGGCCTGGACGGTCTTGCCCAGGCCCATGTCGTCCGCCAGACAGGCCCCGGCGCCCCAGAAGGCCAGCCGGGCGAGCCAACGGTAACCCTCCGCCTGGTAGTCGCGCAGCTCCGCCTGGAGGGTCGAGGGCAGCACCGGCTCCAGGTCGCGCATGGCCTCCAGGCGCGCCAGCAGGGCCTTCCAGACGGGCGCCTTCTCCACCGCCATGCCGTCGACCAGCTCGGCGATGGCCGGGGCCGCCAAGGGATGGAAACGACCGGCGTCGGTGAGTCCCCGCAGGCCGTCGAGGCGGCGGCGCAGCGCCTGACTCAGGACCAGAAAATCGTCCTCGCCCAGCCGCACGAACCGGCCGCGGGACGCCGCCGCCAACTCCAGCAGCTCGCGCATGGCCAGCACCCGACCGTCGGACAGCGTCAGCCCGCCGCTGATGGCGAGCCAATCACCCTGTTTTTTCATGGCGACGCGCATCTGCCCCACCTGGGCCTCGGCGCTCAGCGCGATGCGTTTGCCCTGCGGCCAGTCCAGCACCACCGAATCGCCCAGCGCGTGGACCTGCTCCAGCGCGCTCAAGGCCAACTCCGGGTCGTCCAGGTGCCAGCTCCAATCCTCGCTCCCGGCCAGCTCCGGACAACGCGTCGGCACCGTCGCGGCCGCGGCCAGTTCGTCCTTCAGGTCGCGGGTGCAGCGCACGGCATGCCCGGCGCGCTCGATGAACAGGGTCGCGCCGCCCTGGCCCGGGCGCAGCTCGGGCCCGTCCTCGCCGAAGGGGTGTACATACAGATCCAGGCTCAAACCACCGTCGGCGGGGCTCAGGTGCAGGTGCGGGCGGGGATCGGCGGGGACCGTCTCGGCCGTGCCGGCAGCACCGCCGATGTCGGAGTGGACCGTCAGCATCGGCGCCACCGCGGTCAACCCCTCCAGCAGCCGCGCCTCGCCGCCCTTGGGGACCAGCAGCCCGGCGGCACCCAGGATGTGGGCAATCTGCCGATGTCGGGCGTCGAACTCGACCAAGCGGATGCGCTGCGGCGTCTCCTCCACCGGGAGGATCGTGCGGTCCTCGGGCGGAAAGGGCTCGATGCTCACCCGGATGTCCTTGCGTTGGCGCACCGCGGCCAGGGTCGGGCCGCTGTGGACCAACACCACCGGGGCCTCGCTTGCGCGGCGCAACACCACCGGGTGGCCGACGGCGGCCAGCAAGGCGCGGTCTTGGTCCATCCGATAGAGGGTCCGCTCCGTCCCGTGATACCAGCTCTGCTCGCGCTCGCGCACGATACAGGCGCAGATCGCCCGGTCCTGCGCCGTCAGATAGGGGAAGCTGTCCGTCTCATCGGCCAGCCGCGCAAGCGACACCGGACGGCCCAGCGTCCAGCCGCCGCGCTTCATGCGCTTCTGCTCCCGGGGCTCCAGGGTCGCCAGGCCCGCGTACAGGGTGAACAGCCAGGCCATGCGCTGGTCCGACCCCACCGCGGCATCGGCACCGGTCTCGCCCGCGGCCGGCTGCTCGCCGAGCCCCTTGAGGGCCTCCAGTGCAATCTCCCAGGCCGGTTTGGGTGTGAGCAGATCGGTCATCGGGACCAGACCGACCGGCGGCTCCCCGAGCGCTGGGAGCTTGCCGTTGAAACCGCCGGCCCGCAGCACCGCCGTGGCCTCGTGGGCATACCAGTCCAATCCGGCGGCGGCCGCCTTGCCCGCCCAAACCGCCAGGGCCTGCTGTGCGTCCGCCCCCAGGCGCTGGTCGAGCCAGCGCAGCGCCAGGGCCTGAAACAACAGCGCAAAGGCGCTGCGCGCGCCCAGTTCGCTGCGCAGCCAGACGCTCGCCTCCAGGCGCAACTGTCCGGCCAGGACCGCTGCCAGGTCGCCGAGCACCCGATAGGCATGGACGACCGGGTCGGTGACACTGGCGCGCAGGCAGAGGGCCACCTGCTTCTGGACCAGTTCAAAGTCGCCCCGCCCGCTGCGGCGCAGCAGGGCGATCAGGTACAGCACACCCGGAATGCCCGGGGTATAGACATTGCGCTTGCGGGTGAGCTTGCGGACGCCGAGTTCAGCGGTCTCGAAGCTCTCGATGGCCTTGGCATAGTCACCCTGCATGAACAAGCGCCAGCCATGCATAGTGAGGACCGCGGGGTCGCCGCGCCCAGCGAGCAGCGCTGGCACCTCGGCGACCCTGCCGCGCAACAGCCGCTGCTCGACCAGGGCGTCGGCGGCGTCCGGATGGGCGGCGGCCAAGGGGGACAGGAGCCGCTCGGCCAGCGCATAGGTCGCGGGGTCAGCCACCAGGTCCATGGCCGCCTCGCGCAGGAGCGGGCACAGGCCCAGGATCAGCAGCCGGGGCGGCAGCCCCGCCAGCCAGACGGGATCGACCGAGCGGGTGCAGACGCGGGCCAGCAGGTCCACCTGGGCGTAGCGGACCTGGCTCACGGCGACCTTGGCAGCAAGGCCAAGGAATTGCAGTACCTTTTGCTCCTCCCCGGCATAGAGTGCCACGCGCAGTATGCGCAAACGGCGCCCCTCGCTGGGCTGCTCCCAATGATGGATCGTCTTGGTGGAGATGACGGACTCGGCCGCCGTGGCGATGGCGGGAAAGGTCCCATCGGCCACGCTCTCGCGGGTCAGCGGCTCGAGCAGGTCCGGGTGACAGGTCAGGTTGTTTTGGCGCTGCTCGATGAAACCACCGGCGAGGAGTCGCTCGCGCAACGGCTTGACCATCAGTCGGGAGAGCGGGGCGCCGCCCTGGTCGCGCCAACCCAGGGCATCCAGGACCAACTGGAAGAGGGTCTGAGCGACCGGCTCGCAGACCACCGACAGCACGCGCAGGATGCGCCGCTCGTCGGTATTCAAGGCCGCATAGCGCGTTTGCAGATCATCCACGGACAGTCTCCGGTAGTATTAGGCCAAGCTTGGCGAGCCCCTTGCGGAAGGCCGTCAACTTGGGCTCGGGCACACACAGCAGCCGCTCCCCGGCACGGGCACAATGGGGCGCGGTGACCGGGTCGGACGCGAGCAACGCCGCGGTGGCCGGGTCGCGGCATTGGATCAGGCGGGCGGGACCGGCATCGACCAGGGCCGTGGCGCGCTCCTCAACGGTCGCCAGCAGTTGGCTAACTGCCGGCGGCAAGGCCGCGTCCGCGGCGGACTCGATAAACGCTCCGATCCGGGCGCGCTCGTCGGCCTGCGCACTCTGGTTCAGCACGGCGTCCGGGTCCAGGCGCCACAACTCGCCCGACACCGGCTTGGCAATCCGCTCCAACAGCAGCCGTTCACCGGGCTCCGGCTCGCGCAACAGGTTGAGCCCCAGGTCCGCGCCGATCGCGAACAGGGGCCGACGCGCCTCAATCACCGCGCGGTACTCGGTGGCGAGCCCCAGACAAAAGGCGCCGAGCGGATTGATACGCAGATACCGCAACCCGTCGTAACGGCTCAGGAACAGAAAGTCGTCGGTGCCCCAGGCGCCGCTATAGTCACCCCGCGCATGGTAAGGCAGGGTGTAGGCGACATCGATCATGCCGAGGGTGGCCAGATACTCGAACAGATAGACCAGGCAATAGCGCGCCTCCAGGACCTCGAACCCCCCGTTGCTCCCCAGGCTGCCGTATTGGGGATCGCAGAGATACAGGCCCCACGGGTTCTCGCTCACCGCGAAGACGTGGCCACGGGAGCGCATCTCGCGGAAAAACTCGTCAATGTCGATCCACCGGCCCGCCGGGCAGTCGCGCAGCGCCGCGGCGATCACCTGGCGGCGTTCGGCCACCGGGCTCAAGCGCACGCCCTTGGCGGTTTGGCCCTTGATCAGATCGATGCGGCGCAGCTCGTCCGGGGCACCCTTGCGCTGCCAACGCTCAAACAGTTGGGCGACGGTCTCCTCGATGGGGCGCGACAGGGCCTTGTTGCCCCGGGCGGTCAGGCTGAGCTTGCCGCCCTCCTGCTTCACCAGCCCCCCGGACTGGAGCAGCAGCGGCCAGGCAAAGGGGCGGATCGGGCGGATCGGCCCACCAGCCCAGCGCTCGGCACCCTGATCGTCCTGTGCCCCATACCAATCGCCGCCGAGCAGGACCGACTCGAGCCGCACCACCGCCGCACTACCCGGCAACCCGGTCTTGGCCCCGACCGTGATGCCGCCCTGCCCGATGAGGCGCAGCACCGCCGGCAGGTCGTTGCGCACCAGGGCCTCGGTGGCGATCCGCCGCAGCGGTTCGGCCGCGCCCGCGTTCTTCAGGGTGGCGGGCAACTGCGTATCGGACAGGGTGGCGATGGGCCGATCCGCGGGGGCTGGGGCGAGCGCGGCCAGCCGCGGGCGCAGGTCTTCCGGGACCTCGCCATGATAGAAGAAAAGGGGCAGGACGCTGGGCGGTACGGGATCGTGGCCATAAGCGGTCGAGGACCAGGAGCGCGACTGGAAATGGCGGGGGACCGCCCCATACTTGGCCCGAAAGCGGACCGCGTCGAAGTCCCCGTCCCAGCAATGGACCGCCTCGGCGATGGCCTGAATCTCCAGCTCAGACAACCGCTCCCAGACCACACTGAGATCGCCTGACAACAGATACCGAGCGAGCGCCGCGACCATGTCAGCCTTGCGCGTGGAGCGGTCGGCGATCGGGGTCAACTTGCGCAGTTGCTTGATGTCGTTCGCGTTCAGGATGTCGAGTGTTTGCTGCAGGTTCATTGGTACAAAAGCGCAACCGGATATACAATCATGCCTCAGTATATCACCCTGGGGTTCAAGTCCATGCAAGTCTCCAAATGGGGCAACAGCCTCGCCGTGCGTCTACCCGCGGCGGTGATCGACACCCTGGCACTCAAGGAGGGCGACGACATCGAAATCGTCGTGGCCGCCGAGCGCCGCTTCGAGGTTCAGCGCAAACCCACCCCGACTGACCTGCTGGAGCGGCTACGTGCCTATCGCGGACGGCTGCCGGCCGATTTCCGGTTCGACCGGCTGGACGCCCATGAGGGCCGCGGGTGAGTGCCGAAACAGACTTTTTCGACACCAACGTCATCCTCTACCTGTTGAGCGAGGACGCGGCCAAGGCGAACCGGGCCGAGGCGCTGCTCGCGTCCGGCGGGTCGATCAGCGTGCAGGTATGCAACGAGTTCGTCAGCGTGGCACGGCGAAAGCTGGGCTGCGATTGGGCCGAGGTCCGGGACATCCTCTCAGCCGTGCGCGCACTGTGCTCGGTGCGCCCCTTGACGGTCGAGGTCCACGATCTGGGTCTGCGGCTTGCCGAACGCCATGGACTCCCGGTCTACGACGCCACGATCGCCGCCAGCGCCCTGGATGCCGGCTGCAGCACCCTGTGGTCGGAGGACTTTCAGGACGGCCAAATCATCGATGGGCGACTGCTGATCCGCACCCCCTTCGCCGCCGACTCCGGTCCGCCACGACCCTAAATTCGGCAGCTTTCTAGCTCAACCCTCCCTACCCCGAAAAACGCGCGGCGAAGTCGATTGTTCTTACTAATATTGAGCGGTTTTCCGCCTCAAGCGGAAAACCGGTCAATGAGCACCCCATGCCGCAACCCTCGGTCGCTGACCGTCAGGCGCTCCTGTCCGAGTTTGTCGAGCAGGGTCGACACGATCAAGGCGCCGGCCAGGATGATATCCGCGCGCCCCGGTTGCATGCCCGGGATGGCGGCCCGGCCGGCCCCATCGAGCCCGGCATAGAGCGCGATCTGGCGCCCGAGCTCGGCGCGGGTGAGGATGGCCCCCTGGATGCGGTTGGGATCATACTGGGTCATGCCGAGACTCACCGACGCCAGGTTGGTGACCGCCCCGCCCAGACCCACCAAGGCGTCCGGCGGTGCCACCGAGTCGAGCCGGGCCAGTTCGCGGGCGATGGCGGCCAGGGCCTTATCCAGTTCCTCGCGCCCCACCGGCACGCCCAACCCGAACTGCTCGGTCACGCGCACCGCCCCCAGGTCCAGGCTGAAACGCTCAAGCACCTGCCCCGCCCGCCCGACGGTGACCTGGGTACTGCCGCCGCCGGTGTCGAAGACCGTCACCGCGCCATCCGGCAGGCCGACCCCGGTCTGGACCGCCAGATAGGCCAGCCGCGCCTCCTCCGCCCCCTCGATCACCTCGATCGACACCCCGCACTGTGCCTGCACGGCGGCAATGAAGGCCGCGCTGTTCTTGGCCGTGCGCAGGCCCATGGTCCCCACTGCGACGATCTGCGCCGCCCCGGCCGCGCGCGCATCCGCCGCCATGGCGCACACGACGGCAATGGTGCGCTCCCAGGCGGCGGGGGCGATCATGCCGGTCTCGCGCAGGCCATCGCCCAGGCGGGTGGCCTGCGCGCGATCCTGCACGCACTGCCAGCGGCCGTCCGCGTCGCGCTCGCCGAGGTGGAACTTTACCGAGTTGGTGCCGAGGTCGATGACTGCGACCCGCAATGCCCCCAATGCCTTGGGGTCCTCGCCGCAGGTCTGCGACGCTCGACGGGGGGTGAGGGTGCTCATGGTTGACTGGCAGTTCTTGTGTTGTGTCGGGCGGCGGCGTGTATTGCCGCGCCGCAACCGGCACGCGCGGGCTGCGGATCGCATTGCGCGGCGAGTCAGGCCACCAAGGCAGCCGGTGGCTGCCAGCGAATAGATCGCAACGATGATCCCCCGCCGCGACTTCGCGGTCAACCTGGTCGCGGCCTGGGGGCCGCTCCTACCCGGCGTAGGAGCGGCCCCCAGGCCGCGACGGGTGGCCGACAGTCGCGGTGCCCGAAGAATCGCAATCACGACCCAGGCGCGAGCCCCATCGTCCACCTCATTAGGATGCCCGGCCAGTTCCCGAGCGCCGATTTGCCCGTCGGCAGAGACCGGGAGTCGCTCGCGAGGGGCGTGCCGGCCATGCACTGAGAATCCGGCGTGCAGTGCCGATCCACCAGCCAGAACAGGCGGCGCTCACCGTCGTCGTCGGAGGGTTGGTTCGCTCAAACGCGTCGCGGCCCGGGGGCGCTCCTACGCGACGGTGCGCTCCCGGAAGGCCATGGACCCGCGGGTGAGCCCGGCGCGTAGTGCCTCCATGAACGGACCCAGGTCGCAACGCCCGCGCGCACCGAGCAGGATGTGGGCAGCGGGGCCGAGATGCGGCAGGCTGAACAGCTTGAGGTCGGGGAAACGCTCACCGAGCTCATCCATCAAGGGGATCAACTCGCTCTCCGCCAGGCTCAGGACCTCCAGCGCGGCCTCGCGCAGGGGCTCGGCGGTACCGAAGCGCTGCTCCAGCACCCATTCGGCCATGGGCCAGGCCATTTCCGGGAAGCCGGGCAGGAACCAGTGTGTGCCCAGGCAGAAGCCAGGAATCTGGTTGTATGGATTGAAGACCAGGTCGGCGCCCGCGGGCAGGTCGGCCATCAGGATCCGATGCGGATAGGCGGACTCGCCGAACCGCTCCTCGATCAGCGCCCGCCCCTGCGGGTGACGCACCAGCGCCACGCCGGCCGCCGCCGCAGCGCAAGCGCGGGTATAGTCGTCCGGGGTAGCGCCGATCCCGCCGCAGACGAACACCGGCTCCACCCGGCTGAACGAATAGCGCAGATGCTCGGTCAAGACCGCGGGGTCGTCCGGCAAGACCCAGTGCCAGGCGAGCGTGTGACCCCGCGCCAGCAGCAGCGTCTTGAAGAACGGCAGGTGGGCGTCGGTGCGGGGACCGTTCAACACCTCGTCGCCGATGACGATGAGGCCGAAGCCGCAGGGTCCGGCGGTGCTGCCTGATTGCTGTGCCATTGGTCGCGCGAACTCCCCTTTTAGGCGATGGGTAACGAGCCGGGGAAGGCCGGCATCCCGCCGCTCGTCGTCGGCGCCAACTTTACCACGACGACCGCGCCCCAGGCCGCCCGGGTGAGTATCCGCGCCGGGGCCGGCCATTGAAGACCCTACCCGCCGCCGCCATTCATGCACCAAAGACGGTGCCAGTGGCGCCGGCATCGATTCACGCACATAACCCAGGTAGTTTCATGTCCAATCCGCTCCTCGACCTGACGGGTCTCCCCGCCTTCACCCAGATCCTCCCGGAACATGTCGAACCCGCGCTGGACGCACGGATTGCCGCCTGCCGGGCCGAGATCGCGCGGCTCACCGGGACGATCGAGATACCCACCTGGGAGAATTTCATCGAGCCGCTGGAGGAGATGGACGACACCCTGAACCGCACCTGGTCGCCGGTCGGGCACCTGAACGGGGTGATGAACAGCGACGCGTTGCGCGCCGCCTTCAACGCCTGCCTACCCAAGCTCAGCGACTACGGCACCGAGGTCGGCCAGAACGAGGACCTGTTCCGCGGCTATCGGACGGTCGCCGCGCAGGAGCACCTGGACCCGGTCCAGCGCAAGCTGTTGGACAACGCGCTGCGCGACTTCCACCTCTCCGGCGTCGACCTGCCCGCGGACAAGAAGGCCCGCTACAAGGCGATCAGCCAGGAGCTGTCCCAGCTCACCAGCAAGTACGCCGAGAACCTGCTCGACGCCACCAACGCCTGGAGCAAGCTGGTCACGGCGCCGGAGCAGCTCGCGGGGCTACCCGAATCCGCCCTGGGCCTGGCCCGCCAGAGCGCGCAACAACGCGACCTCGAGGGCTGGCTCCTGACGCTTGACATGCCCTCCTATATCCCGGTGATGACCTACGCGGACGACCGGGCGCTGCGCTTCGAGCTCTACCAGGCGTTCAGCACCCGCGCCTCCGACCAGGGCCCGCATGCCGGTCAGTGGGATAACGGCGAGTGCATGGAGCGCATCCTGGCGCTCAAGCACGAGCTGGCCCAGCTCCTGGGCTTCGCCAATTTCGCCGAACGCTCACTGGCCACCAAGATGGCGAACTCGCCGCAACAGGTGCTGGCCTTCCTGAACGACCTGGCCGAGCGCTCGCTCGCCCAGGCGCGCAACGAGTTGGAGCAATTGCGCGCCTTCGCCCTCGAGCACCACGGCCAGGAGCACCTGGAGCCCTGGGATCTAGGTTACTACGCCGAGAAGCTCCGCCTGCACCGCTACCAGATCAGCCAGGAGGAGTTGCGGCCCTATTTCCCAGTCTCGCGGGTCTTGACCGGGCTCTTCGGGGTGGCTGAACGACTCTTCGGGGTGAGCATTACCCAGGTCGAGGGGTTCGCGACCTATCACCCGGACGTGTCCTTCTTCGAGCTGCGCGATGCGGCGACCGGCCAACTGCGCGGCCAGTTCTTTCTCGACCCCTTCGCCCGTCCCAACAAGCGCGGCGGGGCCTGGATGGATGTCTGCACCAACCGGCTGCACACGGCTCGTTATGACCAGATCCCGGTCGCCTATCTGGTGTGCAATTTCAGCCCGCCGATCGGGGACCAGCCCTCGCTCCTGACCCACGGCGAGGTAGAGACCCTGTTCCACGAGTTCGGCCATGGGCTGCACCACCTGCTCACCCGGGTGGACTATCCGGCGGTGGCCGGGATCAACGGTGTCGCCTGGGACGCGGTGGAGCTGCCCAGCCAGTTCATGGAAAACTGGTGCTGGGAGCGTGAATCACTCGACCTCTTCGCCGCCCACTGGGAGACCGGCGAGCCACTCCCGGCGGACCTCTATGGGCGCATGCTGGCGGCCAAGAACTTCCAGTCGGCGATGCAGATGCTGCGGCAACTCGAATTCTCACTGTTCGACTTCCGTCTGCATCTGGAATACGATCCAGCCCGCGGCGGGCGTATCTACGAGCTCATCGAGGAGATACGCGACCGGATCGCCGTGGTGCGGCCACCCGCCTTCAATCGCTTCGCCCATAGCTTCTCGCACATCTTCGCCGGGGGCTATGCCGCCGGGTATTACAGCTACAAATGGGCGGAGGTCCTATCGGCGGACGCCTTCTCGCTGTTCGAGGAGCGCGGGGTCTTCGACGCGGCCGCTGGACGGGCCTTCAAAGAGAATATCCTGGAGCAAGGCGGCTCCCGGGACGCCATGGCACTCTATGTCGATTTCCGCGGGCGCGAGCCGACCACGGACGCGCTGTTGCGGCATTCGGGCATCGCGTAGGCTGGGCCTCGTTCCCGCTCGGCCCAGCCTACGCGATTGTGAAACCAACAGCCTACAGCGTTAGGCGCCATGAACGATGGAGAAATGACCGATGAAAACTTGGGTGAAGGTGGTGCTGGGCGTGGTTGCTGTGATTGGTGTCGCAATCGGCGGTGTGTTCTATCTGACCGCGGGGATGGTCGATACCGCGGATGGGTTCTTTACCGCGGTCAGGCAAGACGACATGACCAAGGCGCGTACTTACCTGGCCGAGGGTTTCAAGGCACGCACGGACGAGCAGGCCCTGAAGGCCTTCCTCGACCAGAGTGCGCTCACCCGCTTCAAAGCGACCAGTTGGTCGAACCGGCAAATGAGCGGTGGCCGCGGGGAGCTGGAGGGCACCATTACGACAGATACCGGCGGCACGCTACCGATTAAATTGACCTTCGTAAAGGAAGGCGACACCTGGAAGATCTTCGAACTCGGCAAACCGGCGGCCGGGCTACAGACGGCAAACGCCGCCCCCAACGCTCCTCCGGAACAGGCCGCCGCGGTCAATTTCAGTGCCTCCTCGCCCCCCGTTCAGGAACAGGGCGGCGCGCTCGCCCTGGTCAAGCAGTCAATGCACGACTTCACCGTTTCCGCGGAAAAGAAGAGCATGGAACACTTCCGTGACTCAGTATCAAAGCTGTGGCGGGAACAGGTCACGAGCGTTCAACTCGACGAGGCCTTTAAGCCGCTCACCGAGTCCGGCGCCGATTGGACGGTACTCGATGGCTTTGACCCGATCTTATCGTCCGACGGTACGATCGATAAAGACGGGGTCTTGCTGCTGACCGGCTACTACCCCACCAAGCCCAGCCAAGTCTATTTCGAGCAGCGGTTAATCCGTGAGGGCGACGCCTGGAAACTGATCGGCTTTAAGGTCGAGGCGAAATAGCCCCGCGCCTAGTGACCGCAGAAGGAATAATTGTCACGCCAAGGCGCCAAGCGCGCCAAGGTCTGGCAGTCAGGTATCGCCGTTGAGCGATTGACCCGGCGGGCATTCTGATGACTTCAGCTACGCAACTGCATTTCTTGGCGAGCTTGGCGCCTTGGCGTGAGCAATGACCGGATTTAGGTTCACTGATCGCGGGGACGCATCTGTTCGGGCCGCAGTCGCGGCGTGAAATAGACGTCGGCCAGGTCCAGGTCCACGGCGGCCCCGCGGTCATCCACCAAGGGCTGCTCGTCGTCCTTCCAGCCGCGCAGTCCGGTGCGCAGCGAGGCGACATTGGTAAATCCCAGAGTCATCAACGAGCTGCCAGCCAGGACGCTGCGATAACCGGAGCGACAGACCACCACCACTTCGCGGCCGCGCGCCCGCACCAGCTCGGGGACGGTCTCCTCATAGTCCCACTCGCAGGCGGACTCCAGTATCCCGCGGGGGCAGTTCAGCGAGCCGGCGATATGCATGGCGGAAAATTCATCCGGCTCGCGCACATCCACGATCATCAGGTCCGGGTTCTCTTGCCGCCGCTCCGCCAGGTCCCAGGGCATGATCTCCGGGACTTCTTGCAGGCAACCCCTGACCAGTTCGAGAAAATTTTTCATGCAGCCGCTGAACCTCTGACCGTGATTGGTAGGCACCGGGCAGTCGCCCGGGGCGTTTGCCATAGGATAACACCCCCAACCAGCCCCTGCCCCAGGCCCAGGTGAGCGCCGTCGGCGGCCGTCGGCCGATTGCCAGGGGCCGCGGATCTCTGCGATCCTGTCTTATCCGCGAAACCGCGACCGACCAACGACTCAATCAACGCGATGCCGAGCCCCCCCAAAGCCAAGCCACTGCATGTCGCCGGCCAGTTCTGGCTCGATATGGACGATGTCGCCTTTCTCGGCGAGCAGCGCATCGCGCTCCTGGAGCAGATCGGCGAGCGGGGCTCCATCACCCAGGCGGCCAAGGCGCTCAAGGTCAGCTATAAGGCGGCCTGGGACGCGGTGGACGCCATCAACAACCTGGCCCCTTCTCCGCTGGTCGAGTCCGCCGTCGGCGGGCGTGGCGGCGGCGGCGCCCGGCTCACCGACGAGGGCCGCCGCCTGATCGCCGCCTACCGGACCATCGCCGCCGAATACCAGCGTTTTCTCGACGGGATCAACGCCGCCATGGGCGACCCCGGCGCGGCGCTCGGCCTGTTGCGGCGGCTCGCCCGGCGCACCAGCGCCCGCAACCAGTTCATCGGTCGGATCGTCGCGGTCAGCGCCCGCACCGTCGACGCCGAGGTCACCATTGAGGTCCAGGGCGGCCAACGCATCGCCGCCGGGGTCACCAACGAGAGCGTCGAACAGTTGAGCCTGCGCCCGGGCCGCACCGTCTGGGCCCTGGTCAAGGCGGTCGCCGTCGGCATCGCCCGCGACCCGCCGGCCGCCACACCGGGGACCAACACACTGTGCGGTGAGGTGCAACGCATCACCCGCGGCGAGGGCTCGGCCGAGGTCGTGATCGCCCTGCCCGCGGGGCTTAGCGTGTGCGGGGTCATCAGCACCGAACTGCTGGAGCGGCTCGCCATCGCCGAGCAGACCCCGGCGTGCGCCGTATTCCCCACCGTCGGGGTCATCGTCGGCGTGGACGACTAACGGCCAGCGCGCCCGGGCCACGCCGCGGGATGACGATCGCGATTGAGCAAGGCCAACGTGGGAAACCCTACAGTCACACCCCGCCCGACCCACCGACGGCGACAAAATGCCCGCCCAAAGGCAGCTAAAGAAAACTCCAAGCGACTATTTAACCTAGGAAAGACCAGTTCTCACGCCGAGACGCCAAGCTCGGCAAGGTTTTTCAACGCGTTATCCCCGCTTGGCGACTCACCCGCCGGGTGATTCGGATGCTGTCCAGATGCCCTTGATGTTTCTTGGCGTCTTGGCGTGAGCAACTTCGGGATGTAGGTTGATCGAGTCATTTTTACATCAAATATCATTGGCATCCGGTTTGCTTAAATAACGGCGCGACACTGAACCACCAACCGACCAACCCCCTCTGAGGACGCCACGAATGATCGAACCTGCCCAGCCTGGCCCCTCAGCCACCTGTGTGCCCAGGGCGAAACCGAGCTGATTGAGCAAATGCCGCGATGACCACGCCCCCCCGGATACACGACCAAGCGAGCTTGCTGGCGACCGCCCGCGACCCGGCCGACGAGCTGACCCTGGCCTTTGCCTGTGTCATCGGTCAGGCACTGGCGGTCGGTCAGCGCCCACTGATCCGCGGACTCCCCGCGGCCGACTTCCAGAGGCTCCTGGACGCCTATTTTCCCGGTGCTGGCCTGGTCAACGACGAGACCGCCGCCGACCCGGCACTGGCGGACGAGTTGGCGGACCTCTTGGAACTCCTGCTGGAGTTTCGTCGCGAGCCCAGCGAGGCGCTCACCTGGTTGAGCCACGCGGTCGCCTCAGCGGCGCTGCGCGACAACCACCTATGGCAGGACATGGGGCTGCCCAATCGCGCGTTGCTTTCCGCGCTGATGACACACCAGTTCCCCGGGCTCGCTACGCTCAACTCGGGGGACATGAAATGGAAGAAGTTTTTCTACCGCAAACTGTGCGAGCGGGCCGACGTGCCCATCTGCAAGTCGCCGCACTGTGAGCAGTGCGTGGACTACCGCGCCTGCTTCTCGCACACGGACGACCACATCTAACGGCCATGGCGCCCGCACCACCCCGAAAGATGAAAGTGGCGGGCGCCTTGGCCGTTCCCCCTCCCCACCCTCCCCCAATAGGGGAGGGAGAATTGGACCGCGCTCCCGGCGCGACTTTCACGGCAACGCGCCGGCCCGCAGACCGCGACGCACCCATGTTGGGCGCGACCGATCCGCGGGCCAAACCTGCGCTATATCTTGGTGCGAATAACGCGATCAGACCGCCACGCCCAAAATCACCGTAAGCGCCTTGAATACCGCGGTAGCCGCCCCACCCTCCTTGAGGCCCAGCTCGGCCGCCGCCTCATGGGTGATGGTGGCCTGGACCTCGCTACCGCCCCCCAGGGCAATCGTCACCTCGACATTCACCGGCCCCATCGTCAATGACTTGATGGTGCCCTCCAGGCAGTTACGGGCGCTGATCCGCATGCCGGTGGCATCGGTCATGACCATCACCGAGGACGCCTTGATCAGCGCCATGACATCCCCACCGACCTTCAAATTCAGCGCATTGGCGCTTTCGTTGGTCACCATGGCGACGATTTTCTGGCCGCCCGGCAGGGTCACATCGACCTCGCTGTTGACTGCACCGACCTTGATGGCCGAGACGGTGCCGGAATACTGGTTGCGTGCGCTGATTTTCATGAGAAACCTCGTTTAACTGAGAGCGGATTCCGTGGACTCGGCCCGACTGGGCCGCCACAACCCGCACAGTGTAAACCCCAGCGGACGCTAGACTCAACTATAGCGCCGGGTTGACGTGGCCCAGGCTTTGCTTGTTAAATAGCGCTGCGCGCTATATTTTGCGCTATATAGAGAGAGGGGGTCAATGTCACTCTCGTCGGCACCCTGGTCAGCCTATCACTCATCGAATCCAAGCCATGAAACCACTCGTTAAGTTGTCTTTTGCCTTCGCCCTCGTCGCCGCCGTCGTCGGCGCGCGTGCCGATGAGGTCCAGGTGGCCGTCGCCGCCAACTTCACCGCGCCCATGAAAGAAATTGCCGCAGCCTTTGAAAAAGAGACCGGCCATAAGGTTCAGGCAGCCTATGGAGCGACCGGCAAGTTCTACGCCCAGATCGCCAACGGCGCGCCCTTCGAGGCACTGCTGGCGGCCGACGATGCGACCCCAACCAAGCTCGTCGCCCAGGGGCTGGCGGTCAAGGGGACCCAGTTCACCTACGCCATTGGGACCCTGGTGCTGTGGTCGACCAAGCCGGGATTCGTCGACGACCAGGGGAAGGTGTTGGCGAAGGGAACATTCGAGAAGCTCGCCATCGCCAACCCCAAGACCGCGCCCTATGGTGCCGCGGCGATGCAGGTGTTGACTGGGCTCAAACTGCTGGATCAAGTGAGTCCCAAGTTCGTGACCGGGGAGAATATCGCCCAGGCCTTCCAGTTCGTCAGCACCGGCAACGCGCAGTTGGGCTTCGTGGCCCTGTCCCAGGTCATGAAGGACGGCAAAATCGCCGACGGTTCGGCCTGGATCGTGCCGGGCAAGCTACATAAGTCGATCCGCCAGGATGCCGTGGTGTTGACGAAGGGCAAGGACAACCCGGCGGTCGCCGCGCTGATGGCGTACCTCAAGGGCAAACAGGCCCAGGCCATCATCCAAGCCTACGGCTACCAGATCTGAGCTATCCCCGTGGGAGCGGCGTCCCGCCGCGACCGGTCTTGCCCGGGGCGTCGCTCCCACAACACCTGAGACGAGACCATGCCGCTCAGTGACAGCGATCTGCAATCCATCTGGCTCACCCTGCGGCTGGCGACTGTGGTCACGACGATCCTCTTGTTTCTGGGCACGCCCGTTGCCTGGTGGCTGGCGCGTACCCGCTCGCGCTGGAAGGGTCCGATCGGTGCCGTGGTCGCGCTGCCGCTGGTGTTGCCGCCGTCGGTGCTCGGCTTCTATCTGTTGGTCGCGATGGGGCCGCACGGGCCGGTCGGCCAGTTAACCCAGGCGCTGGGCCTGGGGCTCTTGCCCTTCACCTTCTGGGGCCTGGTGGTGGCCTCGGTCTTTTATTCCCTCCCTTTCATGGTGCAGCCGGTGCAAAACGCCTTCGAGGCGATCGGCGATCGCCCACTGGAGGTGGCCGCCACGCTGCGCGCCTCGCCCCTGGATGCCTTCTTCAGCGTCGCCCTGCCCTTGGCCGCGCCCGGATTTCTCACCGCCGGTATACTCACCTTCGCCCACACGGTGGGTGAGTTCGGCGTGGTGCTGATGATCGGCGGCAACATCCCCGGGGTAACCCGGGTGGCCTCGGTGCAGATCTATGACCATGTCGAGGCGATGGAGTATAGCGACGCCCATCGCCTGGCCGCGATCCTGTTGATCTTCTCCTTTCTGGTCCTGCTGGCGCTCTACCTGTGGCGCCCGAACCCCAAGAACACCTGAGCCACCCCTGAGCTACCATGGATTCGATCACCGCACGCCTCCACCTGGAGTGGCCCGGCTTCACCCTGGACGTGGACGAGCGCCTGCCGGGGCGCGGGGTCACGGCCCTGTTCGGGCACTCGGGTTCCGGCAAGACCACCTTGCTGCGCTGCATCGCCGGTCTGGAGCGCCCGCGCGAGGGGCGGGTCTCCTTCCAGGGCGAGGTCTGGCAGGACGCGCACACCTGGGTGCCGACCCACCGTCGCCCGCTGGGCTATGTCTTTCAGGAGGCCAGCCTGTTCCCCCACCTCACGGTCCAGGGCAACCTGCGCTTCGGCCAGCGGCGCGCGGCCGGGAGCCGCACCGGCCTGGAGCAGGCGGTGGAACTGCTGGGCATCGGCCCCCTGCTCGGGCGCAAACCCGACCGGCTCTCCGGCGGCGAGCGCCAGCGGGTGGGGATCGCCCGCGCGCTGGCGGTCAATCCGCGCATCCTGTTGATGGACGAGCCGCTGGCCGCCCTTGACCATCAGCGCAAACAGGAGATCCTGCCCTATCTGGAGCGACTGCACGACACACTCTCGATCCCGGTGCTCTATGTCAGCCACGCCCCGGACGAGGTGGCGCGCCTCGCGGACCACCTGGTGGTGATGGACGCCGGCCGCGTGCTCGCCAGCGGCCCCCTGCAAGAAACTCTGGCCCGGCTCGATCTGCCGATCCGCCTGGGCGAGGACGCCGGGGTGGTCTTGGAGGGGCGGATCGCCGAGCGCGACGCGCGCTGGCACCTGCTGCGGGTCGAGTGCGCCGGCGCCAGCCTCTGGGTACGCGACACCGGGGCCGCAATCGATCACCCGGTGCGGGTCCGCATACTGGCGCGGGATGTAAGTATTTCACTGACTCACGCGGAAGGCACCAGCATCGTCAACAGCTTGCAGGCCAAGGTGGTCGCCCTGGGCGAGGACAGCCACCCGGCGCTCGCCCTGGTGCGACTCCAAGTGGGCACGGACGCGGGTGCCGCGACCGTGATCGCCCGTGTCACCCACCGCTCCGCCGACCACCTGGGACTCGCACCTGCGCTGGCGGTGTGGATTCAGATTAAGGCGGTGGCGGTGCTGTGAGTCAAACGGCCAGCGTCTTGACGCGATGGCCAGCGGGTCGGATACTCCGGCACACCCGGTTGGATTCCCTCCCCTGTCGTTGCTGCCATGACTGAACTCAGCACCCTATACCACACCGATTATTCCGCTTGGGCGCACCGCAACGCCGAGCTGATGCGCAGCGGTCACTATGAGGCGCTGGATGTCGCGCACCTCCTCGAAGAGCTTGACGACATGGGCAAGAGCGATCAACGCGAATTGGAAAACCGCCTGACGATCCTGCTCGCCCACCTCCTGAAATGGGAATACCAACTGCCGCTGTTGACGGCAAAATGGCAGGAATTTGACGGCCGCAGTTGGCGTTCCACGATCATCGAACAGCGCGACCGAATCGGCAAGCGACTGAAAAACACCCCCGGTCTGCAAAGAATCCTATTGGAGACGATTGCCGAGGCCTATGCCGACGCCGTCACGCTGGCGTGCAAGGAGACCCAACTGCCCGGCGAGACCTTTCCCGCCGCCTGCCCATACAGCACAACTGAGATCCTCGACGAAGACTATTATCCGGTGCGGCCCACACCAGGGGCCAAATAATCGACCCATACGGCACCAGCCACCGGGCCTCGATCATGGCCTTGCGCTACCCGTCGCGGCCTGGGGGCCGCTCCTACGCCGATAGGGGCAGGGACGGCTTGCGCCGCCGCTCCCGCCGAACCGTGCGTGCGGTTTTCCCGCACACGGCTCTCCAGTTGGTGGTTCCTCATCGGGATTGACTCGCCGCGGCGTGGGCTGGTGACAGCGCGAACAGCCCGCGCGTAGCCGCGCGTAGCGAAGAAGGCATCGTTCCACCGGCGGTGGTCGGCCGCACACTGCCCCGCGCCGGGGCGTTTCTCCTGGCGGTGCAGCAGCGCCCGTAAGGCGTCGCCGCACAAAGCCGTCAATGGCCGTAAAGGTCGTGCGGTGTGCGTGATTAGAGTACCCGAACCAGCCGCACAAGATCGGTTTCATCTGTTTCTCCGGGATCGTTCGGTGAGGTTGCGGCTGATAGCCGCGGGGCCGCCCAGTCGTGGGCGACCCGCGGGCCGTGCCGGGTTATTCCCTGGCCGCCGCCGCCTTGGCGTCCGCCTCCTTGATCTTCTCGATGTCCGCAGGCGTAAGCTGCGGACGGTCAACCTTGATCGTCAGCCGGTCGAGCTTGGCCGTCAGCGCGAAGGGCGGCCGGTAGTCCGCGTCATTCACGCCGGTCAGGGTGTCGGAGCCGATGTCGAATGACTCGTCCCATTGCAGGATCATCGGCAGCGTCTTCTCCATCTGCTTGGTATCG
The DNA here is from genome assembly GCF_903946935.1 of uncultured Thiodictyon sp. GTDB lineage: Bacteria > Pseudomonadota > Gammaproteobacteria > Chromatiales > Chromatiaceae > Thiodictyon. The sequence goes on from NZ_CAJAXH010000071.1 coordinate 78,264, forward strand.
ACCGCCTTGCCGTCGACCTTGAGCGTTCCGGTACCGGGTCGGCCGACGCCGCTGAAGTTGTTGAGCGCCAGGGTGCCGGCGCCCAGGCCCTCGTACTGGAAGTCGAACTCAATGTTGTGGGGACCGGGGGTCAGCGCGTCCGGACCCTCCCACTTGATCCGCTCCAGGTCGACCAGGTTCCACAGAAACACCGGCTTGCCCTGGAGCAGGTAGAAGCCGTAGCCGGCAAAACGCCCGCCCGAGGTCAGAATCATGCCCTCGGCGCCGCCTGCGGGCACCTCCACGTCGGCGGTGATGGTGTAAGAGGTGTTGAGCAGCGACGGCGAGTCGCCCTGGGGCAGGCCGGTCATGGGCCGCGTGTAGACGAACTCAGAACGCCCGGCGGTGATGTTCGGGCGCGGGGCCACGATCCGGGCGGCCACCGAGGCATCGAGCGGGAAGACCTGGTGCTTCTTCGCCTCCGCGACGAACATGCCCTTCAGTTCCTTGACCTTCTCCGGGTGCTTGGCGGCGATGTCCGCGGTCTGGCTGAAATCCTTGTTCAGGTCGTAGAGCTGAAACACTTGGTTGTTCAACGGGTCAGTATTGGCCGGACCGAAGGCCTCCCAGGGCGCGCGATTGACCTTGGTGCTGAGCAGCCAGCCGTCGTGATACAGGGCCCACTGGCCCATCATCTCGAAATACTGGGTGCGGTGGCGCGACGGTTCCTTGGCGTTGGCGGCATCGAAGGTGTAAGCAAAGCTCGTGCCTTCGATCGGCGCTTGCTTGATGCCGTCGACGACCTCGGGCGCGGCGATGCCGGCCGCTTCCAGGATGGTGGGGACCACGTCGATCACATGGACGAACTGCTCGCGCAGGGCGCCCTTGTCCTTGATGCGGTTCGGCCAGGACACGACCATGTTCTGGTTGACGCCGCCGAGCCGTGAGGCGTTCTGCTTGAACCAGTCGAAGGGCGTGTCGAAGGCCCAGGACCAGCCGGCCGACATATGGTTGTAGGTCTCCTCGGTGCCCCAGACGTCGTAAAACTTCAGCTGCTGCTCCACCGGCATCATGTTCACGCCGTTGAACCACGCGACCTCGTTGGGCGTGCCGAGCGGCCCGCCCTCGGCGCTGGTGCCGTTGTCGCCGTTGATGTAGATGACCAGCGTGTTGTCGAGCTTGCCCAAGTCCTGGAAGGCCTGGATCACCCGCCCGATCTCGTGATCGTTATAGGCGGCGAAGGCGGCAAAGACCTCCACCTGGCGGATGAAGAGCTTCTTCGCGTCCGCGGTGAGTTGATCCCAAGGCTTCAGGACCTCGGCCGGCCAGGGCGTCAACTGGGCGTCCTGCGGGACCACGCCGAGCCGCTTCTGGTTGGCGAAGATGCGCTCGCGCAGCTTCTCATAGCCATCGTCGAACAGGTGCATCGCACTGATCTTATCCACCCACTCCTTGGTGGGGTGGTGCGGCGCATGGGTGGCGCCGGGGGCGTATTTGATGAAGATCGGCTTTTTCGGGTCGGTCTGGTGGATGCGCGTCATGTAGTCGATCGCATCGTCGGCCATCGCGGTGACCAGGTTCCAGGTGCCGGGCGCCTTGCCCTCGAAGGGATAGATCTGGGTGGTGTTGCGGAACAGGTTCGGCTGCCACTGGTTGGCGTCGCCGCCGACGAAGCCGTAGAAGTATTCGAAGCCCATGCAGGTCGGCCACTGGTCGAAGGGTCCAACCTGGCTGGCCGCGAAGGCCGGTGTGTTGTGGTCCTTGCCGAACCAGGAGGTGGCATAGCCGTTGTCCAGCAGCATGCGCCCGATGGTGGCCTTGTCCTTAGCGATGATGCTGTTGTAGCCGGGAAATCCCGTGGACTGCTCCGAGACCACGCCGAAGCCGGCCGAGTGGTGATTGCGCCCGGTGATCAGGGCGGCCCGGGTCGGCGAGCACAGCGCGGTGGAGAACATGCGGTTGTAGCGCAGGCCCTCGTTGGCGATGCGGTCCATCGTGGGTGTCGGGATGACGCCGCCGAAGGTGCTGGGCACGCCGAAACCGGCGTCGTCGGTGATGATCAGGAGTACGTTGGGCGCGCCCTTGGGCGGCACCACGCGCGGCGCCCACCAAGGCTTGGATTGCAGTGCGTCGTCCTTGATGACGCCGCCGAACTTGGGATCGGGCGCTGGCAGTTGTTTGCCGCTGATGGTCGTGGTGGCGCCGGGCGAGCCCGGCACGCCGGTGGTTTCCACCGCACCGGCGGGCGCGCAGACCAGGCTCGCCGCGGCCAGGAGGCCCGCGATGGCCCCACGTATTGGTTTCGGGATCATGAAAGCCCTCCTGAATGCGTTGAGTTTGGTCGAAAACGGGGGCGCCGTGTGGCGCGGGGGCAGAGTCGTCGGTCAGGCGAACCGCAGGCGGCGCCTGAACGTCCGATTATGGGCAAGCCCCCCGCACGGTTGCTTGTTATTGAGCCGTTTGCGCTGCGACGTTCTTGGCCGGCGCCGCGAGGTTAGGGCGGGATGAGGCGGGCCTGAAGCGCGGGCGTGGTGTGGCGGACGCGGCCGACCTCGGGTCGCTACGGCTCCCAGTTGAGAACGGCTCTCAACAACTCCTTCCCGCGGACAGTCACGCCCGCAGGCGACGCGCGGGCGGCCTGAGCGGACGCGGCGGACGTTGAGATTACCCGGTCGCGGGGATGGGATGGACCAGCGAGCGCATCTGCTCGATGCGACCGTCTTTGACGTGTCCCAGCGCCATGGCCATCATGACCGCCAGGGCCAAGCCGACCCGGGTCTGCATCTTCGCCAGGCCGCGGATGAAATGCCGCTCGAAGCCGAAGCTGTTATCGATGCGGTTATTGATTCGCTCCAGGGCGCTGCGCCGGTTTTAGCCGCGGTGCCAACTGGGGC
>NZ_CAJAXH010000072.1 GCF_903946935.1 uncultured Thiodictyon sp.
GATTGATTAAACAGGAAAACGACTTTTTGGCGCAAAAGAGGAAACTCTTTGCATTCAATCGGTTGCATCACTAAGTCCGACAGCCTGCTAGAAAGAGCAGTTGTCACGCCAAGGCGCCAAGCTCGCCAAGGCTTTTCAGTGCGTTATCAGCGTTGCGGCAGTCGCCCGGAGGGTGATGCCGATGCTGTGCATATCTTTTTGTTTCTTCTTGGCGTCTTGGCGCCTTGGCGTGAGCAACTGCCGGATTTAGGTTGATCGTCATTCCGGCCGGGACGCCGGAATCCAGGCCACGGACGGCAGCTTTTCGGCGGCCGCGGAGTTGTAGCATATCGCGGACTGGCCGTAACGATGATCAAGCCCGTCTGCTTCGTTATCGGTCAATTCACCGCACACCAATCGGCCTGTACCAGGTTACGTGCCTGACTGTCGAATACCAGACCGACCTCGAAGAGGCCCTGACTCGGCAGTCCGCGATACTTGGCGCTATAGCCGCGGGTGCGGATCTGCGCCAGCGCGGGATTGGCGGCGCCGGTCTTGGTCGGATCGCCCGCGTCCTCGTTACCCGGTGCCAGCTCCTGCGGTGGCGCCTGTCTGCGCCTGAGCTTGATCTCGATCACATAGATGTAATCGGCCAGCTTGATGGTCAGGTCCACCTGGCCCTGATTGCTGATATCCTCTGGGATGATCTGGGCATTGAGGCTGGCAAAAAAGGCATAGAGCACGCTGGCGTAATAGCCCTCGGCCTCGGGCAGGCTATTTCTCGTGAAGTTGCGCCACGGAATGCCGGCGAACAGTCGCTGGATGGCGGCCACCAGGGCGGCGACATCGCCTTGCGCCAAGGGTTCGTAGAGGCTCTCTTGCCAGCGCAGGCGTTCGCTCGGCAGTCGTGTCGTATAGGCATCCACCAGATGGTTGGCGAGCGCCTGGCGGACCTCCTGGTTGGGGATGCGCAGTGCGAACAGCCATTGGTCAAAGGCCTGGCGGGCGCGGTCGATGGTCAGATAGCCCGTCTGAAAGAGCAGCGTCACCGGGTCGATACGCTCGATGTCGAATGAGTCCAGGATCTCCTCGCTGGCCTCGATCCCTTCCAACTCGGGCAGGAAGGTGCGGCGTTGCTGCAACAGCTTGATCAAGAAGCTCGGGCTGCCGGTCTCGAACCAGTAGTTCCGGTAAGTCATGCCCTTGCGTATGAACAGCAAGATATCGAAGGGGTTGTAGACCGGCTCGCCGAGAAAATTGTAGCCGTTGTACCAGCGTTTGAGTTTAGCCCAATCGACCCCGGCCAGGTGCCCGCCAAAGGTGCTCTCCAGGTCAGTCTGGGTATAGCCGCACAGCGTGGCAAAGCGTCCATCCAAGGTCAGGTCTTCAAGTTGGTTCAAGCCCGAAAACAGGCTCACCTTGCTGAACTTGGTCACCCCGGTCATGAAAACAAACTCGATATGGGCGTCCTGCGCCTTCATGGTCGAGTAGAGATTCTTCAGTCCCTCGCGCAGCGCCGCGGTACGCTCCAGATGTTCGATGCTGTCGAGGATCGGCTTGTCGTATTCATCCACCAGGATCACCACGCGCTGGCCGCTGGCCTCATGGGCGCGGATGATCAGCTCGGCAAAGTGGCCAGGGATGCTGGTGGCCTCGCATTGGATGCCAAGGCGACGCTGATTGAAGACCAGTAGCTCGTGGATCGACTCATCGAGCCGCTCGGTGCTCTGTACCACCCCGGCGGCAAAATCGAGCCGGATCACCGGGTGGCGGCGCGACCAGTCCCAGTGAGGATGGATGTCAAGTCCCCGAAACAGCGCCTCGGCTCCCTCGAACAACTCCTTGAGCGTATCCAGAAACAGGCTCTTGCCGAAGCGGCGTGGGCGCGACAGAAACCAGTATTTGCCCGTGGTCGCCAGGGCCAGGGCGTGCGCCGTTTTGTCGACATAGGTATAACCCTCGTTGATGATCTCGCTGAAGGTCTGGATGCCGACCGGGAGTCTCTTGAGGGGTGGGGGCATGGTGTCTGGCGCGAAACCGGGTGAAGGATGCAGTTGAGTCTAGCGCCGGCCGCAGGGCATCGCCAGCCGTTTGGGGTTCCGCACAGCGATTACCAGAGCGTTGCGACCGCGGCGCTCTCACGCAGCTTCTCATCGATGGTCACCAATATGGCCCCATAGGCGTTGGCAGTCGCAGCGATCAGGCGATCGGCGGGATCACCCTGCGGCAGATCGATCTCGATGGAGGCCCGCGCGATCTCCGGGGGGATCGGTAGCACCGCCACGGCGCGGGCATCCAGTGCCAGGCGGCAGAAGGTGGCACTGTCCGTGCCCGGATCGAGCCTCCCCTTGCCGACCAGCATGGCGATCTATCTCCCACAGGGTGATATCCGCGCAGGCCAGGGAGCGCTGCGCCTCGCCGTGGTCCAACGCTTGGCGCGCGAGGGGGCTCAGTCGCTCAGGCGTCAAGGCGTCGAAGATCAGGGCGCAGGTGTCCAGCAGGATCATTCGGCCGCGGTCCAAGGTGCGTCGATGGGGGTTACCACGTCACCGACCCGGGCGCGGACGCGCAAGACCGCCAGACGCTCCTTCGCCGCCGCCCGCGCGTCCGGCGCGGCGGTCAGCCGCGCGACGACCCGCCCGCGACGCGTGACGAGGAACTCATCCCCGGACTCGGCTTGCCCCAGATACTCGGGTAAGTGCCTGCGCAACTCGCCGACAGTGACTTCAAGCATTGCGGTTTACCATGAGAATTCGGACTTTCACGTTAGCTGACTGCGGATCGTCCGCTTGGCGGTCTCCCAGTCCGTGAATTGTTCAGTGCCTTGCGTGATGGCGGATTCTCTCTGCGCCAGGAGGTCTTCGTGCCAGGAGGGGGATTCGATGCCGTTATCCTGGCGGCACAGATCGTCCCACAGCGATTCCATGAGTTGGAGCTTTTCTTCCAGGGCCAGGTATGCGAGCGGAAGTTCGATCATCATCGGTTCTCCGGTGGCGCGGGGGAGGGCGCTGACGGTCCCCGTCGGGGGCGCGCTAGTCGCCATTTTGCCGCATAGTGCCCGTCGGCGTCACGTCGGCGCTCGCGGCGCACAGGGCCTGACACAGGCGTGCCACCGCGGCAGCGGTGGCACGAGAACGCCCATCCCCCTTGGCCCGCACCCCCGCTTGCCGCATCATGTGCGGCTGACTCCCGCGGACTGGACCGACCATGACGGACACCCTGACCTACAACGCCGAGGGCCTGGAGCGCCAGCCCCTCGCCGTCTTTACCGAGAAGGCGTACCTGGACTATTCCATGTACGTGATCCTGGACCGTGCCCTGCCTTATGTGGGCGACGGGCTCAAGCCCGTGCAGCGGCGCATCCTCTATGCCATGTCCGAGCTGGGGCTCTCGGCTGCCGCCAAGTTCAAGAAGTCCGCCCGTACCGTGGGCGACGTGCTCGGCAAGTTCCACCCCCACGGCGACAGCGCCTGCTACGAGGCCATGGTGCTGATGGCCCAGCCCTTCAGCTATCGCTATCCGCTGATCGACGGCCAGGGCAACTGGGGCTCGCCGGACAATCCCAAGTCCTTTGCGGCGATGCGCTACACCGAGTCGCGCCTGACCCCCTATGCGGAACTGCTGCTGGGCGAGTTGGACCAGGGCACGGTGGACTGGCAGCCCAACTTCGACGGTACCCTGGAGGAGCCCAAGCTCCTGCCCGCGCGCCTGCCCAACCTGCTGCTCAACGGCGCCAGCGGGATCGCGGTCGGCATGGCCACCGACATCCCTTCGCACAACCTGCGCGAGGTGGCGCGCGCCTGTATCCATCTGCTGGACCACCCGCAGGCGACGGTGGCGGAGCTGACGGCCTTTGTGCCCGGGCCGGACTTCCCGACCGCGGGTGAGATCGTCACGCCGGCGGCGGATCTCTTGAAGATTTACGAGACCGGTAACGGCAGCCTGCGCCAGCGCGCCCGTTACGAGGTGGAGGCGGGTGAGATCGTCATCACCGCGCTGCCCTATCAGGTCTCGGGCGAACGGCTGATGGAGCAGATTGCCGCCCAGTTCAACGCCAAGAAGCTGCCCATGATCGAGGACTTCCGGGACGAGTCGGACCATGAGTTCCCGACCCGCCTGGTCATCGTCCCGCGCTCCAACCGGGTGGACACCGAGCGGCTCATGTCGCATCTGTTTGCGACCACGGACCTGGAGCGCAGCTACCGGGTCAATATGAACCTGGTCGCCGGCAACGGCCGGCCGCGGGTCATGGATCTCAAGGAGATCCTGGTGGAGTGGCTGCTCTTTCGCACCGCCACCGTGCGCCGTCGCCTGGAGCACCGCCTGGGCAAGGTGCTGGACCGGCTGCACCTGTTGGAAGGGCTGCTGATTGCCTATCTCAACATCGACGAGGTGATCCGCATCATCCGCACCGAGGATGAGCCCAAGCCGGTGCTCATGGGCCACTTCGCGTTGAGCGACATCCAGGCCGACTATGTGCTGAACACCAGGCTGCGCCAACTCGCCCGCCTGGAGGAGATGAAGATCCGCGGCGAGCAGGAGGCCCTGGCCGCCGAGCGCGATCGGCTCCAGGGCATCCTCGGCGACGAGGCGCGCCTGAAGGGCTTGATCCGCGAAGAGATCACCGCGGACGCGGCGAAATATGGCGATGCCCGCCGCTCCCCGCTGGTCGCGCGTGACGCCGCCGCGGCGCTCGATGAGACCGAGGTGACCCCGAGCGAGCCGGTGACCGTGGTGCTCTCGGAGAAGGGCTGGGTGCGCGCCGCCAAGGGCCATGAGATCGACGCGGTGGCCCTGAGCTACCGTTCCGGCGATCAGTTCCTCGCCGCCGCCCGACTGCGCAGCAACCAGACCGCGGTGTTTCTGGACAGCAGCGGGCGCAGCTATTCGCTCCCGGCCCATACCTTGCCGTCCGCGCGCGGCCAGGGCGAGCCACTCACCGGCCGGCTCGACCCGCCCAAGGGGGCGAACTTCGTGGCCGTGCTGGGCGAACTCCCGCAGACCCGGCTGCTGCTCGCCAGCGACGCGGGCTACGGCTTCATCATCCGGATGGAGGACCTGTATGCCAAGCCCAAGGGCGGCAAGGCGGTGCTGACCCTGCCCGCGGGCGCCCGGGTGCTGCTGCCCCTGCCGATCCCGGACCTGCCGAACCCGCGTCTGGCCGCCGCCACCAACACCGGCCACCTGCTGGTGTTCCCGATCGCGGACCTGCCCGAGATGCCGCGCGGCAAGGGCAACAAGATCATCGCCATTCCCGCCGCGAAGGGCGCCGAGCGGCTGGAGTGGCTGGTGGGGCTCGCGGTGGTGCGCGAGGGCGGCAGCCTCACCATCGCCTCCGGCAAGCGGACCTTCACCCTCAAACCGGCCGATCTCGACCTCTACCAGGGCGAGCGCGGGCGGCGCGGCAAGGCGCTGCCGCGGGGGTTCCAGCGGGTGGATGGGCTCACGGCGGAGTGAGGTTGGAGCGCCGACAGGGGAGCGCCGACATTGGAGCGCCGACATACTGTCGGCGACGGCGCGCAGCCCAGTGGGGACCTCACGAAAAACCGCACCAGACCTTGACCTGGTGAAGCGGGGGAGGGCGCGGGGCTATCGGTTGACCCTGACTCCGGCAATGGCTCACGCCAAGGCGCCAAGCTCGCCAAGAAAAAAATCGATTAGGTATCCAGATTACCTGTCGGGTGAATGGCCGGATGTCGATAACCCGCTAAGAAAACTTGGCGAGCCTGGCGCCTTGGCGTGATACCGGCCCTTTCCAGGTTGGTCGGTCGGTCGCCCCCAAGGGCGACCCACAGGTTTAGGCTATACTCCCGCCCCACATCCCAAGGTCCGGTCCTGCCCAATGGAACAACCCCCAGTTACACGCAAACGTCCCCGCGGCATCTATCTGCTGCCCAATCTGTTTACGACGGCGGCCCTGTTCGCGGGGTTCTACGGCGTGTTGGCGGCGACCCAGGGGCGCTTCGAGGCGTCCTCGATTGCCATCTTCGCGGCCATGCTGCTTGACGGGTTCGACGGGCGCGTCGCCCGCATGACCCATACCCAGACCGCCTTTGGGGCCGAGTATGACAGCCTCTCGGACATGGTCGCCTTCGGGGTCGCCCCGGCCCTGATCGCTTATCACTGGGCCTTGCACGGGCTTGGTAAGGTCGGCTGGCTCGCCGCTTTTGTCTACTGCGCGGCGGCCGCCCTGCGCCTGGCCCGCTTCAATACCCAGGTCGGCACGGCCGATAAGCGCTTTTTCCAGGGGCTCCCCAGTCCCTCGGCGGCGGCCGTGGTGGCGGGCGGGATCTGGATCGGGGCCGATCAGGGGATCGACCCGTCCTATGTTTCCTGGGTCGTGGCCGCCCTCACCGCGGGGACCGGTCTACTGATGGTCAGCAATTTCCGCTATTTCAGCTTCAAGCAGCTCGACTTGCAGGGGCGGGTGCCCTTTGTGTTGGCGGTGGTGGTGATGTTGGTGATTGCACTGATCCTGATCCAGCCGCCCATCGTCCTCTTCCTGGGCTTTCTGGGCTATGCCATCTCGGGTCCGGTCTGGACCCTGAAGAGCCTGCGCGACCGGCGCGCCACCCGGCGGCGGGGTCGAGCGGACAGCGGGGGCTGAGGTTTTCTCACGCCAAGACGCCAAGCAAGACCGGGAATTGCTCACGCCAAGACGCCAAGACGCCAAGAAATACAATAGGGTAAAACCATTATCCAGCTCTACCGTCGGGTGATTGGCCCAAGGTTGGTCACGTACTGAAAAACCTTGGCGCCTTGGCGTCTTGGCGTGAGACCTGCCTGCTCCCGATTCGTCGCGCTACCGGGTGTGTCGCAGCATGGCGATGACCGGCGCCGTCTGCGGCGTCACCCCGCGCCACAGTCTGAACGACTCCGCCGCCTGCTCCACCAGCATCCCGAGCCCATCGAGCGCCTGCGCGGCCCCGTTGGCCAGTGCCCAGCGGCAGAAGGGCGTGGGGGTGTCGGCGTAGAGCATGTCATAGGTCCAGGCCCCTGGGGCGAGGCAGTTGGGCGGTAGTGGCGGGACCTCCCCCGTGATGCCGGCGGAGGTCCCGTTGACGATCAGATCGAAGCGCTGACCCTCAAGGTCGGCCAATCCAACGCCGCGCACGGCCCCCAAGGCCGCCACGTCGGCGGCCAGGGCGACGGCGCGCGCGGCGGTGCGGTTGGCGATCAGCAGGTCCTTGAGCCCGGTCTCCAGCAAGGGGCGCAGGACACCCCGCACCGCCCCGCCGGCCCCGAGCAGGAGCACCCGCCGCCCGGCAAAATCGAACCCGTGGTTGTCCCGCAGGTCCCGCACCAGACCGACCCCGTCGGTATTGTCGCCGCGCAACCGCCCGCCGGGCAGCGGGATCAGGGTGTTGACCGCCCCGGCGGTCTGTGCCCCGGGGCTGCGCTCATCCACCAGCCGCCACGCCGCCTCCTTGAATGGCACCGTCACATTGAGGCCGCGACCGCCCACCGCGAAGAAGCCCCGCACCGCCTCGTCAAACCCGTCCAGGTTGCCCAGCACCCGGCCATACTCCAGGTCCTGCCCGGTCTGGCGGGCAAACGCGGCGTGGATCAGCGGGGACTTGCTGTGTGCGATCGGGTTGCCGATGACGGCATAGCGCTCCGGCATCGGTCACTCGCCCAACCAGCGGGCGACGTCCTTGGCGTAGTAGGTGAGGACCCCGTCGGCCCCGGCACGCTTGAAGCCAAGCAGCGACTCCAGCACCACCGCGCGCTCGTCGAGCCAGCCGTTCTGGCTCGCCGCCTTGAGCATGGCGTACTCCCCGCTCACCTGATAGACGAAGGTGGGCACGCCGAACTGGTCACGGACCCGCCGCACGATGTCCAGATAGGGCATCCCGGGCTTGATCATCACCATGTCCGCGCCCTCGGCCAGATCCAGTCCAACCTCGTGCAGGGCCTCGTTGCTGTTGGCCGGGTCCATCTGGTAGCTGTATTTGTTGCCACCCTTCAGGTTCGCAGCCGAGCCCACCGCGTCGCGGAAGGGTCCGTAGAAGCTGGAGGCATACTTGGCCGAATAGGCCAGGATGCGGGTATGGATGTGGCCCTCGGTCTCCAGTGCCGTGCGCACGGCACCGATGCGCCCGTCCATCATGTCGGAGGGGGCGACGACATCGGCCCCGGCCTGGGCGTGTGAGACCGCCTGGCGGACCAGCACATCGACCGTGGCGTCATTGAGCACATAGCCTGAGGCGTCGATCAGACCGTCCTGCCCGTGGGTAGTGAAGGGGTCCAGGGCGACGTCGGTGATCACCCCCAGGTCGGGCAGTGCGTCCTTGAGCGCGCGCACGGCACGCTGGGCCAGGCCGTCCGGGTTGAAGGCCTCGCAGGCGTCCTCCGACTTGGCCGAGGGCGGCGTCACCGGGAACAGGGCCATGGCCGGGACGCCGAGCGCGGCGATCTCGCGCGCCTCCGCCACCAGCAGGTCGATGCTCAGGCGCGTCACGCCGGGCATTGAGGCCACCGCCTCGCGCTGCCCCGACCCCTCGAGCACGAACACCGGATAGATCAGGTCGTCCGGGGTCAGGGTGTTCTCGCGCATCAAACGGCGCGAGAAGGCGTCGCGGCGCATCCGACGCATGCGGGTCAAGGGGTAGGCGGCGCGCGCCGTGTCGTACAGGGACATGATCGGACCTCAGCTGATAGGGTAATGGTTCGCCGGTGGGGCGCCCCGGCAGGCGGGGCGACTACCATAGCCTAGAGGGGCCGATGGGTCCAAGCGGGTTCGCAAAACGGCGCCCCGGTGCGGCGGTCGGCGCGGTCGCGACCTGCTAAACTTTCCTGCCGGTCAATCCAGGTTCTGCGCGCGATCTCGTCGCCTCGATTCAATCCCAGCCGACCCAACAGGCAGCCATGAACGCGAATGCCACCCCGGGTGCGCCGCCCGAGTCACTCCCGAACACCGGGGACGAACTGGCGCTGTTGCGTGACATGCCGATCTTCGGTGCCGTGCCGGATCGCGCGCTGGACTTTCTGGACGCCCGGGCCAGACGGGTGGCAGTGCCGGCCGGAGACTGGTTTTTCCGCCAGGGCGATCAGGGCGACACCATGTATGTCCTGCGCTCCGGGCGGGTGGAGATCCACCGTGCCTGGGGCGCGCGCGACGAGGTCATCGGGCGGCTGGGGCCGGGCGATTGCTTCGGCGAAATGGCCCTGATCGATCTGTATCCGCGCAGCGCCGGCGTGCGCGCCGCCGAGGACTGCCGTGCCCTGGCGCTCGGCAATGCGCTGCTCTACCAGCTCTATGCCGTCGACCCCGAGCCCTTTACCCTGATCATGATGAACCTGGCGCGCGAGTTGAGCCGCCGCCTGCGGCGCACCGAGTCCCTGTTGGCTTACCACTACGGACCCGAACCGCAGCCGGAGCGGCGCGGCCCGGCGGGACCTTATGAGATAAACTTTGTTTGAGGCTGCTTCAGGGTTGACGATGTTGTCGATGCCGAGATCGATCAGGTCGCCGCCGGGGTGGTCGCTTGGCCCGGTATCAGGGTGAGGATACGCTCAGGGCAGGGCAGTCCGCGCACGACCAGTGCGGGCTTGTCACTGTCCGTGTAGATGCTGATATCCCCCACGTCCAGCAGGCGCTGCAGCCGCGTCTGGTCGACCCGCAGGTCACGCACCTCCTCCCGATCCATGGTGACCACTTGCCTGTTCATGAATCCCTGCCTCCAGCTTAACCCCTCCGCGGTGACCAGGATGCACTCGAAGCGCGCGGGGGCGTACCACACATAGAGCCGCGCGGCGCCGAGGAAGAAGAGGAGGATCCCGATGAACTGAACGGTCTCCGGGCGCATGCCCCCGGTGAGTCCCTCGAGGACCCCGGGCGCGGCTACCCGGCCGGCCCCGACGAACAGCAGCCCGGCAAACATGATGACGAATACGCTCAGGCTGGATAGCGGCCGCATCCGGAAGATCTGTGGATGGGCTTCGTAGAACAGGTCGGACATCGAGAACTCCGCGAATCTTAAGTCGAAAAATGAGTCGGATACTATCAGCAAGCGGCGGGGGCGTGAAGTGCTGGGGGCCATGGGCCGGGCGCTGAACGTCCGCCGGGCCGCGGCGCCCGGCCGCGACCCGGCGCCGCATCACCCCTCGCGGTGGTAAGCGAGGATGCGTTCCACCTCGTTGCGTGAGCCCAGGATTACCGGCACCCGCTGGTGCAGCGATTGGGGTTGCAGCTCCATGATCCGCTCGGTGCCGGTGATCGAGCCGCCGCCGGCCTGCTCCACTATAAAGGACATGGGGTTGGCCTCATAGAGCAGGCGCAACTTACCGCCCAGGTCCTTGGCCTTCATCTTGGCGTCCATGGGATACATGAAGACCCCGCCGCGTGTGAGGATGCGATGGACCTCGGCGACCATGGAGGCGATCCAGCGCATGTTGAAGTCTTCCCCGCGCGGCCCCTCCTTACCGTCCAGGCACTCCTGGACATAACGGCGCACCGGCGGCTCCCAGAAGCGCATGTTGGAGGCGTTGATGGCGAACTCCCGGGCGTCGGCCGGGATCTTCATCATGGGGTGGGTGAGGATGAACTCGCCGATGTTCTGGTCGAGGGTGAAGCCGTTGACCCCGTTGCCGGTGGTCAGCACCATCATGGTGGAGGGTCCATAGATGGCGTAACCGGCGGCCACCTGCTGGGTCCCGGCCTGGAGGAAGTCCCGCTCGGTCGGGTGCTGGCCGCCCCCGGAGCAGCGCAGGATGGAGAAGATGGTGCCCACCGAGAGGTTCACATCGATGTTGGACGAGCCGTCCAGCGGATCGAAGGTCAGCAGATACTTGCCGCGGGGCTTGCCGGCCGGGATTGGGTAGATCTCGTCCATCTCCTCGGAGGCCATGGCAGCCAGGTGGCCGGCCCACTCGTTGGACTTGATGAAGACATCGTTGGAGATGACATCGAGCTTTTTCTGGGTCTCGCCCTGGATGTTCTCGCTGCCGGCGCTGCCCAGCGCGCCCACCAGGGCGCCGTGGTTGACATAGTTGCTGATGACCTTGCAGGCGGTGACGATGTCGTTCAACAGCGAGGTAAAGTCACCGGTCGCCCCGGCGATGTGCCGTTGCTCCTCGATGATGAATTGGGTAATGGTGGTGCCGTTATGCATAGGAGGTCCCCCTGTTGTTAAGATTGTGGTGCGTTAGGTGTGGTCGGCCGCGGCCAGTCGTAAAGGTCTATTTCTTGCCTTCGCCGTGGGTGTCGTCGGCGCTCTTGGGGTGCGACATGGCACCGCCCAGGAATTTCTGGAACATGTCCCACGAGGCCATGGTGCCTGCCATATAGGGCTGGAAGAGTTTCACCGGGTCGTAGCCCTCGGCCCCGGTCATCATGCGTTCGCGGATGTCATCCATCAGTTGCCGCTGGAAGGCCTCCACGTCCGGCAGACCGAACAGCTTGCGCATCTCCTCGGGGGTGATATCGAAGTTGACCGTGATCTTCATCGGGCGCTCCATTGGGGGGTGGTTAAACGATAGGGATGGGCGGCAGCCAGGCCGACCCGGTGCCCACTGTGACCGACCGGGGCGGTGGGCGCAAGCGGTCGCGGCCAGGGGCTCCGGCCCCGTAAGAGCGGCCCCTTGGCCGCGACGAGCGCCACCCTCAGTGCCGGCTGGCCCGCGGGATGGGGTCCGCCCGTTCCGGTTCTTCGACGGCGATGGTCTCGCGCACGCGCCGCCCGATCAGGACACAGCCCCGCTCGAAGGCGCGGCGCGCCTCCCGGGCGTTCCAGTCCCAGTCGCTCGGGTGGGCGCTCGCCTCGAGCTGCCAGTGGCCGGTGGTCAGCACGGCGCCGATGCGCACCTCGAGCGTCCAGTCGTGCCAGACCTCCTCCGGCTTGCCGTCTTCCACGAATTCCTGCTCCACCAGCCGCACATAGTTCCCGGCGCTGTCGTCCATCGCCACGACATTGGACAGGGCGAGCGATTCGTCCACGCAGCTCGACCAGCCGGTATGCACCGCGCTCGCGGTGCCCATCAGCGCGTGGATCAGCAGCGCCGGGGTGGTGGTCAGGGAGAGCGGCGTCTCCCAGTCCGGCTCGCCGCTGTCAGCTTCGTTGGTCATGAGTGCCCCTTCAGGTTGTCCGGCCCCGCGTCGCGCGAGTCTGCCCAGCCGCGCAGTGTAAGGGCGCGCCACGGGGTGACACAATGCGCTTGACGGTTGCTGTTAACCCAAAGTAGTAATGTCCCCTCCGTGCAATGTAGAGATGTCCCCTTTGGGCAACCGAGGGGGCGTGATGCCGGAGGAGACCATCGAGATGACGAAGAAGGCGCTGCACCGTCTGCGGGCGGTCGAGGCGGTGGC
>NZ_CAJAXH010000073.1 GCF_903946935.1 uncultured Thiodictyon sp.
CGTCGGTAAACAGGCAGACTAGCAGGCTGTCGGACTTAGTGATGCAACCGATTGAATGCAAAGAGTTTCCTCTTTTGCGCCAAAAAGTCGTTTTCCTGTTTAATCAATCGGTTACGCCATCAAGTCCGACAGGCTGCTAGGATACTAATGTACTAGACTGAATCCAGTCTAGCACCCAAGCATCCTAGCAGGCTGTCGGACTTAGTGATGCAACCGATTGAATGCAAAGAGTTTCCTCTTTTGCGCCAAAAAGTCGTTTTCCTGTTTAATCAATCGGTTACGCCATCAAGTCCGACAGGCTGCTAGTCCCCCAGCCATGGCTACCGCACCCCGCTGCCAAGACGCTCCCCCGTTGAACTGGTGAAGCCTCAAGGCGCGTGGTCAGGCTCAACGTTTCCCATCTGCCATCGGCAGATCGAACCGCAAACGGAAACGTCCACGCGATGACCGTTGAACGTGGCACGATGCGCTCCTTTTTTCGTTAACGAAAAATTTACATAAGCGGCATGCGGGATAAAGCTTAACGCTGGCTTGTTGCCAAATGCAAGAAGTTTTTTGGATCGTGGCTGGGACGGGTTGCAATCGGGCTGAAGTGCCACCGTCGGCGGTCGGTGCGGCGGTCTTGATCATCCCATAAAGAGCAGTTGTCACGCCAAGGCTTTTCAGTGCGTTATCAGCGTTGCGCCAGTCACCGGGAGGGTGATCTGGATCCTGGTTCTACCCGATTGTAGTGCTTGGCGAGCTTGGCGTCTTGGCGTGGGCAATTCCCGGGTCTAGCAGCCTGTCGGACTTGATGGCGTAACCGATTGATTAAACAGGAAAACGACTTTTTGGCGCAAAAGATGAAACTCTTTGCATTCAATCGGTTGCATCACTAAGTCCGACAGCCTGCTAGGACCTTGATCGTCGTTTCGGCCAGTCCGCTAGTTCTGCGAGCCCGCGGCGGCCGGGAAGTTGCCGTCCATGGCCTGGATTCCGGCGTCCCGGCCGGAATGACGATCAAGGCCATCAACCACTCCGGGCACGCGCCCTTGCGGCAACCCTGCGCGGCCGGGGGGCCGCTCCTGCGGGCGTGCCAGGCGCTTGCCGCGGCGCCCGCACGCCCGCATTTGTGGCCAATCGGGGCAGCGCCCTGCCCTTTCAGAACCTGGATACCACCATGAACCGACAGACCCGGATCGCCAACGCGCTCGCTCAGGCACTCCACCCTCAGCACCTTGAGGTGGAGGACGAGAGTCACATGCACGCGGTGCCCGTCGGGGCGGAGTCACACTTCAAGGTGGTGGTGGTGAGCGAGCAGTTTGGCAGCCACGGCCTGGTGGCCCGGCACCGGGTGGTCAATCGACTGCTGCAAGGCGAGTTCGACCACGGGCTCCACGCCCTGGCCCTGCACACCTGGACGCCGGATGAGTGGCGCGAGAAGGGCGGCGCGGCCCCCGCGTCGCCGCCGTGCCGGGGCGGATCGAAGACCCGCTGAGGCCGCCCCTCGCCCACCGCGCCGCACTGCGATGAGCCCTAGTGCGGCAATGACTCACGCCAAGGCGCCAAGCTCGCCAAGAAATACCGCCGACTCGCCAAGGTCGCCAAATCGCCCGACGGGTCCGCGGCCCAGCGCTCATAACGCACTGAAAACCCTTGGCGAGCTTGGCGCCTTGGCGTGACCATTGCGTTTTACAGCGTGGCGGGTCGCGAGCACCGCGGCCTAATGGACCGCCCCCCGCCGAGAGAACGATCAAGGCCCATCGCCCCGATAGATGCAGCACCCGGCACGATCCGGGAGGTACGCCGGCCCATCTATTGGTAGTATTGCCCCCGTCAGGGGTACTTTATCGGCGCACACGCCCGCCGCGGCCCCGCTGGACAACCCATCCTCAACCTTGCCCACCGGCACCGGGAGCAGACTCATGAAATCCAAACTATTGATCGCATTGATGGTCGGAGCCATGTCATGGACGGCGGCATCCGCCGAACCCGCAGTGGAGACGGTGAAGATCGGCTGCGTGGCGCCGCTCACCGGTCCCCAGGCGCACCTGGGCAAGGACATCGAGAACGGCGCGCGCCTCGCGGTGGACACCATCAACGCCACCAAACCGACCCTGGCAGGCAAGCCGGTCCAGTTCGTGCTGCAGGTGGAGGACGACGCGGCGGACCCCAAGACCGCGACCGTGGTGGCCCAAAAGCTGGTGGACGACGGCGCCAAGGGCGTGGTCGGACACCTCAACTCCGGGGCGAGCATCCCCGCCTCGCGCATCTACGCGGACAATGACATCCCCCAGGTCTCTCCGGCCTCGACCGCAGTCGCCTACACCCACCAGGGGTTCAAGACCACCTTCCGGTTGATGGCCAACGACTCCCAGCAAGGCCGCGCACTGGGCCAGTACGCCACGCACCTGGGCAAGCGGGTGGCGGTGGTGGATGACCGCACCGCCTACGGCCAGGGCCTGATCGACGAGGTGGTGAAGGGGGTCAAGGCGGCCGGCGGTGAGGTGGTCGCACGCGAATACACCACCGACAAGTCGACCGACTTCACCGCCATCCTCACCTCGCTCAAGGCCAAGAAGCCCGATGTGGTGGTGTTCGGCGGCATGGACCCCCAGGCCGCGCCCATGGTCCGCCAGTTGCACACGCTCGGCATGAAGATCCCCTTCATCGGCGGCGACGGCATGCAGACCGCTGAGTTCATCAAGCTTGCCGGCCCGGCCGCCGAGGGGTCGATCGGGTCCTCGCCTGGGCTGCCGATCGACAAGATGCCCGGCGGGGCGGAGTTCACCAAGCGCTTTGGCGAGCGCTTCGGCAAGATCCAGATCTACGCCCCCTTCGCCCATGACTCGGCCGTGGTCCTGATCCAGGCGATGCTGCGGGCGGGCTCGGCCGAGCCCGAAAAGTACCTGCCGGAACTCGCCCGCACCCAACTCGACGGCGTCATCGGCCCCATCGCCTTCGACGACCAAGGCGATCTGAAGGACGGCCCGGTCACCCTCTATCAGGTGAAGAAGGGCAAGTGGCAGGCGGTGGAGACCGTCGGCGGACCAGCGGCCAAAGCGGCGGCCAAGTAACCCCGCCCCCGCATGGACGTCCTGCTCCAACAACTCGTCAATGGCCTGATCCTGGGTAGCCTCTACGCGCTGGTGGCGCTGGGCTACACCATGGTCTACGGCATCCTGGAGCTGATCAATTTCGCCCACGGCGAGATCGTGATGCTGGGCGCACTGGTGTCCGTGACCGTGCTCGGGGTGCTGGTGGCCGCCGGGGTGCCGGTGCCGCTCGCGCTGCTGCTGGCCCTGGCCGCCGCGGTGCTGGTGTGCATGGCGACCGGCGTGCTGGTGGAGCGGATCGCCTACCGACCGCTGCGCAACGCCCCGCGGCTGGCCCCGCTGATCACCGCCATCGGGGTCTCCATCGTCCTGCAGAACCTGGCGATGATCCTCTGGGGCCGCCAGTATCTGTCCTTCCCGCCGGTCCTGGCGCCGCAGGTCTATGCCTGGCACGGGGCCAGCGTGTCCAATGTCCAGTTGCTGATCGTCGCGGTGGCGGCGCTCACCATGGGTACACTGCTGCTGCTGGTGCAGCGCACCCGGCTCGGCCGGGCCATGCGCGCCACCGCGCAGAACCGGGAGGTGGCCGGGCTCATGGGGGTGGACGTGAACCGGGTGATTGCCGCGACCTTCGCGGTGGGCTCCGCGCTGGCCGCGGTGGCTGGGCTGCTGATCGCCTCCTATTACGGCATCGCCCACTACAACATGGGCTTTCTCCTGGGCCTCAAGGCCTTCAGCGCGGCCGTGCTGGGCGGGATCGGCAACATCCCCGGGGCGCTCCTGGGCGGGCTGCTGCTGGGGGTGATCGAGAGCCTGGGCGCGGGCTATATCGGGGACCTCACCGGCGGCTTCCTGGGCAGCCATTACCAGGACATCTTTGCCTTCTTCATCCTCATCCTGGTGCTCATCTTTCGCCCCTCCGGGCTCTTGGGCGAACGCGT
Source organism: uncultured Thiodictyon sp. (assembly GCF_903946935.1). Taxonomy (GTDB): domain Bacteria; phylum Pseudomonadota; class Gammaproteobacteria; order Chromatiales; family Chromatiaceae; genus Thiodictyon. The sequence goes on from NZ_CAJAXH010000073.1 coordinate 3,977, forward strand.
GGCGGATCGCGCGTGATGAATAAAGATGATTGTCCGCAAATGAACGCAAATGACCGCCAAGCGTTTCGCACTGGAGGTCGAGGCTTTAGCCGGATCAGGGCCGCTGAGATGCAATGTCGCCCGGCTAAAGCCTCGACCTCCTATCTTCTTGCGGCCGAAATGACAGCAATGGATTTTCTTCATTTGCGTTTATTTGCGTTCATTTGCGGACAATAAATTCTTAATGCCAGACCTCCTGCCAAACCGTTTCTACCGCGACCCACGCCTGGCCTGGGCGGCCTATGCCGCCCTGGCGGCGCTCTTGCTCACCCTGCCCTTCCTGGTGGACGCGGGCATGGGACGCAGTTGGGTGCGCATCCTGGACTTTGCGCTGCTCTATGTGATGCTGGCCCTGGGGCTCAATATCGTGGTGGGGTTCGCCGGGCTATTGGATCTCGGCTATGTCGCCTTCTATGCGGTGGGCGCCTATTTCTATGCCATCCTGGCCTCGCCGCAACTCGGTATCCACCTGCCCTTCTGGGCCCTGCTGCCGCTGGGGGCGGGCGTCGCCTGTCTGTTCGGCGTCCTGCTGGGGGCGCCGACCCTGCGCCTGCGGGGCGACTATCTGGCCATCGTCACCCTGGGTTTCGGGGAGATCATCCGGATCTTTTTGAACAACCTGAACGCCCCGTTCAATCTCACCAACGGCCCCCAGGGCATCAATATGATCGACCCGGTGCGGATCGCCGGTCACTCGCTGACCCGGCCGATCGAGATTCTGGGGCTCAAGCTCCCCGGCACCCACACCCATTACTATCTCTTCCTCATACTCACCCTGGGCGTGATCTTTGTGGCGATCCGGCTTCAGGGGTCGCGCATCGGGCGCGCCTGGGCGGCCATCCGCGAGGACGAGGTGGCGGCCGAGGCGATGGGCATCAATACCCGCAATATGAAGCTCCTGGCCTTCGCCATGGGGGCGACCTTCGGCGGTCTGGGGGGCGGGCTGTTCGCCGCCTTTCAGGGTTTCGTCAGCCCGGAGTCGTTCACCCTGATGGAGTCCATCATGATCCTGTGCATGGTGGTGCTGGGTGGCATGGGGCACATCCCGGGGGTGATCCTGGGGGCTATCCTGGTGACCATACTCCCCGAGCTGCTGCGCTATATCGGTCCGTTGCAGGAGGGGCTGATCGGGCGGGTGGCGGTCGACCCGGCGGACCTGCGGATGCTGCTGTTCGGCGTCGCCCTGGTCGCGGTGATGCTGTTCCGGCCCCAGGGGCTGTGGCCCTCGCCGGTGCGGGCGCGCGAGTTGCACCCGGCCAACCCGGACGAGGTCCGCCAGGAACAGGAGGCGCTCTATGACGCCGAGCGCTGAGGGTCAGCGCCCACTCCTGGAGGCCCGCGCGGTCACCAAGCGCTTCGGCGGGCTCACCGCCTTGAGCGAGGTCTCAATCACGGTCCACACGGGTGAGATCTTCGGCCTGATCGGGCCCAACGGGGCGGGCAAGACCACCCTGTTCAACTGTCTCAACGGGCTCTATCACCCCAGTTCGGGCAGCGTTCACTTAGACGGGGTGCCCTTGACCGGACTCAAACCGCACGCGGTGGCCGCCCACGGGCTGGCCCGGACCTTCCAGAACATCCGGCTGTTCGCCAACATGAGCGTGCTGGAGAACGTGATGGTGGGGCGCCATGTGCGCTCGCGCGCCGGGGTGTTGGGGGCGGTGCTGCGCGGTCGGCGCACCCGGGCGGAGGAGCGCTCGATCCATGAGCGCTCGCTGGCACTGCTCGATTCAGTCGGGCTGGCCGGACGCGCGGATCAGCTCGCCCGCTTCCTGCCCTATGGCGATCAGCGCCGGCTGGAGATCGCCCGCGCGCTGGCCACCGAGCCGCGGCTCCTGGCGCTCGACGAGCCCGCCGCCGGGATGAATCCGATCGAGACGCAGGCGCTCAAAGAACTCATGGAGCAGATCCGCGGCCGCGGCGTGACCCTGCTGCTGATCGAGCACGACGTGCGACTGATGATGGGGCTGTGCGACCGGGTGGCGGTGCTGGACTATGGGCGCAAGATCGCCGATGGTCCCCCGTCGCAGGTCCAGCAGGATCCGCTGGTGATCGAGGCCTATCTGGGGGCCGGGGTGGGTGTAGCATGAGCCTGATCGAGGTCGAGGGCCTGGCGGTCCATTACGGCGGCATCCGTGCAGTCAAGGGTATCGACCTGCGGGTCGAGGAGGGTGAGGTGGTCTGTCTGATCGGTGCCAACGGGGCCGGCAAGACCAGCAGCATGCGCGCACTCGCCGGCCTGCTGCCCGCCGCCGCCGGCACGATTCGCTACGCCGGCACCGATATCACTGCGCTGCCGGTCCATCTGCGCGCCCGGCGCGGGATCAGTATGGTGCCGGAGGGCCGCGGGGTCTTCCCGCGCCTGACGGTGGCTGAAAACCTGCGCATGGGGGCCTATTTCCGCACTGACTCGGCAGGCATCGCGGCCGATCTGGAGCGTGTCTACGGGCTCTTTCCCCGCCTGCGTGAGCGCCGCGCCCAGACCGGCGGGACCCTGTCGGGGGGCGAGCAGCAGATGCTGGCCATCGCCCGCGCGCTCATGAGCCGGCCGCGCCTGCTGCTGCTCGACGAGCCCAGCATGGGGCTGGCCCCGCTGGCGGTGCAGACGATCTTCGAGACCATCCGGCTGATCGCCGCGCAGGGGATGACCCTGTTGCTGATCGAGCAGAACGCCCGTCTGGCCCTGGAGTCGAGTAGCCGCGGCTATGTCCTGGAGGGTGGGCGCATCGTCCACCAGGACGACTCCACCGCGCTGCTCGCGAGCCCCAAGGTCCGCGCGGCCTATCTGGGGGCCTAAGTTCTATTTTGAAGATTATTTGTCCGCAAATAAACGCAAATGAACGCAAATAACAAATACGGTTATAGGTGGAGAGCGAGACGACTGCCTAACAGCCGTGGATCATCAAGGATCTTATTTTGCGTTTATTTGCGTTCATTTGCGGACTAACGTCTCTTTTTTGGCATAGCTACCCGCTCATGAAGCACCTGTTTGGTGAAATTGCCCGCCAGAGCGGACTGCGCATTTCAGAGGGCAGTGAGGAGCGGCTGGCGATCTATATACACGAGCGTATGCGGGCGCTCAAACTGCGGCAACCGGAGGACTTTCTGCGTTGCCTGCTGCCAGAGCACGCCGACCACCGGCACGAGTTGCAACGCTTGGCGGCGGTGCTGACCACGGGCGAGACCTCGTTTATGCGCGATGCGGGGCAAATCCAACTGCTGCGCGACACCCTGTTGCCGGGGCTGCTGGAGCGGCGCGCGCGGCAGCGCTCTCTGCGGCTATGGAGCGCCGCCTGTTCCACCGGGGAAGAGGCCTATTCACTGGCCATCCTACTGCACGAATTGCTGGCCGGACGCGAGGACTGGCAGATTGCGCTCTACGGCACCGACGTGAACCGCGACGCACTCCGACTGGCCGCCGCCGCGCAATACGGTGACTGGGCGTTTCGCGGGTGCGATCAGGCGTTTCGGCAACGCTATTTTGCCCCACACCACGACCGCTGGGTGTTACAGCCGGCGATCCGTCGCATGGTGTACTTCATGCCAGGCGACCTGCTGCGCGATCCATTGCCCGACCCCGCCCACGGACTGGCCGACCTGGACCTGATCCTGTGCCGCAACCTGTTCATCTATTTGCAGCCCGCGGCCATTGCCACGGTCACCCACAAGCTGGTTCTCTGCCTGCGCGAAGGCGGGGTCTTGCTGACCGGCCACGGCGAATTGCATGCGCACGGCTCGGAGCTGCTGCAAACCGAGGCCTACCCACAGTCGCTGGTATACCGCAAGGGACCCCCACCGGCGGCGACGCCGGCCAAGGCGCCGACGCGCCACAATCCAGCGACCGCGCCGCGACCCGTGGCCGCGAAGCCGGTGCCGCCACCTGTGCGTACGCCGACACCGGCGCGCGCCCCGGCGATCGTTGACCCCCTGTTGGCCGCGTGGCGCCTGGCCGACGCCGGGCGCCTGGACGAGTCGCTCGCCCTCTGCCGCGGGCTGCTGGCGCAGGACCCGATGCGCCCCGAGCCCCATTTTCTGGCTGCGGTGCTGACCATGGAACTGGGCGACCCCGACGCGGCGCGCGAATCGCTGCGTAAGGCGCTGTATCTGGCACCCGACATGATCGCCGCCCATGTCCATCTGGAGCGCCTGCAGGCGGGAGCGGAGCAGAACCGCGCCGCGCACAGGACGCGCGCCATCGTCTCCCGGCTGCTCCAGGACCTACCGCCGGACGCGCTGGTGCCCTTCCTGGGGGAGGGGCGCGCCGCGGAACTCGGTGCCCATTGGGCCCGCCGTCACGCGCCGCCGGGCGCCCACTGAGCCGCCTACGCCGTGTCCGACCACTTGATTTTTGAGCTCAACGCCACCCGTTACGCCATCCCGGCCGAGACGGTACGCAGCACCTTTTGGCTGCCCGAGCTCGCGCCGGTGGAGGACCTGCCGCCCTATTTTGTCGGCCTGATCAACCTACACGGCGAGGTGCTTGCCGTCGTCGACCTGGGCCAGCGCTTTGGCCACCCGGCCAAGCCGTACCGGCTGAACCAAGCGGTGGTCTTGCTGGAGCACGACGGCTACCGCCTGGGCCTGGTGGCCGACCAGGTGCATGACCTGGTGGACATTGCCCCCGCGGCGGCCGCACCCTATGTCCACTTGGAAGGGGATGTTCACTTGCACGCCGCACCGGTGATTGCCGGCACCCTGAAATGGGAAGACACGGTGTTGATCCTGCTGGATGCGACCGCCTTGTTGCGGCTGGTCATCCAGGTGGGCGATCGGCCAGTGACCGGCCAGGCGCCCAGCGAGCGATTTGCGCCGCTTAACCCACAGGAGCAGGCCCGGCTGCGCGCCCGCACCCATCGGTTGGCCTTGCCCGACGCGCCGCCGGACCCGGCCACCCATGTCTATGCGCTGATCCGCATCGGCAGCGGGCGCTATGCCATCGAGCTGCAACACGTGGCCGAGTTCACCCACCTGGGCCACTGCACGCCGATTCCCTGTTGCCCGCCACACATCATCGGGTGCGTGAATCTGCGCGGTGCTATCCTCACCGTCGTCGACCTGGCGCCCCTATTACAGGGCAAGCCCTCGACTGACTATACGGTGATTGTGGTACTGCAACTGGGCGACCAGCGCCTGGGACTGGCGGCCCATCAGGTCAGCGACATCCGCTCCTATGCTGACCAGGCCCTCGCCCCATTGACCGGACAGGCCTATGGCCACCCGCACTGCAAATGGATGCTGCACGATGAGGATGGCGTGGCCGGCGTACTGGACTTTGATGCACTGCTGCAACACACCCAGTTTGAAGTCAATGAACAGGCTTGAACCCGCCGCCCCCTTTTTATTGCGAGACCGACGCATGACCGCCAAGCTCAAACTCTCTACCCGTATCTTGCTGGGCAACCTGATGCCCTGTCTCGTATTCACCCTGGCCGTGGCGGCGGTTTATCTGGAAAGCCTGGGCCTGCAACGCAACATCGTCGACAATGAACGGGCGGTGGCCATCAGCGAGCACGGCTTGAATCTGCAATTGCAGGCCGCGCAGATGCAGCGGGCGGCGCGGGGTATCCTGCTGAACGCCGAGGCCACCCACGTGGAAGGCTACGAAAAGAGCAAGCAGAACGCCGCCAACATCTTTCTGGAACTCAAGCAACTGGTACGCGATCCCGGCCAGTTGGCCACCCTGGAGCGCCTCAGCGGACTGGTCACCGCCATTGCCGAGGCCACCCAGGCCAACATCGCCCGCGTGAAGGCCGGGCCGACCACCGAGGGCGCGCGCGACGTCCAAATCAGCCAGGGCGATGAGCTCTATCAGCGTTTCAACGTCCTGGCGATGCAGTTTTTCGAACGCGAAAGCGAGATCGAGCAACAGTACAAGGCGAACGTGCGCAACGGTGTCGCCGCGGTCGTCCGGCTGTCGGGGCTCGGTCTGGTGGTCGCCTTTGCCCTGTCGCTCGCAATCAGCATCTGGCTGGCCCGCAACACCAGTCGCAGCATCAAGGAGCTGATTTCCGTGGTGGCCGCCTCGACTAATCAGATTGCGGCGACCACCGAGGAACACGAAGGGGCCATGACGCAACAGGCCAGCGCAGTCACCGAAACCACCGCCACGGTGGAAGAGATGGTGGCCACCGCCCGTATCAATGCCGAGCAGGCCGAGCTGGCCACCAACTCGGCCAACCAGGCACAGTCCACCACCCGCGAGGGCCTGGAACTGGTGATGCATAATGAAAGCGACATGGCCGCCATGGAAGAGAGCATGAACGCCATTGCGCAGAAGATCATTGGTCTCTCGGAACAGGCGGGTCAAATCGGCGAGATTGCCCGGGTGGTGGGCGAATTGGCCGCCGAAACCAATATGCTGGCACTCAATGCCGCGGTGGAGGCGGCGCGCGCCGGTGAGCAGGGCCGCGGGTTCGCCGTGGTGGCCAGTGAAATCCGCAAGCTGGCCGACCAAAGCAAGAAATCGGCCGAGCGCGCCAACCAAATCGTGGCCGATATTCAAAAGGCCACCAACGGCATGGTGATGACCGCCGAAGACGGCAGCAAGATCACCCATGCCACCGCCGACAGCGCCCGCCTGGCCTCGCAGGCGTTTGAAAAGGTCATTCACTTGGCAGACGCCCTGGTACAGAACGCACAGCAGGTCTTGCTCAACAGCAAACAGCAGGCGGTGGCCCTGACTCAGATCGACATTGCGATGAAGAACATCGACAATGGCGCGCGCGAGATGTCCACCGGCACGGCGCAAATCCGCGAGGGCATGGCCAAGCTCACCGGGGTGGCCAGCGAACTCAACCGGATGCTATGAGCACCACCGCCAGCAGGGGGCCGCGCGACGGTGATCGACGGTGATCGAATGTGATTGACGACCAGGAACTGCGCGACCTGTTCCGCGCCGAGAGCGCCGAGCACCTGCAGAAGATCGAGGCGGGCCTCCTGCAATTGGAGCGCACACCCCACGACGCCCCACTGCTCGATGAGGTGTTCCGCGAGGCCCATAGCCTCAAGGGCGCGGCCCGTATGTTGGGCCTGCGCGAGGTGCAAAACCTGGCGCACGGGATTGAAAGCCTGCTGGGCGAGGCACGCGCGGGCAAGCTGCAAATCGACTCGACCTTGGTGCCGCCCCAACTGGCCACGCTGGATCGGATACGTCACCTGGTCGCCATGGAACTGGGCGACGCAGCCCCCGCACCGACGCCCAGCGCCGCGGACCCAACACGCGACCCGGAACCGCCCGCGACTGCCGCGACACCGCCGCCCGCCGCGCTGGCGGCGGCGCCCACCGCGCCACTACGCGATTTTCGCATCGACACCCTGCGCATCGAATCGAGCCGGCTCGATGCACTGTTGCAACTCGGCGGTGAGTTGGTGGTCAGCAAGGGGCGGGTGGCACGCTGGCAGACCGAGCTCGACCAACTGCTGACCCAATGCGACTATCACCTGAAACACCCGCAGGCCAGTGCCGAGGGGCTGACCGAGGCGATCGCCGCCCTGGGGCACTTGCGCGGGCACCTGGCCAGCGACAGCGCCCGGCTGGAGGCGGTGGCGGTGGCGATCGAGGGCGGCATTCGTAAGCTCCGCCTGCTGCCCATGGCCACCCTGCTGGAGCTATTCCCGCGCATGGTCCATGACCTGGGGGCCGAACTCGGCAAGCTAATCGATTACCAGGTGGAAGGCGCAGCCACCGTGGCCGACAAGCATATCATCGAGGAATTGAAGGCCCCGCTGACGCACCTGCTGCGCAATGCCATCGACCATGGCATCGAACCGCCGGCCGAGCGCGAGCGTAACGGCAAGCCGGCCGCGGGCCTGATTGCGATTGCGGTCACGCCGAGCGCCGACGCGCTACAGATTACCGTGCGCGACGACGGCCGCGGTCTGGACCTGGCGGCCATCCGCCGGCAGGCGATCAAACAGCGGCTGCACACGCCGGAGGAGTTGGCAGAGCTCACGCAGGCGCAGTTGCAGGCGCTGATCCTGGAGCCCGGGTTTTCCACCGCACCCATCATCACCGATCTGTCGGGGCGGGGGGTGGGCCTGGACGTGGTCCGCGGCAGTGTGGAGCGCCTGCGCGGCTCGCTCAAGATCGCCTCCGAACCGGGCCAGGGACTTAGTATCAGCCTGCGGCTGCCCGTCTCGCTCACCGCCACCCGCGCCATGCTGCTGCGCGAGTGGGGCGAGACCTACGCCCTGCCCTTCGATGACATTGTATTCGTCAAGCGACTGCGTCCCGCCGAGCTGCATGTCATTGAAGGCCGGCAGTGCTTTTATCAGGGCGAGCAGGCCATCCCCTTGGAGCGCCTGGGGCTGCTGCTGGAGCGAGCGCCACCCGCACTGAAGGATGAGGACTGGTTGCACTGTGTCGCACTTAAGGTGGGTAGCGAGACCTTTGCCGTGGCACTCGACGAGGTCCTGGAGATTGAGGACATCGTGGTGAAGCCCACCCCGCCGCCACTAACGCGGGTGCGCAACGTCGCCGGGCTCGCGGTGCTCACCACCGGGCTGGTGTGCCCAGTGCTCAACCTCTATGACCTGCTGCGCAGTATGACCCGGACGGTGCGCCACACCACGGCGGCCACCGCCAATGGCGAGACTGCGGCCACGGCACCCAAACGTATTTTGCTGGCGGAAGACAGCATCACCACCCGCATGCAGGAACGCCGCATTCTGGAGGCCGCCGGGTATCAGGTAGTCACCGCAGTCGATGGACTCGACGCCTGGAATAGCCTGGCCCTGCACCCGTTCGACGCGGTGGTCTCAGACATTCAAATGCCGCGGATGTCCGGCCTGGAATTGGCCGAAAAGATTCGCCAGAATCGCAAGTTTGCCGAGCTGCCGATCGTGCTCGTCACGACCCTGGCCAGCGAAACGGATCGCCGCCGCGGCATGGAGGCCGGGGCGGACGCCTACATCAGCAAGTCAGAGTTCGACCAGAGCCTGCTGCTCGACTGCCTGGCCCGGCTGGCCTGAATTAGACGGACAAACACCCATGTCAGAAATCCCGGGAGGCAACGGCCAGCGCCGCATCCGCCTGCTGCTGGTAGAGGACTCGGTCACCGAGTTATACATGCTGAAGAACCTGCTCGCCGGGGCGCCGGACATGGAGGTGGTCGGCACCGCACCCAATGGGCACGAGGCCCTGATCCTGCTACCGCAACTGCGGCCCGATCTAATCATTACCGACTACCATATGCCGGTGATGGACGGCATGGAATTTATTATCAGGGCCATGGCGCAACACCCCTGCATTATTCTGGTGTTGAGCGTGGCGGTGCAGTCATTCGATAAGGACAACATCTTCCGGTTACTCGCCGCCGGCGCCTTGGATGTCATCGCCAAGCCGATGGGACAGAATGGGGGCATCGGGATCCCAGAGGCTCAGGCGTTATTGGAAAAGATTCGCGCTATCGCCGAGGCCCCGACCATGAGTCGGCGATTGGCGGCGCCCGCGCCGCCGACCACGGCGAGCGTCCCTGCCATCCCATCACCGCGGAGCAAGAAGATCGCCTTGGTCGCGCTGGGTGCCTCGACCGGCGGCCCGCAGGCATTGAACCGCATTCTTGACCTGTTGCCCAAAAGCTTCCCGATACCGCTCGTGTGTGTGCAGCACATCAGCGCCGGGTTTCTGGATGGGATGCTGGGCTGGCTGCAAACCCGCTGCGCCCTGAGACTGACACTGGCACGCCAGGGTGAGAGACCAGAACCCGGCCAGGTCTATTTCGCCCCCGAGGGCCGTCACCTGGTATTGGACGCCAGCCGCCGCTTCGGCTTTGTCGACTGCACGACCGACCACCTGCACTGCCCACAGGTGGACCGATTGTTAGAGTCGGTGGCGCAACACTGTGGCCCCACCGCGCTGGGGGTCTTGTTGAGCGGCATGGGGCGAGATGGCGCCGCCGGTCTCAAGGCCATGCGCGAGGCCGGCGCAGCCACCATCGCCCAGGACGCGGCCACCAGCGTAGTCTTTGGCATGCCCGCCGCCGCCATTGAACTGGACGCCGCCCAATACGTACTCCCCACCGATGAGATTGCCGCCACGCTGATCCGCCTGGCCGCGCGCTAAGGGCGACCGCAGATCAAGATAGAAGGAAGATTTGTCCGCAAATGAACGCGAATGAACGCAAATGAATAAAAAAACCCTTTCCGTTGCTTACTGATATCAGGCAACTCATCGACCGGGCAAGGCAAGGTGGTTCGTCGGATGCCCGCGACCCATTATCCTATTTTGCGTTCATTTGCGTTTATTTGCGGACGAATTTTTCTTCTTCAGATCAGGCCACCTCGGGCGACCACCGGCCTTGGTCGTGGACGGCGATAAAGGCATCCACCACCAGCGGATCGAACTTCGTGGCCCGACCCGCCTGGATCTCGGCAATGGCTGCCTCAACCCCCAGCGACTTGCGGTAGGGCCGCGACGTGGACATGGACTCCACCACATCGGCGACGGCCAGTATCCTGGCCTCTAACAGGATCTCATCGCCTTCCAGGCCGCGCGGGTAACCCGAACCATCGAGCCGCTCGTGGTGCTGTAGCACCACCTCGGCAATCGGCCAGGGAAAGTGGATATTCTTCAGGATCTCATAGCCGGTTTGGGAATGGGTCTTGATGAAATCGAATTCCACCCGATCGAGCTTGCTGGGCTTGGTGAGGATTTCAGACGGGATGCGGATTTTGCCGACATCGTGGACCGCGCTGGCGATCTGGAGGCCCTCCAGGTCGTGCGCGGAAAGCTGCAATTGCGCCCCGATCAATACCGCCAGATTGGCCACCCGGCGCTGGTGGCCCGAGGTGTATGGGTCACGCATTTCCACCGTGGCGGCAATCGCCGTGACCGATTCCAGCAAGGTGTCGTGCAGTTCATGGAAGTGCGCCGCCTCCTTCTTCAGCAGCATTTCGCGCTCATTGCCGAGTTTACGCTCGTGCTCGATGAGTGCGGCGGACTGCGTCTCGACCTCTTGCTGGAGTTTGCCGTTCAGCTCGGTGAGCTGGTCCTGGGTGGCTTGGAGCAGTTTGTTCTGTTCCAAGGCATTGCGGTAGATGGACAGCAGCAGGTTCAACATTTGCTGCGAGCCGGTATGGACCTCGAACACCTCATCGCCCAGCCGGGCCTGGAGCGGCAACTTGAGTTCCGCGGCCACCTGGCTCGGTTGATTGAGCGAGTCGCGTACCCGGCTCAGTAACAGTGCGGGATCATAGGGCTTGGTGACATAGTTATCGGCACCCGCATTCAGCCCCCGCACCACGTCTTGCACGTCGCTCATGGCGGTCAGCAAGATCACCGGCAGCGTACACAGCTCTGGGTCATGGCGAATGCGCTGACACAACTCAAAGCCGTCCATCACCGGCATATTGATGTCGCTGATCAGGAGATCCGGGCGTTGCGCTTGCGCCTGCGCCAAGCCCGCGGCGCCATCGCGTGCCAGGCTGACCCGATATCCGGCATCGGCCAGCACGCGCCGCAGCAGTTCGGCCTGGATACTACTGTCTTCAACGATCAGAATCTGTGCCATTGATTGGTACGTGCGATTGCTTGAAAGGGCGCTGGAACGCAATGCCTACACAGCATAGGATAAAAGTCCGCTTGGCGAACCGCCGCGCGCCAACCGAATTTTACAACGCACCGGAGGCAAAATCCGTAAATGCTTGTAAAATGATGAAAACAGCAGATCGACACCCGGCTGCGCCAGGGGCGACACCACCGCCGCCACTTTACGCGATCCCGACAAGGGCTTATGCTCCGCGTCCCGCCGCGGCGCTCGACCCGCCGCCACGCCCCCGGCAACCGCACCGTACGGCCATGTCAGCGGTCCCGGTCAGTCGCAACCTGAAGGCCACCCATGAAAATCCTGTTCGACCTGCTCCCGATTGTCCTCTTTTTCGCCGCCTACAAGTTCGCGGGTATCTATGTGGCCACCGGGGTGGCGATCACCGCCGCGGCGCTCCAGGTCGCCTGGATGTGGTGGCGCGAACACCGTGTGGACACCCTGCTGGTCGCGACCCTGGGGCTGATCGTCCTGTTTGGCGGCTTGACGATTGCGCTGCACAACCCGATCTTCGTGATGTGGAAGCCGACCCTGGTCAACTGGCTGTTCGCTGCCACCTTCCTGGGCAGCCAGTGGATCGGCGAACGCCCCCTGGCCGAGCGCATGATGGGTCATGCGGTGACGGTCCCAAGCCCCATCTGGCGCGGTCTGAACCTGGCCTGGGCGGTCTTTTTCTTCGCCCTGGGACTGGTCAACCTGGTCGTGGTCTATTGGGCCACCGGCTTCTATCAGGCCCAGCAGGCGCTGCTGCTGGCGAGCGGCAAGGACGCCATCGATCTCGCCGACTGCGCCGTCCAGTTCACCGGCAACCTACTGGCGCAGTGCAACGATGCCCATGACCGCGAAGGCTACTGGGTCAATTTCAAACTGTTCGGCATGATGGGGCTCACAATCCTGTTCGTGATCGCCCAGGCCTTCTATCTTGGGCGCCACGTCAAGGACGAACCCCAGGCGGCCGCGGAGACCGACTGACATGCTCTATGCCATCATCGCTACCGACCACGCCGGGAGCCTCGCCGCGCGGCAGGGCGCCCGCCCCGCCCACCTGGAGCGGCTGCGCGCCCTCCAGGAGGAGGGCCGTCTGGTGCTCGCCGGCCCCCATCCAGGGATCGACAGCCCGGACCCGGGCGCGGCCGGCTTCACCGGTTCGCTCGTGGTCGCCGAGTTCTCCGACCTCGCGGCCGCGGAACGCTGGGCCGGCGCCGACCCCTATGTCGCGGCCGGCGTCTATGCCCAGGTTCAGGTCAAACCGTTCAAACAGGTATTCCCGGCCTGATCCGCCACCTGGACCGGCCATCCTAAGAAGAGTAGTTAAGCCGCCAATGAACGCAAATAAGCGCAAATAAAACAAATTGTTATGAGTTTATCCCAAACAAACTCGGCGCTCCGGCCGGGTGAACTGCCTGCTTCAGCAGGTAACGGATAACCTCCTGTATTTATTTGCGTTGGTTTGCGTTCATTTGCGGCCAAATACTCTTTCTAGGGCCGCCGTCACTCACCCATCCTTTCCACCCTACGGAACTTAAAGCAATGCTCAAGACGCGTGTGTCCCTCGTCATCGGCGCCCTGCTCGCCTCCGGTCTCTGCCTGGCGGAGAACGCCAAGCCGGCCGCCGCGCCGGCCGCGCCCCCGGCTGACTCAAACATCGCCGTGGTCAATGGCGTCGCCTATCCCCTGGATCTCTTCCGCGCGTTTTTCGTGGAACGGTTGCAAGACACCCAGGGCCAGGCCACCCAGACCGACCCGGCATTCCAGCAACAGGTGTTCAACGAATTCATGACGATGGTCGTGGCCGCCCAGGAGGCGCAAAAGCGTAAACTCCAAGACCAACCGGAAGTCGCCCAAGCCCTCGAGGTGCAGCGCCTGAAGGTGATGTCGAACGCCGCCCTGGGCGCCATGGCGCAGGACATCAAGGTCACGGATGACGAGTTGAAGAAGGCCTATGAGGAGGTCAAGAAGACCGCCGCCCGCACCGAGTTCAAGGCCAGACACATCCTGGTCAAGGATGAGGCGACGGCCAAGAAGGTCATCAAGGAGCTGGAGAAGAAGGGCGCTGACTTCGCCGAACTGGCCAAGAAATATTCAGAGGTGTCAACCGCCAAGACCGACGGTGGCGCGCTCGATTGGATCGATCCGAACCAGATGCCGAAACCCTTCGCCGAGGCCATCGTCAAGATGAAGCCCGGCACCACCTCGAGCGAGCCGGTGCAGACCCAGTTCGGCTGGCATGTGATCAACCTGGAGGAGACCCGCATCGCCCCGCCACCCAGCTTTGAGGAAATCAAGCCTCAACTCACCGCCATCGTGCAGCGTCAGAAGCTGGCGGTGGAGGTCAACAAGCTGCGTGACGCCGCCAAGGTCGAGTTGAACGAGGAGGTGGTCAAGGTGACCCCCAAGACGGACGGGGAGACGGCTGAACCGGCCAAGAAGCAGGACGACGCCCACAAATAGTCCCGCGCGCCGCCCCCCCTTCCCAGACTGGTTCCGGTCTGGGGAGGGGCCGGCGAGTCCCCTCAACCCCGCCCAGACTCCAGGGCGGCGATGCGTACCTCCAAGGGCGGATGGCTCATGAACAGGGCCGCGAGCCCCTGGCCGATGCCACCGCTGATACCGAAGGCGGCAAACTCCTGCGCCGGCAGGTCGGTCGTGGCGTGGCCGCGCTGCAAGGCGCGCAGGGCATCGGCCATCTGGCGCCGACTGGTGAGCCGCGCCCCCCCCGCATCGGCGTGGAACTCCCGGTAACGCGAAAACCACATCACGATCATAGTCGCAAGGAAGGACAGCAGGACTTGGGCGACCATCGTCGCGATGAAGGAGCCGATGCCGGGACCCGCGCCCCGATCGTTGGGACCGCGCAGTGCCTGATCCACCAGACTGCCGACGATCCGCGCCAGGAACACCACGAAGGTGTTGACTACACCCTGGATCAGGGTCAGGGTCACCATGTCGCCGTTGGCCACATGGCTGATCTCGTGACCGACCACGGCCGCCACCTCGTCCTTGGTCATGGTCTGGAGGAGCCCGGTGCTCACCGCCACCAGGGCCGCGTTGCGGTTCCAGCCGGTGGCAAAGGCGTTGGGCTCCGGCGCGTCGAAGATCCCCACCTCCGGCATCCGGATCCCCGCCCGCTGCGACTGCTGGGCCACCGTGTCCAGCAACCAGCGCTCGAACGGGGTGCTTGGTTGTTCGATGACCTGCACGCCCATGCCGCGCTTGGCCATGGACTTGGAGAGAAAGAGCGAGATCAGCGAGCCGGAGAAGCCGATGATGGCCGACATCGCCAGCAGCGACGGCAGATCGAGGCCGCCAGCGGAGTTGACGCCGGTGAGGCCAAGCAGACTGAAGACCAGGCTGATGACCACCATGACGGCCACATTGGTCGCCAAAAACAAGAAGATTCGCAGCATAGGTAGAGACTCCCGTGGATGGTTGCGACGACCTGCATACGATGCCCGCACCGGAGCGCTGCAGGCAAGCCCCCGACTTGCCTCGGCACCCCGACCGTCGGACGACACCATCTCCGCGAACTGAAAAAATGGACTGGACAGACTGCGCTGCGACGGGTATCATTTTCGTCTCGATTGATTCAGCTTGTTTCGATTGACTCGGGGCCATAGCTCAGCTGGGAGAGCGCAACACTGGCAGTGTTGAGGTCGACGGTTCGATCCCGTCTGGCTCCACCAATTACTGAAAATCCGGTCGCCCACATCTGGCTACCGGATTCTTTTTTAGCCCGCTGCGCGGAGCGCCCCGGCTAATAGCGTAACGATTCAGTCCCCATCGTCTAGAGGCCTAGGACACCGCCCTTTCACGGCGGCGACCGGAGTTCGAATCTCCGTGGGGACGCCAATTAGACAGGCACTTAGCCAACGACAAAGCCCCGTGATCGGGGCTTTGTCGTATCACACGCGAGCGCAGTCCGATGCGCACGCTCTTACTCGTTCAAGGCTCCACAATGCGTGCAACGACCTGTCGATACCAGTTTTCGGCCGCAGGTTGAATTACCGCACCGCAGGCTATCACCATCAACTCTGGCACGCACCTTGAGCTTACTTGGTATCGCGGCGCCTCTTTCGGGCACGACTGAAGTTCCAGGAAGGTCCCGGTGACAGTGTTTACAGACAACCGCTTCGGGCCGGATAAATTCAGCACAGAACGGGCACTTGACCTGTTTTTCGGAGCGCGAAACAAGTCCGCTCATGAAGAACATCAGGAAGGCCAGAGGGCCAAGCAGCGCTCCGCCAATAGCTGCGCCGGCTAGGTTAAACCCGCGCTTCATCCCGGCGCCTATGCCAATCAAGGCGCCAAGCAACGGCCAAAAGAGCATCTCCATTTTATTCGCCCACAATAAGTTGATGGTAACTTATCTTATTCCACGGTTTTATTGTAGTCAAGGATAGGTGGTTGGCCGGCAAAACCCGGGCAGCCAGTTTTACTTTGCGTGCCTGAGCTTCGCCCCCCGGACCTACTCGCTTGCCCAAGCAGAAACCCCCAGCAGATATTCATAGACGGCCAGATCCGTGGCCGAGAAGCAACAAAAAATAACCTCCTGGATACCAGGATATCGTGGCAAGCGGTCCTGGACGGTCGCGACGGCGGTTCGGGCGGCAGCCGCAATGGGATAGCCATAGATGCCGGTACTGATGCTCGGGAAGGCCAGGGAGCGCAGTTCGGCCGCCGCGGCGACCTCCAGGCAACGGCGATAACAGGCAGCGAGCAGTTGCGCCTCACCCTCGGCTCCGCCGTGCCAGACCGGCCCGACGGTATGGATGACATGGCGGGCGGGCAGCCGGTAGCCGCGCGTGAGTTTCGCGTCCCCGACCGCACAGCCGCCCAGCGTGCGACACTCGGCAAGCAACTCGCTCCCGGCGGCACGGTGGATGGCCCCGTCCACCCCCCCGCCGCCGAGCAGCGACCCATTGGCCGCATTGACGATGGCATCCACCGCGAGGGTGGTGAGGTCGGCCTGAATGGCACGGAGCTTGGTTGTCATGATCGGAACACCGGTGCGAGGGTCAATCAGCGCGAAATATACCAGAGGCCCAGGCGGCGGCGGGACGCATCGCGCACCCCAAGCGGTCCTCCCATCGGTTAGGATTGTGGGTGTTCCCGCCGCCGCAGTGTGCGGACCCTCGATCGATCCTTTGAGCCAAGTAGAGCAATCATGAGCGAACCCATCCCAGCAGCAACGCCCGGCCAGACCCCAGCCCAGGACATCAGCACGGAGATTGCGATCATCGGCGGCGGACCCGGCGGCTACACGGCGGCCTTCCGCGCCGCCGACCTGGGCCAGCGCGTGGTCCTGATCGAGCGCTATGGCGCCTTGGGCGGGGTCTGTCTCAACGTCGGCTGCATCCCCTCCAAGGCCCTGCTGCACACCGCTGCCATCATCGAGGAGGCCAAGGCACTCGGGGCGATGGGGGTGACCTTCGCCCCGCCGCAGATCGACCTGGACCAGATGCGCGCCGGCAAGCGCAAGGTGGTCGAGCGCCTCACCGGGGGGCTGGCGGCACTGGCCAAACAGCGCAAGGTGCAGATCGTCACCGGCAGCGCGCGCTTCGAGGGCCAGCGCCGCCTGAGCGTGGAAACCCGCGAGGGCCGGATCGGCGTCAACTTCAACCAGTGCATCATCGCCTGCGGGTCGAGCCCGGTGCGCATCCCTGGCTTCCCCCACGAGGACCCGCGGGTGATGGACTCCACCGGCGCCTTGGAGATTGCCGACATCCCGGAGCGCCTGCTGATCGTCGGCGGCGGCATCATCGGGCTGGAGATGGCGAGCGTCTACGCTGCGCTCGGCTCACGCATCGACGTGGTGGAGTTACAGGACCAGCTCATCCCCGGCTGCGACCTGGACCTGGTGCGGGTGCTGGAGAAGGTCGTGAAGCCGCGCTATGAGCGCATCCTACTGGAGACCAAGGTGGCACGGATGGATGCGAGCGCTGAGGGCATCAAGATCGTCTTCGAGGGCAAGCACCCGGGGGAGGCCATCTACGACAAGGTGCTGGTCGCAGTGGGCCGCCGACCCAACGGCAAGCTGATCAACGCCGAGGCGGCCGGGGTCACCGTCGACGCCCAGGGCTTCATCCCGGTGGACGCCCACCTGCGCACCAACGTGCCCAACATCTACGCCATCGGCGACGTGGTCGGCAACCCCATGCTCGCCCACAAGGCGACCCATGAGGCCAAGACCGCGGCCGAGGTCATCGCTGGCCTGCCGGCCCTCTTCGACCCGCTCACCATCCCCTCGGTGGCCTACACCGACCCGGAAATCGCCTGGATGGGCCTCACTGAGACCGAGGCCAAGAAGCAGGGCATCGCCTACGAGAAGGGCGTCTTCCCGTGGGCGGCGAGCGGTCGGGCACTCGGCATCCACCGTGAGGAGGGGTTGACCAAGCTCCTGTTCGACCCGGACACCCACCGCATCCTCGGCGCCGGCATCGTCGGCGTGAACGCGGGCGAGCTGATCGGCGAGACCGTCCTGGCCCTGGAGATGGGCGCGGACATGGAGGACATCGGACTCACCATCCACCCCCACCCGACGCTCAACGAGACCATTGGACTGGCCGCCGAGATGGCCCACGGCTCCATCACCGACCTGCTGCCGCCGAAAAAACGGTAGGGTAGCCGGGGCGCTTGAGGCGCCCCGGCTTGGTTAACACGCAAAGGAGCAATGCGAGCCAGCGTTGGGCCGTCTCCGACGCTCTCGTGACACCGCTGCGGCGGTGTCACGCCTGTGTTAGTCGCTGTGCGACGCGAGGCACGCGCCCGGAACGACCACCAAACTCAAGAAGGAAGTCAGACGCGATGGGGCGCCACCCGTCGAATTGGTGGAGTGTTAAGCAACCTTAATCATTATCCCGGGCCATCGGCCCCGCCAGCCAGCTCCCCGGTCGGCTTGAACGCCGCCGCCGGTGTACTCGGAAAAACCTCTGATCTGGGCCACTTGCCCCCATCCGGAACCCCCGCCACACCCGCCTGAAGCCCCTCAATCACCGGAAATGCACGTCAGCGGCGTCCAAACACTTGTCTTGTTTAGGGCGGACGCGCTATCTTTCGCCGCTTGGTGTTTCTGTCAGGGCGGTTTCCCGCGTTAAGGAACCGCCTTTTTGTTTTTTTGGACGCGGCACCTCGCGCGTCCCGGAGCCGATTCGGCAGGGCCTCTATGAGCGAACCCTTGATGGCGACCTACAAACGACTGCCCGTGACCTTCGCACGTGGCGAAGGCGTGTGGCTGTGGGACGATAGCGGTACGCGTTACCTGGACGCGCTGGCCGGGATCGCCGTGTGCGGCCTGGGCCATGCCCACCCCGCGGTGCGCGACGCCCTGTGCGCGCAGGCCGGGCTGCTGGTGCATACCTCCAATATCTACGGCATCGCCGAACAGGAGCGCCTGGGCGCCCTGCTCACGGCGCTCGCGGGCATGGACCGGGTCTTCTTCGGCAACTCGGGGGCCGAGGCCAACGAGGCGGCGATCAAGTTGGCGCGCCTCTACGCCCACCAGCGCGGCATCGAGAACCCGGCCATCCTGGTGATGGAGAACAGCTTCCACGGCCGCACGCTCGCGACCCTGAGCGCGACCGGCAACCGCAAGGTGCAGGCCGGCTTCGAGCCGCTGGTGCAAGGCTTCCTGCGCGTCCCGTATAACGATATCGACGCCATCGAGACCGCCGCCGCCAACCGCAAGAACATCGTAGCCATCCTGGTGGAGCCCATCCAGGGCGAGGGCGGCATCAATATCCCCGGCGATGACTACCTGCCGGCCCTGCGGCGCATCTGCGACCGCGAGGGGTGGCTCCTGATGCTGGACGAGATCCAGACCGGCATCGGGCGCACCGGGCGCTGGTTCGGCTTCCAGCACACCGACATCGTGCCGGACGTCATGACCCTGGCCAAGGCACTCGGCAACGGGGTCCCGATCGGCGCCTGCGTGGCCCGCGGGGCGGCGGCCGAGGTCTTCGGCCCCGGCAGCCACGGCTCGACCTTCGGCGGCAATCCGCTCGCCTGCCGCGCGGCCCGGGCGGTGCTTGAGACCATCGCGGCGCAGGACCTGGTGGCACACGCCGCGACCCAAGGGGCAGCCCTGCTCGCGGCCTTCCGGGAGTCCCTCGCCGGGACGGCGGGGGTGGTCGCCATCCGCGGGCGCGGCCTGATGCTCGGCATCGAACTGGATCGGCCCTGTAGCGAATTGGTGGGGCAGGCACTGGCAGCGGGGCTGCTGATCAATGTCACCGCCGAGCGGGTGATCCGGCTCTTGCCGCCACTAATCATCGATCAGGACGAAGTCGCAGCGTTGGTCGAGGGTCTCAGCGCCCTGATCCGCCGGTTCCTCAGTGCCCCTTGAGGGCGCGCTTGACCCACTCCCGGAGAACGGACCCCCGATGCAAGCCATCCCGAGCACCTGTCGGCACCTCCTCTCGCTCACCGATCTGGCCGCCGCCGAGGTGCGCGCCCTGATTGCGCGCGCCACCGAACTCAAGGCCATGCGCCGCCGCGGGGAGGACTATCGCCCCCTGCGCCACCGCGTCCTGGCGATGATCTTCGAGAAATCCTCGACCCGCACGCGCGTCTCTTTTGAGGCGGGCATGGCCCAACTCGGCGGCCATGCCATGTTCCTGTCGGCACGCGACACCCAACTCGGGCGTGGCGAACCGGTCGAGGACGCCGCCCGGGTCCTCTCGCGCATGGTCGATGCGGTGATGATCCGCACCTTTGAGCAGGAGACTGTGGAGCGCTTCGCCGCCCATTCCTCGGTGCCGGTCATCAATGGCCTGACCAACCGCCTGCACCCCTGTCAGGTCCTCGCCGACATCCAGACCTATGTGGAGCATCGCGGCGATATCGGCGGCCGGCGGGTGGCCTGGATCGGCGACGGCAACAATATGTGCCAGACCTACATGGAGGCGGCATGTCTGTTGGATTTCGAGCTGCGTATCGGTTGCCCCGCCGGTTTCGAGCCGGAGACCGGGTTGCTGGCCGAATGCGCCGACCGCTGCGAGATCATGCACGACCCGGTAGCCGCCGCCGCGGGGGCCGATCTGATCGTCACCGATGTATGGGCCAGCATGCACCAGGAGGACGAACTGGCCACCCGCATGGCGCAGTTCGCCCCCTTCCAGGTCAACGAGGCGGTGATGGCCGGCGCCGCGCCCGACGCGCTCTTCATGCACTGCCTGCCGGCGCACCGCGGGGAAGAGGTGACCGCCGCGGTCATCGACGGCCCCCAATCCGTGGTGTGGGACGAGGCCGAGAATCGCCTGCATGTGCAAAAGGCGCTGCTTGAATTCCTGCTGGTCCTCGGGCGTTGAGGCCCCCGCGCCGCGTGCGCCGAAAAACCCGTATCACATCGTAGCGAGGACGCCCCATGAGCGCATCGGCACCCCTGTTGTGCGGCCTCTGTGCCGCGCTACTGATCCCGTTATCGGCCCAGGCCGAGACCAGTTACGTCACCGATCAACTGGAAGTCGGCCTGCGGGCCGGGGGTAGCACCCGTTACAAGGTCATCAAGATGCTGCCGAGCGGCACACCGCTCGAAGTGCTGGGGGTCAACCGGACCACCAAATACGCGCAGGTCAAGACCCTGGACGGCGCCGTTGGTTTCGTGCCCGCGGACCAACTCCAGACCGAACCCGCCGCGCGCAACCGCGTCGCCGCGCTGGAGGCCCGTCTCGCCGAGCTGCAACAGTCGCCCGACGCACTCTCCGCCCGACTCGCCAAGGCCCAATCCGAGCGGACCGAGCTGGCGGCGCGTAACCAGGACCTGGTGCAGAAGAGCAATCTGCTGGAGCAGCAACTGGCGACCATCCGCCACGCCAGCGCCAACGTGCTGGAGGTCACCACCGACCGGGAGCGGCTGCGTGTCCAGGTGGCGGACCTGACCCGCGCCCAGGCGGAACTGGAACAGGAAAACCGCGATCTCAAGAACCAGACCAATCTGCGCTGGTTCCTGATCGGGGCCGGGGTCTTGGTCGGCGGGATACTGCTCGGCCTGATCCTCCCGCGGCTGCGCCTGCGGCAGCGCAAGAATACCTGGGGAACGCTGTAGCGCTGAACGAGGCCGCCCTCGCGCCGAGATCCGTCATCGTTGTCCGATCATGGATAGCCCTATCTCGCGGGCATTGATCCTATCTCGCGGGCATTGATCACTTGGCGCCTTGGCGTGACAACTGCTCTTTCTAGCAGGCTGTCGGACTTAGTGATGCAACCGATTGAATGCAAAGAGTTTCCTCTTTTGCGCCAAAAAGTCGTTTTCCTTTTTAATCAATCGGTTACGCCATCAAGTCCGACAGGCTGCTAGGATCAAGCCCCCCACGCCGCCGCAATCGCCGCCTGGCCCAGGGCCAGACCGCCGTCGTTGGCGGGCACCTGATGGTGGGTGAGGGGCGCGAACCCGTGCCGGCGCAGCCGTTGGCAGACCCCTTCCAACACCAGCCGATTCTGGAAGACCCCGCCGGACAGGGCGACCTGCCGCAGCCCCTGAGCCGCCGCCAGGTCGGCCGCCAGGTCGGCCACGGCGCGGCAGAAACCCTGGTGGAACCGGACACTGATCTGTCCCGCCGGGACCCCGGCGGCCAGGTCGTCGAAGAGACTCACCCACAGGGGGCTAGGGTCGAGCTCCGCACGGCCAGCGACCGCGATGCGGCCAAAGGGGTAGCCCTCCCCGGCGTCCGCCAGCGCCCCCACCGCCAATGACTCCAACTCGATCGCCGCCTGGCCCTCATAGCCGATCCGCTCGGCACACAGCCCCAGGGCCGCGGCCACCGCATCGAACAGACGCCCGGCCGAACTCGACAGGGGCGCATTGAGGCGGCGCGCCATCAGGATGCGCAGCTGGGGCACCGGCCGCTCGGCCAGTCGCCGGGAGAGCTCCAGCCCAGGCCAGCGGCGCAGGAACTCATCCCAGCCCAGACACACCTCGATCTGCGCCACCAGGTTGCGCCAGGGCTCCAGGATGGCCCGGGTGCCGCCGGGCATGGGCACCGGCCGCAGCCAACCAACCCGCCGATAGCAACGATAGTCCGCCGCCAGGAACTCACCGCCCCAGAGGGTCCCATCGGCCCCATAACCCAGACCGTCCAGCGCGATGCCAAGCACCGGCCCGCCATCCAGCGGCCAGCCGTTATCGGTCAGGACGGCGGCGATATGGGCGTGGTGGTGCTGAACCTGGATCAGCTCCAGACCCTCACGCGCGGCCCGCTCCCGGCCGGTGAGGCTGGAACGATAGTCCGGGTGCAGGTCCACCGCAATCCGCTGCGCTGCGTGCTCGAACAGGGATTGATAGAGGTCGATGGTCTGTTCATACTCGCGGGCGGTATGCGCCTCCTCCAGGTCGCCCAGGTGTTGGGTCAGGATCGCCTGGCCGTTGCGCAGCAAACAGACCGTATTCTTGAGCTCGCCCCCCATCGCCAGGACCGGCGCGCAGTCGGCAAAACCGGGCGGCATGGCGATGGGCGCCGGGGCGTAACCGCGCGCGCGCCGCAACAGACGCGGCGCCCCATCCATCCAGCGCACCACCGAATCGTCTACCCGGTTGACGATGACCCGGTCGTGCAGCAGGGCGAAGTCAGCAAGCCCGCCCAACCGTGCCAAGGCATCCGTGTTATCGATGCACTGCGGCTCTTCGCTTAGGTTCCCGCTGGTCATCACCAACGGGCGCTCCCAGTGCGCCAGCAACAGCAGGTGTAGCGGGCTGTAGGGGAGCATGAAGCCCAGGGTCGACTGGCCCGGGGCAAGCTGCGGCGCCAACTCCGGGCCCGACAGCCGCTCCAGCAGGACAATCGGCGCGGCCGGGCTCGCCAGCAGTGCGGCCTCACCCTCCCCCACCCGCGCATAGCGCCGGATGACCGCCAGATCCCTGGCCATCAGGGCGAAGGGCTTGCCGAAGCGCCGCTTGCGGCGACGCAGTTCGCTCACCGCCGCGGCGTCGGCGGCATCGCAGGCGAGGTGGAAGCCCCCGATCCCCTTGATCGCCAGGATGCGCCCCTCGCCGAGTAGCCGCGCGGCCGCGGCGATGGCATCCACGGCGCCCAGGTCGGCCGGGTCCAGTGCCTGCCCCACCCGATCCGCCAACCAGACCCGCGGACCGCAGACCGGGCAGGCGTTGGGCTGGGCATGGAAACGCCGATCCGCCGGGTCCTGGTACTCGGACGCACAGGCCGGACACAAGGCAAAGACCCCCATGCTGGTATTGGCGCGGTCATAGGGGATGGCGCGCAGGATGCTCAGACGCGGCCCGCAATGGGTGCAGTTGGTGAAGGGGTAACGATAACGGCGATCGGCCGGGTCCAGGACCTGCGCGGCGCAGGCGGCACAGGTGGCCGCGTCCGCCACCACACCGGTCTGCACCCCGGTGCTCGCGCTCGCCAGGATGACGAAGCCGGGGGGATCGGGGGCAGGTGCGGCGATGGCGCCGGATTCGATGGCCGCGATCCGCGCCAGTGGCGGACAGTCCAAGCGCAGCCGGGCGCAGAACCGATCGAGCAGGTCGGGGGCGGCGTCCGCCGGCGCCCAGGCCCGGATCAGCACCCCCTCCCCGTCATTGCACACATCGCCCGAGAGCCCGAAGGCGCGCGCCGCCCGCCACACCATGGGGCGGAAGCCCACCCCCTGCACCAGGCCTCTAACGCGGATCGCGACGCCCGTGCCGACTGAGCGGGTCAGCATGGCCTGCGCGTTTCCCGCAGCGTGATCTCGAGCAGGGCATGACGCCGCTTGGCGTCTTGGATCAGAGAATCCGCATCATCCTGACTGATGGCAAAGAAGGTCTCGATGGTGTCGCGGATTTGCATCCCTTCCTGCAGCAGCTCCTTGGGCATCAACTGCTCGAACTGATCGCGAAATCTTCCGGTCAATAAATCATCGATCGACGCCCCTTGCAACAATTGCCCATCGCGATTGATCCAGCCCATCTCAAGCAGTTGGCAAATAAACGCCGGCACCTGCTTGATGCCTGCCAGGGCCTTGAGACCCGCGGCGATCTTGGCGCTGAAGCGACGACTGAGCTCCTTGGCAATCAGCTTGACAATCAATTGATCCAGGTGGTCTTGCAGTGCTTGATACTGCGGTAAATTCGTCCGGCCCTGCTGCGCCCGCTCAAGCACTTGGCTGGGCACGATATGAATCGAAATCTCCATCACATTTTGGCCGCCGTCACAGACCGAAAATTGTATATCCATACTCAGGCTCTCCATCTGACTGATCAGCTTGCGCCGCTCATGTGGAGAACTGTTTGCCGTCAGCCGCTCACTATGCCGCTCCATGTCCATCATCGTCTTGACCAGGCTGGAGCCCATTTTCGGGAAAAAGAGATTGACGAAGCGATAAAGGGCCAGCAGCTTTGCCGTGGACACCTTGTCCGCATCGAGATAAATTGGTGAAAACAGAATCGGGTCGGCGTGTAACAAGGACACTTTGCGAAGCATAATCTGCGGGCCTTAGGCGTTATAAATGGTTCCGATACTACGGAATGGCAGGCGATAAATGACATAAGACACCGAGAAATCATTTTCGAGCATCTTGTCCAGACGATGCATCACCCCCATAAACACCATCGGCAGCTCCCCCGGTTGCAGGGTACCGGTAATTCGATTCAAGATGAATTGATCTCTCAAGATCAGCAACGCCCGGCTCTTGGCCTGATATTCCGTATTGCTCGCCGCCTGATCGACACCCGCATTACTCATCAGCAACTTATTGAGCAGATCGTACTCTTGTATCAGCAGGTCCATGTCTTCAGTACCCTCCAGCGCCGCCCCCTCCTGTATCGCATTACAGATAAATGAAAAATTCGGACTACCACTGTCCGCCAGTCGCCGGGCCAATGCGACTTCATTACCGCACACCGGCACCCCATCCTGATAAATCCGCGTCTTATCCCAGGGGATATTTAACTCGCCTATTTTTGCAGCAATTCCTTTCCACATTTCCTCAACCGCCGACACCTGCTTCTCTATCCTCCTCCGTCTTATCTTCTTATTGGTCAAAATCGAATCTGTGCGCCCGGCGTCTTCCTGTGCGTGCAGGATCGGCACATAGATCAGTCGTCTGCTTTCATTCATCGTGGCGACCCTTTCATTCAAGGCAGCAGCGCCTTGCCGATCACCCCCGCCAAGTCTTTATTCGCAAAAGGCTTGCTCAAGTATTCGCTGACCTTCAGATCCGCCGCCTCCCTGATGGTATCCGGGCAGCCATACCCGGTCAGGATGACGACCAGCACCTTCTTATCGCATTCCCGGATATTGCGCAACGTCTCGATCCCATCCATGTCCGGCATACGCAAGTCGAGAAGAATCAGATCGGGGTCCTCCCGCTCATTAACGAGAATGCCGTCGGCACCATTGGATGCCACGAAGACCCGATAGCCCTCCCGTTCCAAGACATGCCTGACCAGCATCAGCAAATCGGCGTCATCCTCGATAATGAGTATCTTGCGCTGCGCGACGTCTGTTGTCATTGCTATACCTCCGCGTGGTTGGTCGCCTGCTCAATCTGGTCGTCTGCGGCCCGCTGACTACAACGCGGCCGCATCCTCAATCCGCCGCCCGCGCCCGCGCGTTCAATTCACGGGATCGCGAAAGGCATTTCAAAGGTACCGCGGTGAGTTCGGAGGGGAGGATAGCCCCGATGTGGATGGTGGGCAAGGACGGCGAAGAGGGGGCCAGGCGGTACTCGCCTTGATCGGCATCCCGGCTGCCGCCCTTTTCGTCGCATTTGGCACTTGTACTGGGCCAGCGCAGCCCAGACGATAGACGGTCACGCCGGACGGGATGCCGGGCGGCGGGCCAGGGCTGGCGACTGCGCCGACGACGACCCAGTGTCGCCTTCACCCATCTGACTTTAGCACCGCTGCCGTTTCGCTATGCACACCTTGACCAAGTTGATCGTGACCCTCGGCCTGCTCGCCATCGCGGCCGGTCTGTCCGCCGTCGAACACCCCAGCGCCGCCGCCCTGCCGGTCCATGCGGCACATGCCCATGCGGCGCAGGTCTATCAGTGCCCGATGCATCCCTGGATCAAGTCGGACAAACCGGGGGAACGCTGCACCATCTGTGGCATGGAATTGATCGCCGCCAGCGGTGACACCGGGGCCGCAGTCGATCCGAACCTGGTCACACTCAGCGCCGCCCAAGCCGCGGTGACCGGCGTGGCGACCAGCGCGGTCACCCGGGGCGCGCTCACCCGGACGCTGCGGGTGAGTGGGGTTATCGAGGACGACGACACCCGCCATCGCATCCTGGCCGCCCGGGTACCTGGGCGCATCGAGAAACTTCAGGTCAACTATGTAGGCGCCGAGGTCGCGGCCGGTGCGCCGCTCGCCACGGTATTCAGTCCAGAGATGCTCACCGCCCAGCGCCAATATGTCGAGCGGCTCAAGGCCGGCGCGGTCGCCACCCCCCTTTCGGAGCGCGCGGCGGCCCGCGAGCGCCTCTTGGAATTGGGACTCACCGAGGAGGAGATCGGCATCCTGGAACACACGCTGAAGCCCACCGCCATGGTGAACATCCGTGCCCCACTCTCCGGCACCGTGATCTCCCGCTCGGTCTACGAGGGGCAATATGTCAAGGTCAACGATCCACTGTTTGAAATCGGTGACTTTTCGCGGATGTGGTTCGTCTTCGATGCCTACGAGCCAGACCTGGCCTGGCTAAAACTGGGCCAGACCGTGGAGGTCTCGGTGCCCTCCCAGCCCGGCCAGGTGTTGACCGCCCCCATTACCTTCATCGACCCCAGCCTGAACGAGAAGACCCGCACCGCGCGGGTACGGGTGACCTTGGAGAATCCCGAACATCGGCTACGCTTTCGCCAGACCGCCCAGGCGGTGGTCGCGGCGAGCACGCTCGATGGCCTGCTGGTGCCGCGCGCGGCCGTCCTCCAGCACAGCGGTCGACCCATCGTTTATGTCGACGCCGGGGGCTCAGGCTACCGGGCGCGCGAGGTGCGGATCGGTCGCGTGGGCGACACCGACGACGAGGTCCTGGACGGTCTGAAGCAGGGCGAGCGGGTCGTCACCCAGGCCGGCCTGATACTGGATTCGCAGGCGCAACTGGCCCATGCCGCGGTGGATGTGGCGGCGGCCGACCCGGCGCAGGTCACGCCCGTCAAGATCCCCGGCGGTACCGCGCCGCATAACGACGCGACCTATGGGCTCCTGCGGACCCTGGTATTCGCCACCGCGGATGCCGCCACCGCACTCGCGGCCGACGATCTGGCCGGCTATTGTGCGGGCCTACCCGCCCTGCGCCAGGCGCTGGCCGACTATCTCGCCGGCAATGCACCGGCGGAGCGCGGCGACTTGGCCGCATTCACCGACAAGCTACCGGATCCCACCGACCTGGATGCCGCCCGCCGCGCCTTCGAGCCATTCAGTACCGCGGTCGCCGACCTGGCCCGGGCCGAGCACCTACAGCAGCGCGAGGAGGTCTGGATCTATCAATGCCCGATGAGCCCGGTGCTGGGTACCGCGCGCTGGCTGTCGCGTTCCCATCGGTTGCGCAACCCCTTCTTCGGCTCGGCCATGCCCGGGTGCGGGGATGAGGTGAAGTGAGCCGACCATTCTTCGATCCGCCAATGGGGAACCCCGGTCCCAGGCTCCACCGTAAGCGCCGTGCCAGGGCACTCGTGACGCGGAGCGTCCAAGGATGCATTCCCACGCGGAGCGTGGGAACGAGACTGGAACGCGGATGATCGACCGAGTCATTGTCTGGTCGCTGCACAACCGCTTTCTGGTCATCAGCGGCTTTCTCGCACTCTGTACCTGGGGCCTGTTCGCGCTCCAGCGCGTGCCCATCGATGCGATCCCCGACCTGTCGGAGAATCAGGTCATCGTCTACGCCGACTGGCCCGGCCGCTCGCCGCAGGAGGTCGAGGACCAGATCACCTATCCGCTGTCGGTCTCATTGCAAGGGCTCGCCGGGGTCAAGACGGTGCGGGCCAGTTCGATGTTCGGCTTCGCCTTTCTCACCGTGATCTTCGCCGACAGCGTCGACACCTATTTCGCCCGCACCCGGGTGCTGGAGCGGCTCGATTCATTGGGTGACCTGCTGCCGGCGGGGGTGATCGCGCGGCTCGGCCCGGACGCCACCGGGCTCGGCTGGGTCTATCAGTATTATCTCGATGACCAATCCGGCCAGCAGGACCTGGGATCGCTGCGCACCCTGCAAGACACCTATGTGCGCTATCAACTCGCCGCCGTCCCTGGGGTGGCCGAGGTCGCCAGTATCGGCGGCTTCGTTCGCCAATATCAGATCGAGGTCTCCTCACTCCAACTCAAGCAATACGGCGCCACCTTGGGCCAGGTGATGGACGCGGTCAGCAAGTCCAATCTCAATGTCGGTGGCAAGACCATCGAGGAGAACGGTGCCGAGTTCATCGTGCGCGGGGTCGGCCTGATCGAGAGCGCGGCCGATCTCGAACTGATTCCGGTGCTGCCGCGCGGCGGCACCCCCTTATATCTACGCAATGTGGCAACCATCGAGATCGGCGGCGACTTCCGGCGCGGGGCGTTGGATGTCGATGGACGGGAGGTGGTCGGCGGCATCGTGGTCATGCGCTATGGGGAGAACGCTTACCAGGTCATTGCGGACATCAAGACCCGCATCGCCGCCCTGGCCGCGGGACTGCCAACCGGGGTGCGCGTGGTGCCGTTCTATGACCGCAGCGACCTGATCGGGCGCGCCATCGGCACGCTCAAGGATGCACTGACCGAAGAGATCATCCTCGTCACCCTGATGCACATCCTGTTTCTTTTTCATTTCCGCAGCATCCTGATAGTCACCCTGCCGCTACCGGCATCCATCCTGATCGCGTTCATCCTGATGGACCGGTTTGGCATCCCATCGAACATCATGTCATTGACCGGCATTGCCATTTCAATCGGGGTGCTGGTCGATGCCGGCATCGTCATGACCGAGAATGTCATCCGCCATTGCGAGCGGGCCGAGGCGGCGCTCCAGCGCCGGCTCGATGCCGCGGAGGTCTTCGCCCGCACCCTGACCGCCGCCACCCAGGTGGGGCGGCCCATGGTGTTCTCGATGCTGATCATCATCCTCGCCTTCGTGCCGGTCTTCCTGTTGACCGGCCAGGAGGGCAAACTGTTTCATCCGCTCGCCTATACCAAGACCTTTGCGCTGATCGGCGCGACGCTGCTCGCAGTGACGGCGGTGCCGGTGTTCTGCACCCTGCTGGTGCGGGGCCCGCTCAAGCCGGAGGGCGAGAACTGGCTGATGAACGGCCTGTTGCGCGTCTATGAGCCGGCATTGGACTGGGCACTGGGGCATCGCAAGACCGTACTGGGACTCGCGGCCACCCTGCTCACCGCCTGCATCGTCATCGCCTGGGGCCTGCCGCAGGCGGTCAATGCCTGGCTGCCGGAGTCGGTCGCGCGCCACACCCAGGGGTTCGGCACCGAATTCATGCCCACCCTGGAGGAGGGCTCGCTGCTCTTCATGCCGGTCCTGCTGCCCGCCACCGCGTTCACCGAGGTGAAACGCATCATGGCCTGGCAGGACCGCGCGATCCGCGCCCACCCGGCGGTCGCCACGGTGGCCGGCAAGCTCGGGCGGGCGACCACCGCCACCGACCCGGCCCCGGTCGAGATGATCGAGACCACCATCACACTCAAGCCGCGCGAGCAATGGCCGCCCGGGACCACCAAGGCCTCCATCATCGCTGACCTGTCGGCGCGCCTGATGGAGCTGCCCGGCTATGTGCCCGGATTTCTACAGCCGATCGAAAACCGTATCCTCATGACCAGCACCGGCATCCGCGCCCAAGTCGGGGTGAAGGTCTTCGGCGACGAGCTGGATGCACTCCAGCAGCAGGCATTCGAGGTCGAGCGCGCGATCGATCGGATACCGGGGGCGGTCGGTGTGGCACCCTCACGGGTACAGGGCAAGCCCTATCTGGAGGTCCAGGTCCGCCGCGAACCGATGGGCCGCTATGGGCTCAGTGTTCAGGAGCTATTGCGTCAGGTGGAGGCCGGCATCGGCGGGGTCACCGTCGGCAGCACCATCAAGGGCCGCGAACGCTGGCCGATCCAGGTGCGCCTGGAACAGGCGGAGCGCGGCGACCTCGATAAACTCGGCGAGATCCCGATCGTCACACCCTCCGGTGCCACCGTCCAATTGCGGCAGGTCGCCGATCTCAAGCGGGTGGTCGGCCCCAACGAGATCCAGAGCGAAAACGGCCGGCTACGGGTCTTCGTCCAGGCCAATGTGCGCGACCGCGACCTGGGCTCATTCGTCGACGAGATCAAGTCACGTCTCGCCGCCGAGATAACCCTGGCGCCGGGCATGAGCATCGAATACTCGGGTCAATACGAGCAGCAATTGCGCGCCCGTCAGACCCTGCTCTATGTATTCCCCGCCGTCATCCTCATCATCTTTGCCACCCTGGCAATGACCTTCCACTCGGTCGGGGAGGCGGCGCACGTCATCCTGGCGGTGCCCTTTGCACTCACCGGCGGCGTCTTGTTGCAGGCCTGGATGGGATTCAACTTCAGCGTCGCCGTGTGGGTCGGCTATATTGCGCTCTTCGGCACGGCCATTCAGACCGGCGTCATCATGGTGACCTATCTGGAAGAAGCGGTGCAGGAGGCCAGCCGACGTCTGGGTCGCGTATTGACCCGCGCGGAGTTGATCGCGGCAGTCAAGGCCGGGGCGCGGCTGCGGCTACGCCCCAAGGTGATGACGGTCGCCACCACCATCGCCTCCTTGTCACCCATCTTCTGGCTCCAGCGCACCGGGGTAGAGATCATGCAGCCGCTGGCCACCCCGGTGGTCGGCGGGATGATCTCCAGCCTGGTGCATATCCTGATCGTCACGCCAGTCATCTTTTTGTGGCTGAGGGAGCGGAAACTTCCCGCGCCCGCCCAATCGAGCCCTACCGATACCTGAGCTGGATTCCCGGGGGCCGCACGCCCATCAAGTCCAAAGTCGACTATTGCTCACGCCAAGGCGCCAAGCACGCCATGCACGCCATGCACGCCATGCACGCCAAGTTTTTTCAGTGGGTTATCTGCTCAGTGCAACTAACCTAGCGGGCGATCTTGTGGCATCTCCTACCCTCTTGTATTGCTTGGCGAGCTTGGCGCCTTGGCGTGACAACCGACCCTTATCAGGTCAATTGGCGCCTTGATTGCGCACCGTCGCAATCCGCTCACGCACCGGGATATTTTCCGAGTGCAGGCCAGGCGTCTGGTCGTGCAGATCGAACTCCAGATCGACTTGCGGGCGGAAGATCAGGGTATGGGTCGAACCACCGTAATGGAACATGCCGAGCTGGTCCCCTTTCTCCACATGCTGCCCCTCGTAGACGGTGATTTCGTTGGACGACACCTCTGCCATCCCGACGAACATCGCCGCCATCAAGCCAATCTGGGGATTGTCCGCCTTGATGAAAATCAGGGCGCGCGAGGCGACTTGTGTAATGTAGCCTTGTGATTCATTGGGGCTGACCGGGTCAAAGCCAACCGCCGGCGTCGCCGCATAATAGGAGCCGTCGATCACCCGAGTCTTGACGATCCGGCCGCTGACCGGGCTGTGCCAGCGGTGATAACTCAGCGCGCTCAGAAACGCCTGATACACAGTTGCGCCCTCGAACTGGGCGGCCAGCGGATCGTCCGCCAGCATATGGATCAATGAATAGGGCTGATCCTTGATCCAGAACCGATCGCGCAGTTTCACCCCGGTGGCCAACCGGTAGGGTGCCGACTCACAGGCATTGTCAATGACGCGCTCGTCATCCGGGCTGGCGACCGGACGGCGGCCCTCGCGAAAGACCCGGGTGAAAAAATCATCCCATGACGCGAAGCCATGATAGTGCAGTTTCGGATCGGAGACGAAATCCTTATCGAAGGTCGGCATGGCCGCCCGCGCATCACGCCCAAACCAACCCGTATTGGGCTTGTCGTTGAGCACCCAACGCGAATCCGCGGACCGCAGATACACCGCCCAGTAGGCCAGGATCTTCTTTAATTGGCGATTGACCTTGTCGTTCAGGAAGGCGCTAGCGCCGGCCGGCGTACCCATCGCCCAATTGACGATGGCATTGATCGGAAAGCCGACCATGCCGGTCTTATTGAATTGCGGCGGCTGGGTCACGGCCTGGTTCATCAGCCGCAGCATCTCGCGATAGTCCCGCGCCGCCGGATGACCCGCGGCGTCTTTCTCGAACTGCGGCTCGTGCGGAATCTGCTCGAACATTTGCGTAAACAACATGAACAGTTCCGGGTCGGTTTCGATCAAGACCCGAAACTCATCGATCACCGGCAGCAATGGCGTCGTGTCGCTTTGCTCGGCGGCCTGGTCAGCGAGCCGCTGGCGCGCCTCCTGCAACGCCTCTTGATCGGCGTGCAGCCAGGCGCCCGTCTCTTGGGGAGTCGCCGCACCCGGCGGGACCGCCGGGAGCTCGGCGAAGGCCAGCGGCACGGCAGAAATGAGCGCAAGAACGCCCGCTAGATAGCATTTCATCTTCATATCAGCGATTCACCCGGGTAATGCGAATGACCAGTGGGATCTGGCGCAGCCGGCGCATGATCCGCGCGAGGTGTTGGCGTCCACGCACCGTCACCAGGAACTCCAAGGTGGAGGTGGTGCCGTCCTTTTCCTGGGACTGGACGTTCTCGATATTGGACCCCTGCTCGGCGATGACCCCCGCCACCACCGCCAGGGCACCGCGTCGGTTGCCGATGTCGACCCGGATCTCGACTGGAAAGTCACCATCCGGCTCCGGCGCCCACTCGACATCCAACCGTTTGTTGCGCCGGGTCTCCAGGCTGCTCAAGTTGCGGCACTCCTGGCGGTGGACCACGATCCCGCGCCCAGGGCTGAAGACGGCGGCGACCGCATCGCCCGGGATGGGACGACAGCAGCGGGCAAAGGTGACGACCATCCCCTCGGTGCCACGGATCGCAAAGCGGCGCGGGTGGGGTTCGGTCGCCGCCCCCGCCACGGCGCCCGCGCTCTCCCCCTCCGCCCCCACCAAGCGGCGCGCCGCCAGGACCGGCAGACGATTGCCCAGACCGATGTCAACGAGCAGGGTGGCGACATCCGGGAGACCGGTGTCGTCCAGGTAGGCGGCCAGGGTCGCCGGGGGCAGTTGGTCGAAGTCGCTGCCGAACGCGCCCAGTTCGGCGTTCAACAGCCGCTGTCCCAGGGCCTCGGCCTCCTTGGCCTTGAGATTTTTAAGGTAGCCGCGGATCCCGGCGCGCGCCTTGCCGGTGACCACAAAGCCGAGCCAAGCCGGATTGGGCTTGGCGCCTGGGGCGGTGATGACCTCGACCGTCTGGCCGCTGCGCAGCGGGGTGCTCAGGGCGGCCAGCCGCCGGTCGATCCGCCCCGCCACACAGGTGTTGCCCACGTCGGAATGGATGGCATAGGCAAAGTCCACCACGGTCGCCGCCCGCTTCAAGGTGAGTATGCGGCCCTTGGGGGTAAAGACATACACATCGTCAGGGAAGAGATCGACCTTGACGTTATCCAGGAAGTCCTGAGGATTGCCGGCGCCCTGCTGCATCACCAGCAGGTTCTGGAGCCAGTCGTTGGCCAGGTTGGCGGGCGAGTTGGCGTTTTGGCCGCCGCTCTTGTACATCCAGTGGGCGGCGATCCCAGACTCGGCGCCGCGCTCCATGGCCTCGGTGCGGATCTGGATCTCCAGCGGCACGCCTTGGGGGCCGAACAGTACCGTGTGCAGCGATTGGTAGCCGTTGGCCTTGGGGATGGCGATATAGTCCTTGAAGCGCCCGGGCACCGGCTTATAGAGGTTGTGGACCTGACCCAAGACGCGGTAGCAGGTGTCCACCCGATCCACCGTCACCCGCACCCCGAAGACGTCCACCACCTCCGAGAAGGATCGGCGCTTCTCCTTCATCTTGCGGTAGATGCTGTAGAGGTTCTTGCAGCGGCTCTTGACCTCGCCCGGGATGCCCTCTTGCTGGAGCCGGAGTCGGATCGTCGCCTCCACCCCGGCCAGCAATTCGGAGCGCGCCCCGCTGGCCTTCTGCACCGCCCGCTCCAGGATCAGGTGGCGCCAGGGCCAGTAGTGGCTGAAGCCCAGTTCTTCGAGCTCGACCCGGATACTGCTGATCCCCAGGCGGTTAGCGATGGGCGCAAAGATCTCCAGGGTCTCGCGGGAGATGCGCCGCCGACTCTCGGCGCTCATCACCCCTAAGGTACGCATGTTGTGCAGGCGGTCCGCCAGCTTGATCAGGATCACCCGGATGTCCCGGGTCATGGCGAGCAGCATCTTTTGCAGACTGGCCGCCTGGGCCTCGGCGCGGGACTCGAAGTCGATCTGGGAGAGCTTGCTCACCCCGTCCACCAGTTCAGCGACCTCGCTGTCGAAGACCTCGGCGAGCCGGTCCTTGGCGATCGGGGTATCCTCGATCACATCGTGCAGGATGGCGGCGATCAGGCACTTGTAGTCCATGTGCATGGTGCTGAGGGTACGTGCCACCGCCAGCGGGTGATAGATATAGGGCTCGCCCGACTTGCGGCTCTGGCCCTGATGGGCCTCGGCACCGAACAGATAGGCGCGATAGACCTCGCTCACCTGCTCCACCGGCAGGTAGGATTCCAGCGCGGCACAGAGGTCACTGATCAGGAAGCGCGGGGGCCGGCCCGGTTCCGGGTGGGGTAACTCATCTGGGGGGGGCGCGTCGCTCATCCTAAACCCGGGAATTACTCCTTGTCCGAGTCCAGATCGCGCATATCGGCGGCGAGCTCGGCCGCGAGGCGTTGTTCGAGGGCCGCGGCGGTCTCCTCGATGTGGCGCTGAGCGGCCTGGACCACCTCGTTGGTGATGCGGCCAGCGGCGATCTCGCGCAACGCCATGACGGTGGGCTTGTCCTTGAGCCAGGGCAGGGTGGGCTCCACCCCGTTGGCGAGCTGGCGGGCACGCTTGGTGGCAAGCAGGACCAGGTCGAAACGGTTGTCCACGTGGTTGAGGCAGTCCTCTACGGTGATGCGGGCCATCGATCAATACTCCAACAACGGATTCAAATATAACCGGGATATCGGGATAGCGCCGGCAGGACGCCCGGGCGGCAGCTCGCGCGGGCCCGGTGGGCCCGGAACGCCGCGCGCGGGCGCGTGACCCATTAGCCTAGCACAAGAGTCCCAACCGGTCGCGACGACGCGCGCATCACCCCTTCTTCGCCTTCGCAAAGGCCGCGGCAAAGGCGCTATTGGCCGGCACCTGCTGCTCAGGCGCCGGACGGGCCGACGCCGGCCGCCGACCCTCCGGCGGGCGGCGGGGTTGCTCCGCCGTCCGCGGCTGGTCACGCCGCGCGGCGCTGCCGCGCGGCACGCCGGCCTCCGCGGCACGCGTCGGCTCACCCAAACGCATGCTGAGCGCGACCCGTTGGCGGGGTAGGTCGACCTCCAGGACCTTGACCTTGACCAGGTCGCCCGACTTCACCACCTCGTGCGGGTCCTTGACGAAGCGGTCGGCGAGCATCGAGATGTGGACCAGGCCATCCTGGTGGACACCGATGTCGACGAAGGCGCCGAAGTTGGTCACATTCGTCACCGCGCCCTCCAGGATCATGCCGGGCTCCAGGTCTTTCAGCGTCTCGACCCCCTCCTTGAACTCGGCCGCCTTGAATTCCGGGCGCGGGTCGCGGCCGGGCTTCGCCAGCTCGGCGAGGATATCCGCAACGGTCGGCAGGCCGAAACGCTCGTCGGTGAACTCTTTAGGCTCCAGGCGGCGCAGGGTGGCGACATCGCCGATCAGCGCGCGGATATCCTTACCCGCCCGCTCGCAGATCCGGCGCACCACCGGATAGGCTTCCGGGTGGACGGCCGAGCTATCGAGCGGCTCGTCGCCGTCCGGCACCCGCAGGAAGCCGGCGCTCAACTGGAAGGCCTTCTCACCGAAGCGTGGCACCGCCATCAAGCGCTTGCGGTTGCCGAATGCACCGTTGACCTCGCGGAAGGCGACGATGTTCTCCGCCAACCCCCGGTTGAGCCCGGAGACCTGGGTCAACAGGGGCACCGAGGCGGTGTTCAGATCCACCCCGACGGCGTTCACGCAGTCCTCCACCACCGCTTCCAGGGTACGGGCCAAGCGGCCCTGGTTGACGTCGTGCTGGTATTGACCCACGCCGATGGCCTTGGGCTCGATCTTCACCAGTTCGGCCAGCGGGTCTTGCAGGCGCCGCGCGATGGAGACCGCGCCGCGCAGCGACACGTCCAAGTCCGGCAGTTCATTGGATGCCAACTCGGAGGCCGAATAGACCGAGGCCCCGGCCTCGCTGACCACCAGCGAGCGCAGACCCAGGGCCGGGTGACGCTTGATCAACTCGCGGGCGAGTTTGTCGGTTTCGCGCGAGGCCGTGCCGTTGCCGATGCTGATGAGTCGCACCGCATGCGCCTCACACAGCACCGCCAGCCGGGCGATGGAGGCATCCCACTGATTTTTTGGTTGATGGGGATAGATGGTGTCGGTCGCTGCCACCCGGCCGGTGGAATCGACGATCGCCACCTTGACCCCGGTGCGCAACCCCGGGTCCAGACCCAGGGTCGGCAGGCGCCCGGCGGGGGCGGCGAGCAACAGGGCCTTGAGGTTCAGCCCGAAGACGCGGATCGCCTCCGCCTCGGACGCCTCCATCACCCGCCCCTTGAGATCGAGGTCCAGGCGGGTCAAGAGCTTGACGCGCCAGGTCTTGCGCACCGTCTCGGCCAACCAGTCATCGGCCGCGCGGCCCTGGTGCCGCAGCCCGAAGCGGGCAGCGATCAGTGCGCGGTAGGGCAGGTCCGGCTCGTCACCCTCGCCCGGGATGAGGTCCAGGTTCAACACCCCGACATTGCGCCCCCGAAAGAGCGCCAGGGCGCGGTGCGAGGGGAGCTTGGCGAGCAATTCACGGTAGTCGAAATAATCGGAAAACTTGCTCCCCTCCCGCTCCTTACCCGCGACGACCTGGGAGACCAGGATGCCCTCCTCCCACAACCGGTCGCGCAGGCGTCCGGTGAGTTCCGGGTCCTCGGCGAAGCGCTCCATGAGGATCTGGCGCGCACCCTCCAGGGCGCCGGCGACATCGGACACGCCTTTACCCGCGTCGACATAGGCGGCCGCCGCGGCGGCAGGCTCCTGGGTGGGGTCGACCAACAGTCCGTCGGCCAAGGGTTCGAGCCCCGCCTCGCGGGCAATCTGGGCCTTGGTCCGGCGCTTGGGCTTATAGGGTAGATACAGGTCCTCGAGCCGCTGTTTGGTATCCGCACCCGCGATCTCCTCGCGCAGCGCTGGCGTCAGCTTGCCCTGCTCAGTGATGCTGGCAAGCACCGCGGCGCGCCGCTCGCTGAGTTCCCGCAGATAGACCAGCCGTTCTTCCAGGTGCCGCAGTTGGATGTCGTCGAGGCCGCCGGTGGCCTCCTTGCGGTAGCGGGCGATAAAGGGCACGGTCGCGCCCTCGTCCAACAGCCGGACGGCCGCCTCCACCTGGTCGGCGCGGGCCTGGATTTCCTGGCTAATGGTCTTTGTAATAGTCTGCATAGGGCGAGCGGTCCTGCTTAGATGGGGGATGCCGATGGGGCAAGAGCGGGGCGACAGTGTAACCTGGAAAGCGGCTTCAATCGCAACTGAACGCAAACGAACGCATAAAAATACAAGAGGTTATACTTGGATATTCGTGGTCTGCCGAACGCCCCTTGGGCCTCGCCCACCGGTGGGCTTCGGATAGTGCGGCGAGACCGCCAGCGCTGCGCGATCAACTGGCCGCGGCATAAGGCCGCAGCACCTCGGGATGCTCAACCGCCAGCCGTGCCACCAGCAGCGCACTGCCGGGGGGCGGAAAGCGCCCCTGCTCCCAGTCGCGCACGGTGCCGACCGGGGTTTGCAGCAGCCGGGCAAAGGCCGGTTGGGACAGGCCCAAGGC
>NZ_CAJAXH010000074.1 GCF_903946935.1 uncultured Thiodictyon sp.
CTAGGATACCTGGCAGGCGACTCGATGCTGTCTTCATTCATATTGAAACCCGGAATAAGATCGCATTTTCGTATGGATTCCGGAGATTCTACAATTTTTTTGCTATAAAATCAATAATTTAGTTTCTAGACAGGCTCTGAGGCCCCTGGATCATCAGGGCTAGGCCCAAGTCTGAATAAGCATTGGAGCGAAGCACCGCGATCATCTCCTCGGGCCTATCGGCAATCAGCAGGGAACTAGGGATATTGCCTGGCTCAATGGTCATTGCAGCTTGGACCAGCACTCTACGGCTCGTCTCGTAGGCTAATGGAGGCCCCATCATGTCGATCTTGGAGGCGAATGCCATGGCGATGACTTTGTACCAGGGAGATACAGAGTCAGCTCGCTTTAGGGCATCCTCACTTTTCGCCATGAAGGTATCATAGTGGGCAACGTCGTTGGATAGCCAATACGCCACGGCGAGCTCCCGGTAAATCACATACTGGGCAAAAAGTCCCCGCACATCCCCGGTGTTGACGCGCAGAAATGCTCCCTCGAACTCCCGTAATTGTTGGATGATCGCCCGCAGCTTTTCGACAATTTCTTGGTCCTGAGCGACCTTCCCCAAGGCGAAGTCCGCGGCATCGAGGTCCGCAGTCACCCTTTGGAAATCGGGTGTCTCAGAGCTTTGGCTGACCTCGTCTATTCCACCGACGACAAAGTCAAATTGTTTGGACCTGTTCAATGCCTGCCGATCCAGAAAGGCCCTCACTATGATCTTTTGCAGGCTGGGGAGTGAACGAGTGAATTTGAGCCAGGCGCGCTCCCAGTCCGTGGGCAGTCCAGAGTTGGCTTCCGCACTCTTTACCACTCCGGTCGCCAGGTTCTCGTAACCGGCAAGTCCAAGCGCCTGCACATAGCGCTCGGTGGCCGCTAGGCTTGCCCGGTCCGAGTCGTAGGCCATCCGCGCATACATGAGCGCATCATCGGTCGCCCACTCACGCATGGCGAGTTCGGAAAGGAAGACATAGAGCATTGAAAGTCTGGCCCGGATCACGGTCTGATCAGTGCCCTGAGCTCGCGCCTTTTCCGCGCGCAATTGCTCGGCTTGGAGCATCAAGTTTCGCTTTGCCTTCCTGAGGTCTCCCGCGAGGATCTGTTCGCGAATGGTGGAATCTATATCACCGATAGGCGCAACCGGCCAGGGCGCAGAGGCGCGAAGCAATTGTTGCAACGCATCATCCGAATGCTTCAAGCGTTCCGCCATCTCCTGGCTGGCCTTGGCCTGCTTACTAACCTGACGTTCCATATCCCCGGGCACACAGAACTGCCAATAGGTCAGCATGCTGGCGCCCATTGCGAAAGCGCCCCCAAGGACGCTAAGGGAGACCTGATGTCGTTGGATCGCGTCTCGAGCCCAAATTAGTAGCCGATTTAATAGCATAGAACTACGTCGCCTGCGTTTCGGGTATACATATCTTTTGAGAACGATACCCAAGTGGCATCGCCGGCATGCAAGTGGGGATAATGGGTAGGGCCAATTATACTAGCAGACAATCAGACCTGGAAGGCGGATAGACGCAGGACAATCCGCCATTCCCAGGCCACACATGATGGCATTATGTACTATGTGCTGGGATACTAACCCGTCATCCGCCGCCGATTCATAGAAGCCAGCCGAATGGCTGGCAATCAAGGCCGGTCTTCCCGACCGGCCCTCTCTGGACTCAATCTCCCACCAACACCGTCACGACCGCGCTCCAATCACCGTGGGGCTCGTCCTTGCCCCACCAGCACAGACGATAATCGCGGCTTTCCGGTGTGTGGGGGACGGCGAGCGGGCGGTCATCGTAGACGCTGCCCCGGGTGAAATGGCCGTAGAGTTCCCAACCACCACCATTGATTCGGCTTTCAACGACGATTCCGCCATGATGGCCTTT
Organism: uncultured Thiodictyon sp.; assembly: GCF_903946935.1. Classification (GTDB taxonomy): domain Bacteria; phylum Pseudomonadota; class Gammaproteobacteria; order Chromatiales; family Chromatiaceae; genus Thiodictyon. Next base: position 1,920 of record NZ_CAJAXH010000074.1, read on the forward strand.
GGTGCAATGGATGTACACCCGGAAGCCCTTGGCGTATCGCTCCAGCACGGCTGGTGAACTCGGGCGCCGGATCATCGACCACGGCGGCGATTACCACGATGCCGAGTTCCCGGCTGAGATCGTCAGCATAGCCGGGGTGCAGTTTAGTCCGTTGCACCTGATTGAACAACCGGCTCAGTGCGCCGGGGATGATGGGAGCGGGCGGGGCGGGATACGGCCCGGGGGTGGGGACCGGAACCGGATCGGTTCCAGTGCCGGTGGCGATGAGCGCCTTGAAGGCGGTGTTGTCGAGGGTATCCTGGCGAACGATGGACTCTCACCGATGACGTGGGCGCGCTGGGTTTCTGGCAGGGGGTAGAACATCGAGATTTTGTAACCGGTCTTCTTCATGACCACATTGATCGGCGCCTTGCACACCGCATCGTCACCCATGGTGCGTCGGGCCAGACCGCGGCGGTGCAGTGCCGCCAAGGCGCGGGTCAGTGACAGGCTGGTCGCGCGCGCCCGCGAACCGAGCGTCCCTTGGGGACCGCTGAAGGGATAAAGGTTGCCCCAGGTCCCGGCACACCAAAAGAGTGTGTCCAGCGGGGTGCCGGCGGTGGCCGCCGCCGCATCGCCCAGACAGGCGGCCAGGGCCACGGGATTGGCAAGCCAGGCGGCCTCGGGGTTGGTGAAGAAGGCCAGTTCATCGTCGTTCCAGGTCGGATCGATCTCGGACAGATAGAGGATGTCGAAATCGACGATGCCGTCACGGTTGCAGCGGCTATCGACGAAGAGATCCAGCAGGAACAGCAGCGGAAAGGCGTACCAGTGATAGTTCTGGAACCCGCCATCCCCGGAGTCGTAATCGGCCTTCCCCGAGGTGCCGAGCAGCCGCTTGCTGCCCAGCGGCAAGCGCATGCCGCCCAGCGTCGGTGAACACCCGGGCGCCCGCGTCAGCTCGACCAGCCGCGCCGGCTCCCAAAAGCTGATCGTCAGCCCAGGATGCGGGAAGCCCCCGCCGTCGTTGCACAGGCACGCCGGTTGGCGCGACGCCCCGGCCGGCACGCTCCCGCCAAAGAGGGACAGCCCGGCGATACGGATCGGAAACAGGCAGGCCCAGCAGATATCCGTGATCAGTTTTGCGGAGAACAGCTTGGCATCCGGACAGCCCGGATTGGACGCCAGCACCGTGGTGGGCGTGAGGCTGGTCAGCGCAAGCGACCACGCGAGTAGCGTGGCGATGAGCGTTCGGTCCGGGCGGTTACTCATGACGGGCCTCCGGGGCCTGCGCGACGGGTAGTTCACTGATGACAAAGACCTGGCCCCGCGCCTCCACCATGGCCGGTACGCGCTCCAAGGCAAACCGCGCGCGCACGTCCGGGGTGAGCAGATAGACCGGGGCGTCCAGGCGCCCGCAGACCCTCCCAGCCCTGGATGCGGTCGAAGGCGGTGGCCAGATACAGCGGCCGCAACGCCCCCGCGCTCTCGCCCAGACGGCGGGCGATCTCGACCTGGCGGGGATCGGAGGCATCGAAGATGACCAGGCGATGCGTGAAGGGCAGTCGATCCAGCGGATTGACGGTGTCACCGGCGCGGATCAGTGCAGTCCCATCCGGCAGGATCAGGTCGGCGCTGGCCGTGATCGTCGGATCGATGGTGCGCTCCCGGGCCGCAGTGGCGGCGGGGAGCCCCTCGAAGGCGGCCCGCTGCCAGTATCGCCCGATGGCCGCCTCCCGCATGGCGTTCAGATCTAGGGCTGCGAAGCGGCGCTGCATCTCCTCGATCAGGTCGGGTTCGCTGAAGGCGACCACCGGTCCGCGCACCCCCAGATCGCCGCGGGTCCCGGCGCCCAACTGCGCACGCAGCCAGTCCGGCGCCGACAGGCCGCTGACCCGGGCCACCTCGCCGGTGGCGTCGCGGGCGCTGATGACGGGCACGACCGTGATCCCGGCGTCGCGAAAGGGCGTGGGATCGAGTTCGACCGTGGGCAGTGGGTCGAGGTCTTTGAGGAGGGCCTGGATCGCGTGGATGGCGTCCATCATCCGCTCGCCCGGGTTGATGCCACGAAAAACGACGCGCACGTCCGCACCGATGGCCCCGCGGAAGATCGCCCGCAAGGCCTCAGCGCCCAGGGCGCGGGAGACGAAGACGGTGTAGGTGATGCCGGTGCTGGAAGCAACGCCGGCACGCGGCCCGGCGGCCGGCTGCGGTGCGCCGCACAGTTGCCCCAGGTCCTCGCAGGCCGCGGCGGACGGCGGGGCCTGCCCCTGCCGATCCAGTTCCGTCTGCCCCAACGCCGCGCCGGCGCTGGCCGCCGCCGGGTCGGGTGCCGTGCGTAACCAGGCCGGGGCTTGGGCGCGGCCAGCGGCGGTCTCGATCGCGTGCGCCTGATCGCGGATGGCCCGCAATCCCAGGGGGTCGGCGTCGGCGCCAAGGGTCGGTAAGGCCACCAGGGTGATGAGCACACCCAGCAGGGTGGTACCCACTCTAAAATATCGCATAGGCTCTTCCGCGAATCTGGGCCAGGGGGAGCGCGCCCCAATAGCGGGCGTCATAACTGTCGGGGGTGTCGCCCATCATCCAGACCGCAGTCGATGGCGAGCCGAAAGCGCGTCCCGAGGTATAGCCCAAGCACGGCGAGCACCAGCAACAGTGGTCCGGCGCGGCGCCAGAACTGGCCGGTCGCCAGCGGATTGAGGCGTGCGGTCACGGCGTGCCCCGCGGGTGCAGGAAGAGGGCCGCGGGCGCTTCGATGACCGCCGCGGCGTCCAGCACCAGCACCCCGCCGTCGGCCAGTTGGCGGGCGAGGTCGCGTTGCCGCGCGATGGTGACCCCCATTTGGTCGGACGGCACGCCGCGCATGGCGCGGGCGATGTCGATGATGATCACCGGGGGACGGGTGGCCAGTTCGGCGACCAGGGGGCGGGTCGCCCACTGCCCACCGACATAGCCGCCCGCCGCGCCGGCCAGGCTGGCGATGACGACCAGGAACAACCGGCTTGCCCGGCCGCGCGTGGGTGGCGCCGTGACCGGCGACCCCGGATCAATGGCGACGGACTCAGGCACCGGCACGGTCCTCCAGCAGCTGGTTGATCGCCTCCGTGACCGACCGCCCCCCGGCCTGAAGCCGCTGGATGGCGGCAACATCGGTGGGACGGGTCGAGTAGAGGAGCCGCCGGAAGTCGTCCACCACCAGCCGGCCGATGCCGCCGCCGCGGTCGCTGGTGAGGATCATGATCTCGGAGTAGGCACCGGGTACGGTATGCACCGTCTTGAGCAGCTCCGCCGCCCCCTCGCCCATCGGCAGCCGGTTTTCGGCCAGCAGTTGGTCGATTGCGTGCGCCGGTTGGGCCAGGAGCAGGGTGTGGGCGCTGTTGTTGGCGATGGCCCGCCCGGTCGGGTTGGCGTAGAGGTCGGCCAGGGACTGCGTCAGGGTGATCGCCGCGCCGTTGTATTTGCGAAACCGTCGGTAACCCGACTCGATGAACTTGGCCACATCCCCCTGGGTCAGCAGGTCCCAGGCCTCGTCGATCATGACCAGCTTCGGCTGTCCCTTGTGTCCCAGGTACATGACCTGTTGGATCTGGTAGATCAGCTGCAACAAGATGACCTGCTGCAGGTGCTTGCGGCCCTTCAGCTCTTCGAGCTCCAGCACCACCAGGTCCCGGTCGAAGGCGATGGTGTTGTGCCCTTGAAACCAGCGGCCATACTCCCCCGCCGAGGTAAAGGCGTAGAGCTGCATGCCCACATCGGTGAGCCGCTGATCGGTGCAGGCGGTGAGCGCCGTGGCAATCGCGTCAATGTTCATCGCGTGGCCCAACGCGTCCCACACGTCCTTGAGCACCCGTTTGATGCCCGCGGTTTGGAAGTCGGTCAGGGGTTCCGTGGGTGCCGCCATCGCGGCCACCAAGCCGATGATCACGTCCTCCTCCTCGCCCCATTCGCGGATCAGCTCGAAGGGATTGAGCGAGATGTTCGACTCCCGGGTAAAGGCGATAAATTGCCCGCCCAGGGTGTCGCACAGCTTCTCGTAGGAGCGGCCCACATCGATGACCCAGCAGCGCCCGCCAATGCTCAGATTGGTCGAGATCAACTCGTTGGCCAGGAAGGACTTGCCCGAGCCGCTGGAGGCCGCCACCACGGCGTTGTAGTTGCTGAGCGAGCCGAACAGATCCAGATTCATGAGCTGGCCGTTGCGCCCGACCAGATTCAGCACCGGATCGCCGGCGCCCTTCCAGTCGCCAAACACCGGCATCAGGGCCGTGACGTGACTGGCCGCCAGGGTCCGGTAGCGCATCAGGTTGGGTAACGCCTCGCGGTCCGGCCCGAACGGCAGGCAGTGCAGGAACAGCGGCAGGCTGAAGAACTGGTCCGGCATGACCTGGAACCCGAGTTCCCGCCAGTAGGTGCGCAAGTTGGAGGCCGCGGCGTTCGCCTCCGCCTGGGGCGTAAACAGCACTAGCCCCAGGTAGCACTGCACGGCCCGATCACCGTCATCCAGTAGCTGGAACAGCACGTCATACCCATGTTTGCGATGGGCGAGCGCCGGCAGATAGTTCACCAGCTGCGGCGTCGCCTGGTGGGTGGCAAACTGGCGCCCGGCGTTGAGCTGCACCCGGTTGCTCTCCGCATCGGGAAAACTCAGGTTCATCACGACCAGGACAGTGTGGCGGATACCGCGTGAGCCGGACATGGCATCGCCAAGATAGCGCGCTGCCATGCCGAACCCGACGCGGTCCGGGAAGCGTTTGACACTCATGGTCTGAATGCGCTCAGGGCCGATGGTGATGCCTTTGGCGTCGACCTCGATGGCGTGCATGAAATCCAGGACCTGCTCGCGAATCAGCAGATTGGGATCGCAGTCTGGAACGATGTGGTCGCGCCATCCCGCCTTCGGGTCCCAGTTCAGAATGACCATCATGATGCGGACATAGCGGTCCGCGGTCAGTGGATGCGGATACAGACCGGCAGTCTTGAGGACCTGGAAGGCGGCGGCCGCGAGCTCCTTGGCCTCGTGCAGTTCGTGCTCGTTGGCGACGGTCTCGGCCAGCGGCAGCTTGATGGTCACAATCACCTGGAGATCGCGCAGGCGCAGATCGCTGCCGGGACCCAGGGCGCGATCGGTCCCGGCCCGCAGAAACTGGGCGCACCGCTGGGTGGTGGTGCGCAATAACTCATCGCCATGGCCGATGCGCAGCACCTGCATCCGCGCCAGTTGCTCTTCCAGGTCGGGCGAGGTCCAGAGGGCGATCTGCATCAGGGTGTTGGCGGGCCAGTCCAGATTGATCAGCATCGACAGGCGGTCGGCCTGCGCGGGGTCCGCGCCGGCCAGCGGCTCGCACTCGAAACCAAACCCGAGCGTGCGGTCGTCACACTGGAAGAGGTGCGTGTCGGAATCGTAGGCCAGCACGGGGAAGAGGTCAGCGGCCCGCTGGCCTTGGAACGTGCGGTGATTCATGAGCGATCATTTCCAGTGAAGACAAGCAGATGACCAGCGGTTGGCTGGGCATCCACGAAGGGGGACAGGACTGACGCCGTCCCCGGTCGACCGGATACCGGTCGGTGCGGGACGCTGTGCTCAGATGCCAACGATGACCATGACAGGGAGGGTCGCCGTGACCGTCGCGGTGATGATGTTGGGTGCCAGGAACATGCCGACGCCGGCCGCGATACCCGTGGCGAAGCCCATGACGCTACCCTTGGTGACCCCCGCGATCAGGCCGACGATGATGAAGATGGCCGCGACGATGCGTCCCAGATAGCCGGTCATCCAGCCGGTGAGCATGGTGTAGAGCGGGGTGAATTCGGTCCCACCGGTACCGGCGTGTGCCGTTCCCGCCGTGAACAGTACGGGGATGGTCAACAGGACCAGCAACGCGCCTGCGGCCACCGGTGGGCGGGACAGGGCGGACGGGAGATGGTTCGATAAGGGAGTATTCGGTTTCATGGTGATGGGTCTTGGCTCTTTGAATGTTGCTGTGGGTGGGTGGCGTTCTTAGCCGCCCACGATGACCATGACGGGCAGGGTCGCCGTGACCGTCCCGTCGATGATGTTCGGCGCCAGGAACATGCCGACGCCGGCCGCGATGCCCGTGGCGAAACCCATGACACTACCCTGGGTGATCCCCGCGATCAGGCCGACGATGATGAAGATGGCGGCGACAATGCGCCCCAAGTAACCGGTCATCCAACCCGTGAGCATGGTATAGAGCGGAGTAAATTCGGTCCCGGTCGTACCCGCATGTGCCGTACCCACCAGCAGCATGGCGATGGCTAATACGACCAGAACCGTCAACCGGATCAGCTGTTGGCGGGATAGACCGGACGCGAGCCTCGGTGGCGCTGGATAACTCAGTGGCATGGTCGTTTCCTCTTGTCTGGTTGAATATTGGTGGATGATGGGATAGCGGACCCAATACGCCCGATAAGCGTTGCTTGGGTTGGCCGTTAGGACATCGACTTCATTAGGCGCCGCGCCGGCCGGTACTTGGCGGCGGCGGTATGGCGGCCTGAGTGCGTGGATCGATACCGACAATTGCGCCTATTCCGGTCGGCGGCGGTGGCGATTCGGCGCGTGTTTCCACCTGGAGTGGGCGCAGTACGCTGTAGCGGGAGGACGGCGATTGCTCGCCGTAGCTCCACTTGGTAGGGTCGACTTCGACGTAGACGGTCGATGGCGCATGGAGGTCACCACGCTGGTCCTCCCAGGCGGCCAACCAGACCTGCATCGTGGTGGAGGACGCCTGTTTCGGCGTGAACTCCGCGGGTCGCTGGTCAACGGGGTCGGACCGGACGGTGGCTTTTGTGGCCCCGAGCGGAATACAGCCGCTGAGGCACCAGGCCGCCAGACAGCACGCGACGTAGGCACACGCCCTCCGGTTGATCATGGCTGCAAGCTCCCGGGTTGGTTAGTGGTACCGCCACAGCACGGCACCTGCCAGCGGGTGGTGAGGGTACTGGGACGCCGGGCCGCGGCCGGTGAGGGTCCCTGACCATCGGTGATGGCGTAAACTTCAGACGGTGGTAGGCACATCGGCTTATCGGGCATTCCTGGGCAGGCATACTTGGTGTTTTCCGCACAGGCGCTCAGGACCAGCGCGATGAGAATGAGCGCGAGTCGCGGCATTGATGGGATCATTGGCGGTCCTCACCGGTCGGCTGCAACGGTTCCAGCCAAGCGGCCAGGTCGCTGGGCTGCCCTTGGTGCATGCGCCCGTCCGGCGCGATCAGGAACGGCGTGCCTTGGATGCCTAGGATCTGGGCAGTGACCAGGGTGCGTTGAGCGGTCTGTTGGCCACAGGACCCGGTCGGCGTCGGCAACGGCTCGTCGTGGGCCAAGAGAGCCTTGAGCGCGGCCGCGGGATCGGTCGCGGCCAGACAGTGCAGCGCCAGGACCACGGGCTGCGACGGCGCGGAGAGCGGCAGCGGGATCAGCCGAAACCGATAGCGATCGGTCAGGGCCGGCAGGTCCTGATACAGCGCGCGACAGTGCTCGCATTGCGGGTCCACGAAGACGATGACATCGCGGCCGGCCCCGTCGTTGATCGCCCCCAGGTCGGCGGCATCGAGCTTGAGGCGCCGCAGATCGATCCGGCCGGCCAGCGTCTCGGCCTGCTGGTAGGAGGTCAGTTCCGCGCCGTGCCACAGGTCCATGACGGTGCCCCGGATCAGGTAACGGCCGTTGTCGGTGATGAAGAGGAGTCGGCCATCCGTGGTTTCGACCGCCTGGATGCCTGCCACCGGCAGGCGTGTCATGTGCTTGATGGCCACGCCATCGGCCAAGGGGCCGGCCCCCGGGACTGACCCGGGCGCCGCCGACGCGGCGACCGACTGCGACAGGATCGCAGCAAGCATGAATTTCGACAGACGGAGAAGACGCATCGAGTGGAGGCCGCACGGAAAATTGACGTGCGGCAAGGATGCCGTAACGCAAGCTCGGCGCGTGAGGGCGCAAGGTGCCCGTTTGGAGGGGGGAATGCGGGAGGTGGGGGCTGGTGAGGGGGTTCAGCGCTGAAGCGCCTGCGCTGTGCCACCCCACGCTGCAAGGCATTCGGTGTGCGAAATTAGCCTTTACTCATCCTTGGGCGGCCCCCCCAACGTGCGAGCCGAGTCGCCTGAACCCCGCATCACCGCTGCGACTCAAGTGGTCAGGCTAAAAATACTATCCGGCCAGTGGTCGGCAGTGATCCCCTGCAGGGCGGTAAGAATGCGTGCGGCCAGGATGGGGTCTACCTGACCGTCGGTCTTGACCTCAGGCCGACCCGCTAGAGCCCCTTGCAGTCCCTGGACAATGGCCCGCGCGGTGTCGGCGATGCGACCGCGCCGGGCTAGCAACGTGTGGAATTCGTCACTGGACAGGCAGTGGAGGAAGGTGGTCACCACCGTTTCTTCCTCCCAGTGTCCGGGGTCACTAAAGGCCACGACCAGTTCCAACCAGTCCAGGACCTCGGCCGCGAGGCCGATGGCTTGTAGCTCCCGATAGGTTCTCGGCCACCGGTTGCGGGGTGTTTTGCGTAACCAGTTCGAGAGGGCCAGCGGCGTTCGACCGGGATGCGCGTCGGCCGGCCGCCTTGGGCCGGGTGCCGACGGCTGGCTGCCAGTGTCAGCCCGTCGCAGAAAGGCGGGCAGTTCCAGCGAGTCCTGGTCATCGCCTATCGGGGCGCTCGGCCCGGCAGACGACGCACGCGGATACACGCACACCGATGCGGGGGACGGTGGCAGCGGCTCGCCCGCGGACCCTTCGGCCAGGGAGAACCGGACGCCAGGACTGACGACCGACCCCGTCCCACCCCAACCCGCCGGGACCATCTGGGCCACCTGGTGGAGTTCCGGCATCTGCGTCGGCGTCTCCCCTTCGACCCGGGAATGGACCAGCAGAAAATTGGTCCGGTCCGTGACCAACTGGTAGGCGACGGCCAGGTCGACTGCGTCTGCGGCCGACAGGGATTGGATCCGATCCATGGCGGCCATCCGCGCCAAGGCGTCACCCCCACGGGCGCTGCCGGGAGCGAGGCCAGGATCATCAAGGGTGGCACACGCGATCTCTGTGGCCTGCGTCTCACCCGGCGGCACCCCCAGCAGGCGAACCGTGCCGGCCGGCACGCGCGCAAAGGCCGCGAAGCAGTTCACCGTGTCGTCGTCGAAGATGGCGGTCGCCAGAGGCGAGACCCACAGGGGTACCTGACCCTCCGGCCAGACCAGGCGCAGCCCCGACAGCCGCGGTGACCGCAGCCGGGCGAACATGCGCAGCACCGCGGGTTCCACCGCCTCGCCCGGGGCGACGAAGTCGCAGGCCCCACCCGTCGCCGCCGCCAGACGGCGCAGATGCCCCTGCGCCGGACTGGCCCCGATCCCCACCACGAAGACCCGGTGGCCGGTGCCCCGGGCGGTCTCGATGAGCCGGTCGATCGCCTCGATCTCCCCGTCGGTGACCAGCAACAGGTCACTGTCGCCGCCGTGCGCCAGGGCGCAGGTGGAAACCAAGGCGCTCTCCATCTCGGTGCCCCCAAGGTCCGCCTCCAGTGCCCCGACCCACCGCTGGGCGGCCAAGCGGCTCACCTCGGTCATCGACCACAGCCCCCGGGAGCGATGCTCGACCGTGCTGCCGAAACGCGACAGGCAGAAGCGGTCCGCCGGCCCCAACTGGAGCAGGACGGCCTGCAGCGCCCGCCGCGCGGCGGCGATGCTGTCCCCCGCCATGGACCCGGAGCAGTCCACCAGGATCTTGAGCGCCTGACCCCGGGTCTGAACCGGCATCCGCGGCAGGAAACTCGCCAGCACCACGACTTGGTCCCCACTGGGATCCGCAACCGGGTCCCGCGCCATGACGGCCACGGACGGCTGGGCCAGTTGATCGATCACCAACACGAAATCCCGATCCAGGGCGCCCTGCCGGGCCAGCGACACGGTGAGCACATCCGCACCGACGCCATCCTCGCGACCCACGGCAATGGGGTGGCTCGGTGAGGCGACCCGCGCCCGCGCGAGATCACCGTGCAGGCGCAGACGAATCGCGAAGGGATAGACCGCCAGGAGGTTGAACTCGGCGACCTGGTGGGGCTGCAACCCGCCGTCGCGCACCGGGTCCCCGTAGCGCGGGGCGATCACGGTCGGGATCAGCAGACGCAGACCACCCTGCTCGAATGCAAGCACCTGGGCGTAGCGCAAGGTGATCTGGCAGACCTCACCCGCCAGCAGGTTGCCGAGGTTCAGGCTGTAGCTGCCGTCGTGTTTAAGCTCCAGCATGATGGCCGACTGCCCCTGGCTCAGGGCCTCCTCATAGCGGGCCTCGGCCTGGCGCTTCTCGACCACCGAACCGGTCAGGTGTTGCCCGTTGAGGATGACGTCCACGCCCAGCAGCACGGCCCCCCAGGGGAGCGGGAAGCGATAGACCACCTCCATGTTCGTCTTGGCGGTATTGCGGAAGCGCTGTTCCACGGACATTTCCAGCAACAGCCCCCGTAGATCGCCGGTGGCGACCAGGCCCTCCAGCATCGCCGGCCGACCATCCCGACTCTCCAACCGCGCACGCGCATCCAGTTCCATCGTCTCGCCCCTACCTTACTGTTGCTCTTGTTTCGCGGCACCGTCCGCGGATGACTCAACGGTCACCGCGGCGAAGGCCGCCATCACGCCCTGCACGAAGGACCGCACCTGCTCGGGCGTCAGCCCCGCCCGCCCCGGGTCGATCACCACCTCCACGCCCGCCGCTACTGCCAGATGACTATAGACCGTCACCGATCCCAGCGCCTGATACCGTGGCGGCACCGGCGGTGGTTCGCCCTGCAGCAGCGCACGGATACGCTCCAGGGAAACCCCGGCCGCGGTCCATTTCTTGATCTGAAGCAGTTGCTCCAGATGGCGGGGGCCGTAACGGGCCGCCCGGGTCTCCCCCTGGGGCCGGTCCACTAGGCCGATCTGGATGTAATAGCGCAGGGTGCGCGCGGACAGATCGGCGAGGACGCAGAGCTCGGACAGGGGGTAGTTGGGTTCGGAGACTGGTAGGTCTGTCATGGGCCGCATTGAAACACTTGCACTGTCGCGAAACAAGTGCTTTAATCTTTTCCATGGTCGGAAACCGCCGACACTTTAGGACTGCGTCGCGTCGCTTGACGTCTATTGCAGCCGATGGATTTTGGGCGTAAATTCCGCGTCCTTGCCGGGCACCTCGCCCGGCTTCGTCAGTTAATCGTATAGGGTACCGTGAGCATTCAACGTCCTGACCATTGCACCGTCACACTGTCAGCCGCCTGCCTTGGCGGTGGGTGCTGTGCTGCCTGGACGCACGGAATATCTCAGGACCCATGCAGCGCAGTCATGGCGGACAACCGCCCATACGACCTACAGTCGGCTAAGTCGCGGCGCAATAACCGCCCAGGCTTTACGACGTCCAAAACCATCTGATTGTCTGACCGGCAACCCCGTCAGCCGATCTGGCGGGGCAGCAAGAGAACCGGTACCACTTTTCCGGCCGATGACTCCCCCCGCCGTCCAGGCACGGACAAGCCGTGCCCGTTACCGAAGGGAGGGAGCAATGGCGAACAAGCAACTTTTCGCATCCAGCCGGGGCCGTCTGCTGCCGGGCGCCGATACCGTCAATGAGGCCGGGGGCTTGGCCTATGCCTTGCCGCCCAAGGCCGCCCTGGCGCAACTGGTCATGACCGGCACCCTGGGCAACGCCTTCTACGCCAACGCACAAGCGCAACTTGATGCGCTGCTCGACTGTGCACGTCAGGTGGACCCGCTCTATGTGGCGAAGACCGCGGTCTTCGCCCGTCGGCACGGGTACATGAAGGACACCCCGGCGGTCCTGGTGGCCATGCTCACCCTGAGTTCGCCGGATCTGGCACGCCGCGCCTTCGAGCAGGTGGTCGACAACGGTCGGATGCTGCGTAACTTCGTGCAGGTCCTTCGTTCCGGTGTGCTTGGTCGCAAGTCCCTGGGCTCGGCGCCCAAGCGGATGGTGCAACGGTGGTTGGACGATAGGGCCGTCGCGCAGCTCATGAACGACGCAGTAGGTCAGTCGCCGTCCTTGGCGGACATCATCAAGATGGTCCATCCGCGGCCGGTGAACCCCGAGCGTGAGGCCGTCTATGGCTGGCTACTGGGGCGGACCGTCGCGGCCGAACAACTGCCCGAGCAGGTGCGCACCTACGAGGCGTTCAAGGCGGCCTTGGCCGCGGACGATCGGAAGGCACCGCTGCCGGCGGTGAACTTCCAGTTGCTGACGGCCCTGCCGCTCACTCCGGTCCATTGGATCGAGATCGCACGCCGGGCGCCCTGGCAGACCCTGCGGATGAACCTCAACACCTATGCACGGCATGGCGTGTTCGCGGAGGGGGGAACCGACGGCCTGGTGTCTGACCTGGCGGCCCGGTTGCGGGATGGTGAGACGATCCGCCGTGCCCGGGTGCTCCCCTTCCAGTTGCTCGCCACCTGGCGGGCGCTGGATGAGCGCGTACCGGTCGAGTTGCGCGAGGCCCTGCAGGATGCGATGGAGATCGCCTTGGAGAACGTGCCGGTGCTGGCGGGCAAGGTCTATGTGCTGCCCGATGTGTCCGGGTCCATGGGGGCGCCGGTCACGGGTGCCCGCCAGGGCGCGAGCAGTCAGGTGACCTGCCGGGACGCTGCGGCGCTGATTGCCTCGGCCATCCTGCGGCGCAACCCGTCGGCGCAGGTGATCGCCTTCGATGACCAGGTTCGGCCGCTGGCGCTCAACCCGCGCGACAGCGTGACCACCAATGCGGAGGTCTTGGCTCGGACCGGCGGCGGAGGGACCAATACCAGCCAGCCGCTGGCCTGGCTCAACGGGCGGCAGGCCCGCGGCGATCTGGTCCTGTATTGCTCGGACAACGAGTCCTGGATGGACAGCCAACACGCCGGGGCTACCGAGACCCTGCGCCAGTGGGAGGCGTTCCGGGTACGGAATCCGGCCGCGCGGCTGGTATGCCTGGACCTGCAGCCCTATGCCGGCAGCCAGGTGGTGAGCCGTGCGGACATCCTCAACATCGGCGGATTCTCCGATGCGGTGTTCGAGGTACTGGGTCGTTTCGCCCGGGGCGAGCACGACGGCGAGCATTGGGTGGCGGCCATTGAGGCAGTGGAGGTGTAAAGGGTTCGCCCTGAGGGCGGGAATGCCGGTCGGGAGTACATGACTGCTAATCATGCCCACTCCTCTCGACCATCCTTGTCCCGCCCGCAGGGCAACAAATGAAGAAGTTGTAACAGGTTCGCCCCACGGGCGGGAATGCAGTCGGGAGTACATGTCTTGAAAACATCTCGTCTTTCGACATTCCCTTGTCCCGCCCGTGGGGCAACGATTTCGCGACGAATGCGGTTCGGCAGTACATGGCAATAGCGGTTGGGAACTCGCACCGGGGGATCGCCCCGGGTTACCGGCCTGCTTGACGGGCTGGGAAAAGGAACTGTCGGCCACCTTGTCGTCGCCTTTTTTGTTCGGTTTCGGCAGCGAATGCCGTCAGCGTTACTTTGGGAGCCATGTGTCGCGGGTTCGATTCCCGCCACCGCGCAGGCGGTGTAGCTCAGTCGGTAGAGCACTGGGGGCCTCGTGCCCAAACGTCGACACCCTTGTCGCTGCCACCTTTTTCGCAGGTCCCGGCGCACTGGTCGGGCCAGGAGGCAACCATGCCCATCAAGCAAGTGATCACCGAGGGCGAGAAGCCCGTCAAGGTCTGGACCGACGAGCTTGACCCCTCGGCGCGGGCGCAGTTGGTGAGCCTGTCCAAGCTGCCCTTCATCCATCGCCACGTGGCCGCCATGCCGGACGTACACAGCGGCATCGGCGCCACGATCGGCAGCGTCATCGCCACCCACCAGGCCATCATCCCGGCCGCGGTGGGGGTGGATATCGGCTGCGGTATGGCGGCGGTGCGCCTGTCGCTGCGCGCCAACGACATCGACGAGAAGTCCCTGAAAAAGCTCTTCGACCAGATCAGCCGGGACGTGCCGGTCGGCCGCAACCAACACAAGGACGAGCGCGCCTTGACCGAGGTCGCTCGGCCCTTCGACGCCCAGCTCGCCGCCATGACCGGGAAGCACCCGCAACTGCTCAAGGCCTTCGGGCGCTTCTCAAACTGGGTGAACCAGATGGGGACCCTGGGCGGCGGTAACCACTTCATCGAGGTCTGCCTGGACGAGGCGGATCAGGTGTGGGTGATGCTGCACTCCGGGAGCCGGGGCATCGGCAACGCCATCGGCCACTACTTCATCGAACTGGCCCGGCGGGACATGGAGCGCTGGTTCATCCAGTTGCCGGATCGGGACCTGGCCTACTTCCCCGAAGGGAGCGAGCACTTCGACGACTATGTGGAGGCGGTGTCCTGGGCTCAGTCCTACGCACGAGAGAACCGTGACCAGATGATGCAACTGGTCCTGGCGGCCCTGGCCCGGCACCTGCCGCCCTTCCAGGCGACCATGGCCGTGGTCAACTGCCACCACAACTATGTGGACCGGGAGCATCATTTTGGTAAGAACGTCTGGGTCACCCGCAAGGGGGCCATCCGCGCGCGCGAGGGTGATCTGGGGATCATCCCCGGCAGCATGGGGGCGCGCAGCTACATCGTGCGCGGTCGGGGTAACCCGGAGAGCTTCTGCTCCTGCGCCCACGGCGCCGGCCGGCGCATGAGCCGCACTGCGGCCGAGCACCAGTTCACCGTCGAAGACCTGGCAGCCCAGACCGCGGGGGTCATCTGCCGCAAGGACAAGGGAGTGCTCGACGAGATCCCGGGCGCCTACAAGGACATCGACCAGGTCATGGCCAACCAGGCGGACCTGGTGGAGGTCGTGCATACCCTCAAGCAGGTCGTTTGCGTGAAGGGGTAACTGATATCTGGAGATCGATCGTGCGCAGTGACGACTTGGAGACCCGAATGCGCCGCTTCGAGGCAGCGCTGGATGTCCCGATTCCACCGGGCTTCCAGATCGTGGCCCGCCTGGACGGCCGGAGCTTCACCCGACTGACTCATGAGGTCTGCGACTTCGAGGCGCCCTTCGACCGCGGCTTTCACGACCTGATGGCGGCCACCAGCCGCCACTTGATGGAGTGTGGCTTCAACATCCTGCTGGCCTACAGCGAGAGCGACGAGATTTCTCTGCTGTTCCACCCAGACGATGGCAGTTTCGGGCGCAAGCCGCGCAAGTTGATCTCGGTCCTGGCCGGTGAGGCCAGCAGCGCTTTCTCGCTGGCCCTGGGGCGAGCAGCCGCCTTCGACGCCCGACTCTCGGTCCTACCCGGACCGGAGCAGGTGGTGGACTATTTGCGTTGGCGCATGAACGACGCGGCACGCTGCTGCCTCAATGGCCATGCCTATTGGTTACTCCGGGGCCAGGGGCTGAGTGCGCGGACGGTCGCCGGGCGCTTGCAGGGCATGAGCCGAACCGACAAGCACGAGTTGCTGTTCCAGCACGGCATCAACTTCGATGCCCTGCCGAGCTGGCAGAAGCGCGGCTTTGGCGTTTACTGGCAGGAGAGACAGATCGTCTGCCATAACCCACTGACAAATAAAGAGACCCTAGCGCGCCGGAGGTCGCTTTACACGGACGACGAGCTGCCCTGGAAGGACGACTACGCCGCCGCCATCAGGCGGCTTCTCGCGGGACTGGAATTCCGCGCTGCGGATGGTGACCTCGGATCATCCCCTTAACCTAAACCCCAGGAGCAGAACTTGCCGCAGTTATCAGATCCCGATCGAGCGTCAGCCGGTCCAGACCGATCACGGGAAAGCCGGCCCTCAATTCCCAGCCAGTCCCGGGCGCTGCCTTGCGCGTCGGCATCGGCGAGCAGGACTGTCTCCCCCCCATGGAAAGAGCAGTGCATCCATCACGCTTCGACCGCCTTCACACCCGCTCCATGGCCACGACGCCCGACTTGATGGACCGGCGGGTCCCACCGAAGTTGATATCCAGGATGTCCTGGTCGCGAATGCCGACCACCAGGCCCTCGCCGAAGAAGGGGTGTCGCACCCGGTCGTTGATGCCCCAGCCGCCGGGGGGCACCGGGGCCGTCGGCGGCTGCGCCGACGGTTGGTAGCGTTCCTCAAGCCCCACCTCCCCCAGATAACGGTTGAGCACCGGTGCCGCCTGGAGCGATGCCTCCGGCAAGGGCGCGCCGGGGTCGGCGCCGGACAGCCGGCGGGTGATCGCCTCCCCGAGTGCCGTGCTGGTGCGCAGGTTGGCCTCGAAGGCGAAGGGGCTGGCGGCAGTCTTGGCCTGACCGGGACCGCGGGTGGGGATGCCCAGCCAAGCCGCATCGAACCGCGCATCCGGCGGCACGACCAGCAGGAGTTGCTCCTGGACGCGGGTCATCGCCACATAGGCGAGCCGCCGCTCCTCCTCACGCATTGGCTCCGCACTGGCTCGGCGCGACGGGAACAGCCCGTCTTCCAGCCCGGTGACGATGACCAGGGGGAACTCGCGCCCCTTCACCTGGTGAATCGACGACAGCAGCACCGCATCGCCGCCGGCCTCATAGCGTTCGCGGGACCGCCGCAGCGCATCCATGCGCGTGACGAACTCACCCACCGTGGTGCGGGTGCGCACCGCCCAGTCCAGCAGCGTCTGATAGGCCAACTCCTTTTCGGCCGCCGCCTCACTGGTGGCCGAGGTGGCGAAGGCGCTCACCAGATCGGTGGTGGCGGCGTAGCAGCGCAGCGCATCGGCGGCCGGCCGATCGGCCCAGCCCAGGGCCTCGTGCCACAGCTGCGCACGGTCGGCGATCCGCGTTTCGTGATAGGGCTTCTTGGCCTGGCGGGCGGTCTCCATCAGCAGGGTCGGGGCCTGCGCGGAGGTGCGGACAATCGCATCCGCCAAGGCATCGAGCGTGGCCGCCGTGAGCCACAGGGTCGGGGTTGCGAGCATGTGCCGGACGATCTCGCGGGCGCGCGGCTCGGCGAAGAGGGTGCCGGCGGCCAGGCGCAGGTAGCCGAGCAGGCCGGCGATCTCCGGGACCCGGAAGAGGTCGTCCTTGGCCTTCACATAGGGGATGTCGCGCTCCAGCAGGGCCAGTTCCAGGCTCAGCGTCTGCGCCCAGAGTCGGGCGAGGACCGCGACCTCGCGCAGCGACCGCCCGGCGCGGCGCCAACCGTCGATGGCCGCCACCACCGCGGACTGGTCGCCGGCCGAGGTGGCGCGGATCACGTCGATGCCGGTGTCCGGCGTGGACGGTGCCGAGACGCACAGGGTGTCCATGCGGTTGCGGTTGTTGCCGATCAACTGGGCGGCGGCCAGCGACACCCGGTGGCCGAAGCGGAAGGTTCGGGACAGGGTGTAACGGGTCGCCCCGGGGAAGTGCCGGGCGAACTCGCTGCCCATGACCTCCGGCCGGGCGCCGCGCCAGGCGTAGATGCACTGCGAATCGTCGCCCACCGCGTTCAGGTGCGCCCGGGTGCCCACCAGTTGGATCAGCAACTCCACCTGGACGCGACTCAGATCCTGGAACTCATCGACCAACACCAGGTCCAGCTTGTTCGTGACCAGCGCGAGCGCTTTGGGGTTGGCGCGCATGACCGCCACGGGGTCCGACAGCAGGTCGGCGAAGAACCGCAGGCCGGCACGCTCGCGGGCCTGCTCGAAGCGCGCGAAGGCCCGGACGAAGTAGGCGCAGGACGGCAGCAGGCCAAAGGTCCGGAAGGCGTCCGCGGCGGACAGCAGGTCCGACTTGACCAGCCCGATGAAGGCACGAAATTCCTCGAAGGCATCCTGGCTCGGGTACTCGTCGCTGCCCTCCTCCTTCAGCGCCGCCAGCGCGGCCTCGCGGGCGAGCTTCTTCTCCACTGCGTCGCTGGCTTCCAGGCGGCGGCGGGGCAGCAGTTCATGCTTCTCGAACAGTGCGGTGAGGGACAGCCCCAGGCTATGGAAGGTGGACACCTTGGGCGCGGCGCGGTGCGTCGGCAGTGCGCCCGCGAGGCGGGTCTGGAACTCCTTGGCCGCCTCGCGGTTGAAGGCGAGCACGCGGATGCGTTCCGCCGGCACCCCCTGCTCCAGCAGGAACAGGACCCGGCCGACCAGCATGTGGGTCTTGCCGGAGCCTGCCACGGCGTAGGTCAGGCTGTGGCCGCCGGTGTGCTCGATGGCACGCAGTTGTTCGTCGGTGTAGCCAGAGGAGGCTTGGCCGACCGGGTCGGGTAGCGTGATCACGGGGGAGCACCTCCCTCGTGGGTTGGGACTTGGCGTTCGGCAGCAACCATTGCCAACCACTCTGGCAGCGGGACGAACCGCGGCCCCCACTCAGCACTCGGCAAGTCCGGGTGGGACTGGTCATCGGCCCAGATGATCCAGCCACCGACCTCGTCGGACAGGGCGCGCACCGTTTCCAGCTGCGCGTCGTCCAACGCGTCGTTTCCACGCCTTTGGCTGCCGTCGTGAAGTTCGCCCCACAGTTGGTACTCGATGCCCATCAGCCACCCCGCGCACCAACGATCCTCGCTCACGGCGCTGATGGCTTCGTAGAGGGCGCGTTGCAGCGGGGTCAATCGTTCTTCAGGCGTCATGGTGTTCTCTCTTTGGCCTTGGTTTGGCTACGGGTCTGGGACTACCGCTAACCGACTACGCGGTACGGATGGGACGGGAATTCCGAATGCCATTACGGATCACTTGCCCGTCCGAATGCTTCGCTTTAGATTGTCATATCAGTACAGCGAGAAATGATGAGGTGGAGTGTCAGCGTACAAGCCGCCTGAGTCCAGCCAGCACTGCGCGGCTAGCGAAGCGCCATGGCCACTCTTGCGTCCCCTTCGCAAGCGACTGTACGCATCGGTAGTGTTCCACGCCTCAGTTCCACACCGCCCAACAGCATCCTTAGCCACTGGTTTCTGGCATCTTTTCGTTCGTTCGCCGAACTCTGTCTCCCCCTTTTCCGCTCGGTTCCACGCGCCAGACCCCAGGATTTCGATCGCCTCGACCGCGCGTCGCTACCCGCTATAGTTGCCATTATAGCGGCCAGCTCAATAGCGTCAATAGCGATGAAAATAGATTGCTTTACGTTTTACGCTTTACGCCTTGCGCTGTTCTTGCTAGGCTACTCCCCATGGTTCTAGTCTTTCCATATTACTGAGGTTCCGATGAGCGGCACACCACGACCCGCGACGCCGATAGAGCGCTTTTCAGCGTCCGTAAAGGACGGCCATCTCAAGGGAGCGCTTGATGCGTTGTCATGCCTACCGGTCAATGTAATGAGCGAGGTACTGTTGAGGGCTGGCTTCCGAGTGGCCTTCGAGAAGAGCAAACCCAAGGTTCTGGCCGATGTCAAAGCCCAGCTGATGCAGGCCGTTGCAGTGCGGGAATTACCCCGTAACCCCTGGG
Source organism: uncultured Thiodictyon sp. (assembly GCF_903946935.1). Classification (GTDB taxonomy): domain Bacteria; phylum Pseudomonadota; class Gammaproteobacteria; order Chromatiales; family Chromatiaceae; genus Thiodictyon. The sequence continues at coordinate 21,219 of NZ_CAJAXH010000074.1, forward strand.
AAGAGGAACGAGACATGCCCAGTGATGCGGTGTTCGGCTCCACCCCAGCGATGATCGGGGACAACGAGTGGCGCGTGATCGTCCGACCATCTGATGTTGGCTTTGGTAGCTGAAGTTTCCCTCTTTCACTTAGGCCACGAGCGCCATGACCGCGGCGAGCAGCGGATTTTGCGGGGGTTTGCCCGGATCCGCGCAATCGATACCGAAACCCTCGCCGCCGAGGTCCTGAGCCAGCCGTCGCCGCAGGTCC
>NZ_CAJAXH010000075.1 GCF_903946935.1 uncultured Thiodictyon sp.
GATTACTGCTCTGCCGAACCTTTATATCAGAGGCTTACGCTATTTTCAGACGTTGCCATAGAGCCGTTTTCTTTTTGTGTAACCGCTCTATCCTGCTGTTTTTGAGAAACTATGCGACCTACTGAGATCCCAGAGAGCCACATCGGATGTACGCAGGCCTAGCGCCTTGCCGAGGTTGCCGGGAAGTTCAAAGGGTTCAAGATTTCTCAGCGTCCGGGTGACCCACAGGTGCTCGTCAAGAACTGATTCCAGGTTACCGTCTATCGTCGCTTTTGCAATGCGCTCCCGTAAGTCCCCACTTCCACCCAATGCCGCGTCCATCCAAGGATTATTGAGGTAGCTGCGCAGTCCTTCCCAAGCCACCTGTAATGCTTGGAGCAAGCCTGCGTCGGTACCCAGGTCAAGCCCATGGCGAGCCAGCGAACGCGCGATGATGACGCCAGGACTTGCCAATGCTGCTTGAGCCAGGATAGCAAGTTCAGCCGGCGACACCGAAGAAAGATCGCCATCTACCGCTGCGTGCCACTGATCAATGCGTGCCCGAAGACTCAACTCGCCGTCTTTGTTGTTGGTCCGGGCGACATTAGTGGCCAGGGTTCGCCATGCGTTTAGGCTACTGTCCCATGTCCCTACCTTGCGCTCCAACCGCACGAGCAATTCGGGCAGGCTTCTCACAGCGCCAGCGGTCTTTTTCACTGGCACGGCCCTCGTCCATAGCCACGCCTTGACACTCTTTTCCGCCTCCGCGAACAATCGACTCCGCGGTTTATGGCGGAGCCGCCAAGGATCAACGGCCTGAGCCAATGCGCCGGACGTATGGAAGAATGCGAAGTTCTTCCTTGATGGCCCAAGCACACTTCGATTCGTGACTTGTTCCCATCCAATGCCGCTTTCTGAGAGCAAGTGTCGCTCAACCTCGAAGCTAAGGAGCGATGCGATGGCTCGTGGTACGGCTTTGAAGCGACTAAATAGGAGAATTTTGTGCGGGAGATGCTCTATCCAAGACCCACCGGACTCCCACCATGGCATTGATGGCGCAATCCACGGTACAGACAACTGTTTGACCGAGAGCTCATCGAACATAAGTCCCCGCAAGCGAGGATGCGGCCATGCGCTCGGCGCCAAGAATTTATCCCGTTGCTTCTTAGTGATGGCGTGAGCCGCCGAGGGCGCACGCAAACGCTTTGAGTTCCTCCACGCCTGGTAGTCAGGTCCCAGCATCTGCATAGGCAATGGCACACTTGACCAATAAGGTATGGCCGTTGCCACCGTACTATTAACTGCATCTCCTCCCGCTCCCCGAAAGCAATCAGTGAGGTGTTCAAAAATCTGTAGATCCTCAGCTATCAACGGAGCGGCGACCCGCACGAGCTCGGTGACATCGTGGCCCGCATCGTGACTAAATCGCTCCGTCCTAGCAATAACATGCCGCAGACACAGCTCAATGCTAGTCTTGGCATCATGAATTGCGCTGCCTGTTAGATCCCTCGCACGCAACGCTACGCCATAGCGGCTAAAGCTTCCCTCCAGATCACGCCGTTTACTGAATGCCTCCACATCTTTGCCGAGTAACCACTCAACTAGATCATAAAACTGCTTATGGTGGGGGGCATTGGAAAAAGCATGCTCGAAATCACCGACGAAAGGTTCGTAGGGTGTAGCCGACAACAGCAGTACGGCAGGCCCCGCAGGGCCAGATTGGACCATCAGCCGTGCAATCTCAGACTCGGTATCATCTCCAGCGAGCAGATCGGTGAAACGTTGGAACTCGTCGAAAATGATGAGATCAGGGGCGAGATTGGCCAAACCAGTTTTCGCGAGAACTACACGCAGTAACTTAATGGCATCGAGCGGGTCATTGATTACTATTTTTCGTAGCACTGGTGCGAGCTTATTACCCGGATCAAGGCTCAAGTGCTCTCGTAACTTAAGATCGAACGCCTCTCTCAGCGCAGCGGTTGGCTGCGCATGCGCTTTGTATGCATCCCAATTGGATGTCGCATGACGCTGTAACCACTCGCCCTGCTCCTCAAGATTGACAAGATTGGGATATTTCGCCAACAGTAGGTTATGTATCAAAGCACGTTCAGGTGCTGCGCCCGAGCGATGCTTGCCTCTGCGGTCAGGTATACTCGTATCGGGCGTAAGCGTGTAGAGATGGAGTGGTAGACCTGGCGGCAGCTCACCGTTTGAAGCGAGCGTGAGGCGGTCTACATTGCAGGCTGCCATTTTTCGCTCGTCAATGTCATCCAACACCTTCAGCAGGCTTCTTCCGTTCTGCGAAGCGATCGCGAGAGAACTGCATACGTAGAACACCCGTAGCGGGCCTTCCTTGCGCTTTTTCTTGCGTTCTATCAAACCTTTGATGACGCCCCGCGCAACGATAGTCTTTCCCAGCCCAACCTCATCAGCAACCAGGAAGCGGCGGACACGACGGCGGCCATCAAAAGCGTCGAGCGCGACACGAATCGTCGCTTCTTGGAAGGGCTTGGCGTCGTTCATGCTGTTTCTCTATCGAGACTTAGACCTACGCGAATGACGCGCCACGCTTCTTCGAATCGTTGAAGCTCTCCCAGAGCGTCCCGTTCATATTCATCAGCATCATCCGTGACGTTTAAGCGAATGCCTTCCGCCCAAGTCGTGATGGCGCGGTCCACGTGCCGGACTGAAGACGGGTCACGGGTCCAGGCTCGCAAGACTGCTTCAAGCGTTGGTGCAGGAAACAGGAGGGTACTGTCGAACGGGCGTGGGTCGCTCGATGAAGCGCCATTCTTATTATCAGGGGGCCACGGCCGATCGCCGCTGTCACCTGCAATTTCATTTAGGAGTGCCTGGAGCCATGCGAGGAAGGCTCGCGGCCCCATAAGTCGAGCGAGCACGGCCCGATCCCTGCCGATATCCGGCGCGGGGTCAAGAGGTGCGCGTGCCAACCATGCCACGGATTGACTGGTCGGACTCTTGGTACTCAGTGTTAGCTCGATGAGTTCCGTCTGCTGGTGTAAGGGTACGGCGGGCAGGCACACCTCTGTTGCACTAACAACCCAGTCGCGCTGATCGTGGGACCCAAGAATACAGACGGTTAGTCCCGCGCGGTCTTCTGCAAGTAGTGGAGGTGCTGCGGATCTCAACACGAAGCCGCTGCCGTCGGGTCTGAGGTGTAGCACCGCCGTCCATGCTCCGGCGATTCGATTGCGGAGCCGGTCGAGACGGACTTCTTCGGCATCCTCCTCAGGCGCCGATGTCGGTAACTCGCTTGCCAATACCTCGGAAGCAAGCCCTTCGACCAGGCCCTCGCAAAGTCCTTTTCCGACACAAGGTTTCACGAGCAGATGCAGTACCGCCTCAGTATTCCTACCGTCCCACGCACGTTCGGTGAGATTAGAGCTACCCAGCCAGAGATGATCGCCCGAAAGTGTTTCAGCCCAGATGAGCTTCGCGTGAAGACCCCGATGGACCTCGATCATCTGGTCTTCTTCGGTATCGTCATGATCTGCCTCAACACCCTCCGGTACAGTAGGTGGATCAAGTTGATGCAAGCTGGTGAACCCTGCCAGCGGCTTGACCGTTTGCGGTGCAAGGGTTGCCATGGTGCCCGGAATGGTAAGCAACTGCCTCTGGGTGTTGGCACTGCCCCAGGCTCCAAGCCGCGCAGCCGAAGTGCCGTCAACGAAAGGCGAGACTGCGACTACTCGGCGAAGCTTTGCAGGCGGCTTGGGGAAACCTTGTGCGCGGCCTGCGTCTGGCCATAGTGAGAACGAGCGCACCTCCATCACGTCGTCAGGCCACTGCCATCTCAGAGATTGAAGCTCTTTGTGAACGCGCTCGGACGACCAGCCCGGAAGGGCAGCGCGAGAAGCAAGTACCCGGCCCGCGTCAGCAATGGCTTTTCCAACGGATGTAGCTTTGCCCGTCGGATGTCCCACAGCGACCAGCGCGCTATCCCACGATGTATCACGGGTGAGGTTTCGGCTGCCAACCCAGAGGCGCCAGAAGAAAGTCGGCGGGACATATGGGTCGCGGAGGATGTAACGTACGAGTGCGATTTTCGCATGCCAGGAACGCTCGTTACCATCGTTGTTAACCTCCCTCACCCAACGATCGGCAAGTACAAGCGCCGTTGACCCCGCGCGAGGGATCGCGATACGGCCCGCCTGACAGATTATTCGGAATCGATCGCGCATGCGCTCGCATGCACGAGCTAATTGGCCCTGCTTCAACCGCTCGTGGTCATCGCCCTCGCCTGCGAGGGCAACCACAATAGCAGCCGCAGCCACGAGATCAACCGAATAAGTGGAGAGCAGCGCAAGGTCCGTAATCCATTCGAAAGGAGGAGTCAACGCGTCCAGTACGGCGAGACTGTCGGTGCTATCTAGCCCCATTATTCCTCCAAGTCTGAAAGCAGACGCTGCACGAGACTCCACCGATACTCTATAGACGTGGCCCGTGACACCTTCTCTCCGTCCCATTCGGTACGCGCTTGCCTGGCTGCTGCGGACTTCGGGAGCCGTGCCCGACGCGGACCTTTTCGCTGCAGCTCCCAGGATGCGAAGGTTTCATAGATCTCTGAGGCGAGGGGATTTCGCTCGCCCTTCCTCAGCCACGCCTGCAGCGTGGTGAGAACATCTGCGAGAGCGCCGATCAAGACACCATCGATTGGGAGCTGATATAACACGAGCCGTTGTGCGCTCTGGCTGTGTTCAGCGACGATCGCTCTTAAGTGTTCCCGGTGCTTGTCAGTGACGGTCATTCTATCGCGATCTTCCTGAAGCGACTCCACCATAGCATTGTAGACAGCGCGTGCTACCGCGGCGAGAGATGCCGCATGACGGGCGCGTTGCAGTGCCGCCTGATCCGCGGGATCAGCCAATTTCGCAAGGGCGGCGTTCCAAGGGTGCTGTTGGGCCCCAATATCGGCGGAAGATCTCACTAAGTTTGCTAGATAAGACGGCATCTTATCTTTAGCGCGTTGCGTATCAAGGAGTCGTAATCGGAGGAACTCTTTTTCCTTGGCTCCGAGACGGAAGTCCAGTGGGCCTTGCCCTAGGAATTCATTCGGGGGATCAGGGAGTCGCGGATGGAAAAGCCGGGCAATCGAATACAACGGCCTATTTTCATTATCGGTTTCCAAGGAACGATTACGCGAGCCGTCCGGCCAATGCTGCCAGCGCGAGAAAAGTTCAGTGCGCGAGGGTACCACGTCAAACGGTCCCCGATGCAGAATACCCCAAGCACCTAACGCGACCCAGTAGGATTGCGATGGTGCGATGGCGACGGGCTTTCCAAGTTTTGCGGTCCGGCGCCCGATGGTTCCTGCGCCGTCCACATCTGGCAGACGTTTAGCCAGTGTAAGTTCTGCCTTTTCAAGCGTGGAGCGCACCTGACCCTGTAAAATTTTATCGCCTTGCTGAAGCAACAAGCGGATCTGCCAAGGGACGAATAGCGCGTACCGCAGTCGCGACTGTTGTACGGAGGTGCCTGGAAAAAAACGGTTAGCATAGCCAGTGTGCAGGGACAGGACGCCAACTTCGTCTCGCATCCCTTCACTGTCACTCAGGAGTTGCGCTTCAGCGCGCTTGAGAGCAGAACGAGAGAGACCGGCCCAGCCAAGCGTAGGTTTCACGGTCGTCTACTACGGATGTTACTGATGTTCGAGCATCGTGAAGTCATGTCACTCATACCCTCGTAAAGTCACCACGGCACCGAAAGCCTATCAACGACATCCCGTCGAGCAAAAACCCTTGAGCACAGCTCCCACCGGTCGCGGTCCGGGTCGATTGTCGCCTGGTAACGCAACTCAAAAACGTCGCGGGCCTTGCGGCGTAGGTGGATGTACTCGTTCATCATTGCCTCCAGCCTCTCGACACTGTCGATCCAGTCGTCTTCGATGGTCTCAGGAAGTCCGCCGAAGATGTCGAACTTGTCTTTCATCCGACGGGACAGGACCCGGTAGACCTTTTCGTCCTGAGTGTCCGCATAGACCAGATTGAGCATGTCGACGTTGCGCCGAGCCTGGCCAAAGCGCTTGATCCGACCAAGGCGCTGCTCCAGTCGGGATGGGTTCCATGGCAGGTCCACGTTTATTAAGGTTCCGAGGGTCTGGAGATTCAGCCCCTCGCAGGCCGCGTCGGTCGCCAGCACCAGGCGCACAGTGCGGTCCTTCACGGCGGCCTTGATCTCTTCGCGCTCCACGGATGCAAACGCCTGATCGCGAAATAGGCCGCTCTTGCCAGCGCCAGCGTAAACCGCGACGGGCTCCCCTGGCAACAGGCCTGCGAGCTGCCTGGCCATCGTGAAGGCAGTGTCATAATACTGGCTGAAAGCGATGCAGCCATGGGCGAGCCAGGTTTTTCCCTCCGTGCGTTGGCAGGTCAGGAAGTGCAGTACCGCATGCAGCTTTGGGTCCCGTGCCTCCGGGCGCGACAGCTCGCGCACGATGGTTAGTAAATGCTCTGCCTCCTCGGCGGTCAGGGCGCTCAAGGGTTCCTCCAGCGCGCCCGCTTCCTCGTCATCCTCCAACAATTCGCGCCGCAGCAGCCGCTCGGCCGTCGCCCGTCCGGAAGCGAAGCTCGAACAGATGCGTTGCAGGATCAGGGTACGCATCAACCCGCCCGCCCGGGAGCGCTTGTTCAGTACCTCGGTAAACGCCAATGCAGCCTCATAGGCGAGATCAAACGGATGGTTGGTCCGCAGGCCCAAGCCTGCGAAGCCGACATCCGGGTAGGCGCTCGGCGTAGCGTCCGGATCGGGATGGACATTCACCCCGATCCGCTCCAGCAGACCGGCCTCTTCCAGCGTTTGGCGCCGACGCAGCACGGTATGGCGCACCAGCGGGTTGTGGGTTTGCAGAAAGCCCGGCGCCACGGCTTCGCCCAACGCCTGTTGCTCCAGAAAGCCCAGGGACCCGAAGCCGCGGTCGGTGAAAAAGGTCTGATCGGCAAGACCTAACTGGAGCCGCAGAGAGGCGAACAGGGCGCTCTCGCTCGCTGCCGGCAGCGGGTTACGCAGCCACTCCCAGGCATCGCGTTCATCGGCAGGGGTCTCGGACCCCGTCACTATGGGTAACGCCTTCTCACAGTCGAGCCAGCGGCCGAAGGGTTCTCGGCCTAGCACGAAGTTCGCCCCGGCATTGAGGATGCCGAGCAGGTTCCACAACTCGCGCACCTGCGTCTGGATCGGCGTGGCCGTACCGAGCAAGACGTGCCTGGTCCGTTCGGCGATCCGCATCATGAAGTCGAGCAGATTGTTCGGCGCCTGCTGCACCTGCCCCAAGCCGCCGCGGCAGCGCGCCTTGTGGGCCTCGTCCAACACCACCGTGCCGTATCTGCGCTCCAGCAGGTATCGGCGCTCGTCAGAGGCTTGAAAGATCAGGCCGGTGGAGACGATGGCAATGCGGAACGGACAACGGGCAATGTCCTGCGCACCACGGGTCTTGATGACATGTCCCTTGGGGTCGATCCAGACCTTCTTGGTCGAGGACCAAACCGCGCTCGGGATACCGAGCCGGTCATTGAGCTCCACCTGCCATTGCAGGGTCAGGGTCGAGGGACACAGGATCAGCACCGGACCATCGTCCAGCAGGGTCGCGACCATCGCGCTGGCCGCCAGTGACAGGGTCTTGCCGACCCCGACCTCATCGGCCAGCAGCAAGCGGACCTTACCGTAGGTTTCCCGATGCTCCAAGAACAGGGTGACGAAGGAGCGCTGCCAGGGTTGCAGTTGCTCCCCATGGCGGTAGATCGGGCTCTCGGCCAAGGCGGCGGCCGGCAGGTCCTGCGGTGTCGTGTCCTCGAAACGGACCTCAACGCGCTTGGCGACCCGCTCTATCTCCTCAACGATGGCCTCGGGCAGCGGATAGGCATCCGCCCACAAGGCATCGAACTCCTCTTCCACCCAGGCGACGCCTTCTTTGGACCTGTCCTCCCACAGGATTTCATAGTTGCCGGCGAAGGCGCGCTTGGTCTCGTTGATCGAGCCCAGAAAGCAGGTCTTGGCGCCGTCCGCCGCCTCAATGATCCCGGCCTTGCCGTGCAGAAAGACCCGCTCCTTGGGCACCACCCGGATCTCGACCCGCCCGCTGGTCAGCAGGTCATGCAGATAGCGGTAGCGATCCGCATGCAGCAGCGCTTCCACCTCGGGGGTCGCCTGGTTCCAGCGCTCCTTGAGCGCGGTCTCGCGCACAAGCCTGGAGACGGCCACATCCGCGGCATCGAGTTCGCTGTTACAGACGATCTGGACCTTGGCGATCCCCGCAATCTCCTCGCCAACCAGTTCGAAGATGGAGCTGCGGAAATAGCCTGCAATGCGCTTATAGGACCTGGCCGTCTTGAGCCGGTCCCGCAAAAAGGCATGATCGAGGGGCTGACGGCGGGAGGAGAAGCGGTTGATATCGACCATGACCTCTTCGTTCCCCAGAATCCGTTATCCGATTCGCTGGTTGAGCACCAGCTCCCGCAGCACGCGGGCCGCGCTCGCCTCATCCGGGCGCAGGCGGTTCAACTGCTCGGCAAGGTATCCGGCCAACTCGCCGGTCATGTCGCGCTGGGTGGAATCGCCGTACCAGTCTGAGATATTCAGGGTCAGGTGGCCTAGGACCTCGTCGCTGTCGAGATTCCGTGTCAACTCCATGATGGCGTAAAGAATGGCGCGCAGCGCCGATTGGTGCATCTCTGAGCCCTCGCCCATCTCGGCCCGGCCGAGTTCGACGGCACCCTTGAGCCTCGCCTCGTTGGCTTTACGGCTGGCCATCAGGGCATGAAAGTCGCGCACCTTGAATGCCTTGGCGAAGTTCTGATAGTTGTCCAGGGTATGGGCGCCGCGCGCTTCCAAGTCCAGCATCTTGAGATAGAATCGCTCGGCGCCGGTCAGCCGCTCCCAAGTGGCGCGCGGGATGCCCTGCGGGACCAGGCACTGGTTGGCGGTATCCACGGCGAAGGCGATCAGGCCATCGACGAAGGTGGTCTCGCCCTTAACCCGGGGGCGGATCGCCTCGGCGGCCATGTCCTTGCCGTCGATGACCGCATAGCGGGTCAGGACCCGCAGGGCCGCGGCATAACCAGCCATCTGAATATCTGCATCCTCAAAGACGTTCTCGTCCCGATAAAGCCCCCTGGCCTGTTGGTTGAGACCGGTAAGTGCCTGAACCTGGTCCTCAACCTCTTCCTTGAGCTCCCAGGCCAGGTCATCACGCGTGGTCTTGAGCTGGCCTGCCCGCTTACGCAGTACCAACAGCACAGTACCTTTGACGTGGCTGCCATCTCGCAAGGCGCTGTCGGTCTCGGTCGCGACATACCAGGCGGCAGTCACACGCAGGCCGGAGGCCCAGACGATGTTGGCCATATCCGCCCAGATAGTGCCGGATTGGTGCGTGAACATGACCACCTGGATACCGTTGTCCGGCATGCACTCGGCCATGCGCCGATAGGCCGCGACCATCTGCCGGCGGAACTCCTCGCCTTCGCCCTGGATGGCAAGTGAACGGCGGCTGTCCCAGGTCCAGCCAGCGAATTCTGGTGGCGGATTCTTGCGCAGCCAGGCGATGAAGAAATCAAGAATCTCTTCGTATTTTACCGCATCTCCGTAGGGCGGGTCGGTTACGAAGACTTGGCTCTCTCCAGTCACTTGATGCGCTGGTATACCGCGAATTTCAATACTTAATCTTTCTTCAATTGGAAAGGAATCATACCCCACTTCAATAAATGGGAGGCCATACTTACTTCCACGACAACCATAATTGTAGAATGTATTTAGTGCTTGATTATAAAAGGTGCCCGTTACGAGACCTCCCCCGCCGCCACCGTTATGCCATTGACATAACCGGGAGTTGTAATTGAGCAGTTGAGCTAGCCCGAATTTCTCTCGCACATCGCCAAGCGCGTTGACAAGACCTGCCAACATAAGTTGCCGGGAGTTGAATACATGTTGCCAATGTGTCCAACCCCTGCTCTTGACCAAATCCAAACCCTGAAAACGCGGCGGCCCGCCGACCTCAATTCGCATATTGGGTACCCAACCTTTCCCCTGCCAATTCGCAATATGCTTAGCAACATAGGACGCGACACTAGCCTCCCGCTCAAGGTCTTCGTCAGTCACACTCCGAAATTGGTAGTCGAAGGTCTTGCCAGTCTCTTTTGGTCGCATCCATTCAATGCAATAGAGGCGTTCCCGCAGCAGGTCATCGGGGCGCGGGATAAAATCCTGGCTCTCCCATGGCCGCAGCCGGTTGCCGATGGAGCCGTCCGGCTTGGGATAGTCTCCGCGCAAGGTCGAGATCTTGGTCTTATAGGTCACGCCAGCGACCTGATGGATCAGATACGCCTCGTCATATTTGCTGTCCCTGCCGATGGTGCCGGACTCGGCGGCCTTCAACGCGCGATCGGTATAGCAGAATAATATGGCATCTGGACAAATTGAATTATAATAAATTTTTTTTATTTTTTTTCCGTTGACTGTCTATAATTTATGCAAGAGTTAAGCAAATTATCCGAGGTGGATCATGAAGCCGAGTTGGATGTCGGA
>NZ_CAJAXH010000076.1 GCF_903946935.1 uncultured Thiodictyon sp.
CGACACCAGCGTATCGCCAACCGTTTGATCGTGATCTCGCCGATGATCGATGCGCGGGCGCGCCCGGTGGCAGAGCGACTGGGAATCGAGACCTACGGCGACTCGCTGGAGGTGGCAGCGTTATGAAGGGATGGCAATCTTTCAGCCACTCCATACGCACAGAGGCCAGCGGGCGGTCGGGCCGCGATCATCGAGCCGGCCACTGGGAGCGTCGCACCCCAGTGCGGCGCGATCTCGCAAAAAGGCGTCGCGTCTTGCGGATGGACCCTGTGGCGCTCGCGGTCGATTGGCCTGACTGCGAGGGCAGTGATCGTCATTCCGGCCGGGACGCCGGAAGCCGGGGCACGGACGGCACTCTCTCAGCCGATACCGATACGCAGAATAGAGGGCGAGGTCGCAACGATGATCGATGCCGCCGAGTCGGGGACCTGAGGGCCTCTCCAACGACGTGTTATTCTCCGATGACGAAACGTCCGCTCCCTCCGCAATTAAACGTTGTCTGTCCCCGATTTCGGTCGTCCCCGATTTCGGTCCTTGTCTGTCCCCGATTTCGGGTCCTCGATTTCGGTTGTCCCCGATTTCGTTGTCTGTCCCCGATTTCGTCGTCGATGACGGCGCCCAGATTGGCGCCGACACCCGCGTTTGGCACTGGGTCCATATCTGCGCCGGCGCCCGCATCGGCGAGCGCTGCTCCTTTGGGCAAAACGTCTTTGTGGGTAACGATGTACTCATCGGCAACAACTGCAAGGTTCAGAACAACGTCAGCATTTATGACGCGGTCACCCTGGAGGACGACGTCTTTTGCGGCCCCGGCATGGTCTTCACCAACGTCTACAATCCACGCTCGGCCGTCATCCGCAAAGACGAATACCGCCGCACCCTGGTGAAGCGGGGCGCCACCATCGGAGCCAACGCCACCATCGTCTGTGGAGCCACCCTGGGTGAATACGCCTTCATTGCCGCCGGTGCAGTCATCACGAAAGACGTCAAACCCTACGCCCTGATAGCTGGCGTCCCGGCCCGTCAGATCGGCTGGATGAGCCGGCATGGCGAACGCCTCGACCTGTCGGTGCAGGGCCAGGCCGAAGCGCGGTGTCCCGCGACGGGTGAAATCTACCAACTGACGGGTGACCACCTTAGCCGCAGTGAGGAGGCGGCATGAAATGAAAAGCCGTCTGCTCACCCTGAGCTCTTGGTCATGAATGACCCCGTTGCACCGGCCTTGACCACGATTCCTGTCCCCCGTTGATAGCCTTCGTCGAGCGCAGACCGCCCTTGAACGCGTAGGCGCGGCCCCCAGCCGCGAGTGGCTGCGGCCAAAATCGATGGCTGGAGTTGCGATCAAGGCCAAAACAGCAACCTACAGTTTGGCTTGAAACCGAGATGAATACCCAATCGCTTAAAGATACGATCAGACGTGAGCTGCCGGAAATAATGCGCACGGACCCTGAATTGCGCGGGTATATTCTGGATTTGACCCGCCGGGAATATGCCGGGCGGGCGGCCACCGAGGACCGGTTCTTCGAACTTTTAGCTGAACTGCGCCGCGACCGGGAGGAGAGCGCCCGCAAGTGGGACGAGCAGAACCGCAAGTGGGACGCGCATCAAGCGGAGGAACGCGAGGAATTCAAGCTGATGCACGAGGAGATCATGGCCCAGGCGCAGCGGCATGACCGCAGCATCGGCGCGCTGGGGTCGCGCTGGGGTCTGCAATCGGAGAAGGCGTTCCGCGACGCGCTGGCCGGAATCCTGGAAAAGAACTTTGGTGTACAGGTGCTC